>CAYPOX010000025.1:0-25556 GCA_964412525.1 uncultured Caulobacterales bacterium
CGGTCCACCAGCCAGGGCGGGCAATCGTCACCGGAGGCCGCGAAGGGATTGGGGATCTGCTTGAGCGCGATCTCCAGTTCATAGAGTTGGTCGTGGCGCGCTTCGTCCACCCGCGGAGCCTGGCTCGTCGGCCCGATGAACAGGCCGGAGAAGAGGTACGATAGGCTCGGATGGTTCTGCCAATAGCGGATCAAGGATCCGAGCAAATCCGGCCGCCGCAGAAACGGGCTGTCCGGCGGCGTCGCGCCGCCCATGACGATGTGATTGCCGCCGCCGGAGCCGACGGGCCGCCCGTCGACCTGGAACTTCGCCGTGTCGAGCCGAGCGAGCCGCGCTTCCTCATAGAGCGTTTTGGTGACGTCCACCTGTTCGCGCCAGCTCGCCGCCGGGTGGACATTGACCTCGATCACGCCGGGGTCCGGCGTCACCTTGATCACGTTCATGCGCGCGTCTTCGGGCGGCGGATAGCCCTCCAAATGGACCGGCGAGCCGGTTTCGGCCGCCGTTTCTTCGATCGCCGCGACGAGATCCACAAAGGCGTCCGCGCTCTCAACCGGCGGCAAAAACACGCACAACCGACCGTCACGCGGCTCCACCGTCAGCGCGGTGCGGACCGCCGGCGCGCCGCCGACAAACGTTCCCCCTGGGACGACGTCCGCCATGGCGAAAATCTCGGGCTCTTCCGTCCGGGCGAGCCGCGGAGCGTCGTCGTCCTCCGCATCGCGACGGCGCTCGGTTTGAAATTGCGGAGGGCGAGCCGGCAGGGCGGCATGCGCGGCGAAGGGATCCAAGACGTGGATCACGGGCTCCGCCCCGGAGGCCAAATAGGACAAGGCGCGCAAGGGCAACCGAAATCCAGCGGGGCTGTCGCCCGGGATCAGGAACAGGGCGCGCCGGCGCGTCCGCCACGCCTCCGATTCCCAGACAAAGCGCCGATGGCCTGAGGCGCGCGCCTGGGCCGCCTGGATCGGGAGAATATAGCTCGCCGGCGTGGTGAGCCCGCGGTCGAACACGTGGACCAAGCGCGCCCGCTCCATCGGGTCTTCGAGGCGATTGTCCGTCGGGTCGAGATCAGGGGCCAGCTTCGCCTCGCGCAAGAGAAACTCGGCCGGATCTTCATAGGCCGGGGTGGCGAAGGCCGGATCGATCCCAAGATTGCGGGCCAGAGCGGCGACGAACGCGCTTGCATCCCCGGCGTCCACCGGTTGCGGTTCGGCTTCGCGCGCGATCAAGCTGTCATTGTCCCAAAGCGGCTGGCCGTCCGCGCGCCAGTAGAGCGCGAACGCCCAACGCGGCAACGGCTCGCCCGGATACCATTTGCCTTGCCCGAATTGCAGCAGACCCTTCGGCGCGAACCGCGCCTTCAGGCGGCGGATCAAATCGTCCGCATAGCGCCGTTTGGTCGGGCCGACTGCGGCGATGTTCCATTCATCGGCGTCGTAATCCTGTGCGGCGATGAAGGTCGGCTCGCCGCCGACCGTCAGCCGCACGTCGCCCGCTGTGAGTTGGGCGTCGATGGCGTCGCCGGCCCGATCGATCGCCGCCCACTGGGCGTCGGCATAGGGCTTCGTCACCCGCGGTTCTTCGTGAATCCGCGCGACTTTCATGTCGAAATGAAAATCGACCTTCACCGCCTCGACCCCGCCTGTGATGGCGGCGGCGCTCTGCGGCGCGGGGGTCGCGGCCAACGGGATATGTCCTTCGCTGGCGAAGAGGCCCGATGTGGGATCAAGACCGATCCAACCCGCACCCGGCGCATAGGCCTCCGCCCAAGCGTGCAGATCGGTGAAATCCGCCTCAGGTCCTGAGGGACCGTCGAGGGATTTTTGGTCAGGGGCCAATTGGATCAAATAGCCGGACACGAACCGCGCCGCATATCCCAGGCGTCGAAGAATCTGCACCAAGAGCCAGCTTGAATCGCGACACGAACCGATCGCGCGCGTCAAAGTCTCTTCCGGCGTTTGGACGCCGGGCTCCATTCGAATGGTGTAGGCGATCTCGCGCTCGAGGCGGGCGTTCAACTCGACCAGGAAATCGATCGTTCTTTGCCCGTTCTGCTGCACGCTGTTGACGAAGTCCAAAAGCTTGGGCGTCGCCGCCCCCACTTCCAGATAAGGGGCTAGCTCCTTTTTCAGGTCGTCGTCATAGACGAACGGGACGTGCTCCGCGCTCTCCTCAAGGAAAAAGTCGAACGGGTTGATCGCGTCCATGCGCGCGGTCAGATCCACCGTGACGCGAAAGAGATCGGTCTTCTCCGAAAAGACCAACCGCGCGAGATAATTCCCGAACGGATCTTGCTGCCAATTCAGGAAGTGATCGCGCGGTTCGACGGTCAGGCTGTAGCTTCCGATCGACGTGCGGCAATGCGGCGCCGGACGAAGTCGAATGATCTGAGGTCCCAATTGAACGCGGCGCGCATAGGCGTAACGCGTGACATGGGTGAGCCCCGCAAGAATGGTCATGGCGCTCCCCGCCCAAGCCCGAATCCATGAAGTGTTGCGCGGTTCGCGCGGCCTTGCAAACACGCGCCCGGTTCGACACCCTCATCTCGCTCTCATCGTCTTCGGTTTTCACGCTCTTGCGCGGAAGGGTCCGTCGTGTTCGACGAAATGCAGGACGCTGGCCAGGTGCGCCGACCCTATGCGCGCGTGGCGCGATGGATCCAGGACATCGGCCTTGCGACCTTGGAGCAGCGCCGAAGCCAGGCAGACGCGTTGTTTCGCAGGATCGGCGTCACCTTCGACGTCTTTCATGACGAGGGCGTCGGCGCGTCCGAACGCCAGATCCCCTTCGATTTGATCCCGCGCGTGTTCGACGCGGCCGAATGGGCGCGCATCGAACGCGGCGCGATCCAACGCGCGCGGGCGTTGAACGCATTTCTCAGCGACGTTTATGGGAACGCGGACATTGTCCGCGCCGGCCGAATTCCGCGCGATCTCGTCTTTGAGAACGACGCCTACCTGCCATTGATGAAGGAGGCGCGGCCGGCGCGCGGCGTCTATTGCGCCATTGTCGGCGTCGACGTCGTGCGCACGTCGGCGGACACGTTCTTCGTGCTTGAGGACAATTGCCGCACGCCGTCAGGCGCGTCGAACGTCTTGGAGAACCGCGCGATTCTATCGCGCATGTTCCCGGAACTGTTCGAAGACGGCGGCGTGCGTTCGGTCGCCGACTACCCGGATCGGCTGCGGCGGGTGCTGGAGGATCTTCGGCCGGACGCGGACGAAGAACGCGCCCATGTGGCGCTTCTGACTCCGGGGCCGGCGAACGGGGCTTTTTACGAGCATGTCCATTTGGCGGACGAGATGGACGTCGAACTGGTCCACGGCCCCGATTTGTATGTCGACTCCGGGCGGTTGTGGATGCGGACGACCCGCGGACCCAAACGCGTCGACATTCTCTACCGACGGGTGGACGATCCGTTTTTGGACCCGCTGGCTTTCCGCAAGGATTCGCTTCTAGGGATCCCGGGCCTCATGGAGGTTTACCTCAAAGGCGGCGTCACATTGGTGAACGCGCCTGGCGTGGGGGTCGCCGACGATAAGGCGGTCTACGCCTTCGTGCCGGACATGATCGACTTTTATCTTGGGGAGACGCCGATCTTGCCGAATGTGGAGACGTGGCGCTGCCGGGAGCCTGACCACCTGACCTATGTTTTGGAGAACTTGGACAATCTTGTGGTGAAGGAGGTCCATGGCGTGGGCGGGCGCGGAATGCTGATCGGTCCCGAAGCGAGCGCGGCGGAAAAAGAGATCTTCCGCGACCGTGTCCGCGCAAAACCCCAGAGCTTCGTCGCACAGCCAGTGTTGGAGCTTTCGGTCGCGCCCACCCTGGTCAACGGTGAAATCGTCGGCCGTCACGTGGATTTTCGCCCCTTCGTTCTGTGTGGAGAAGACTGCACCGTGATCCCCGGCGGTCTGACCCGAGCCTCGCGTGATGGCGACACATTGTCGGTCAGTTTGGGCCAGGGCGGGGGCGTGAAGGACACCTGGGTGCTCGACGACTGGGCGTCGAACGATCATGGCTAAGACCTAGGGGAAACACGCCGCAATGCTCTCCAGCGCCGCCGAGAATCTCTTCTGGATCGCACGTTATGTGGAGCGTGCGGAGAACATTGCGCGCTTGGTGGACGCCGCGCGCCGCATGACGACCTTGTTCGACTCGGCGGAAGCCCGCGCCTCGGAATGGGCGTCGGTGGTGATCGCGGCCGGCGCGCCGTTCCGCGCGCCCTTTGAGGCGGCCGATCAAAGCAAGGTCGCGCCTTTTCTGTTGCTCGACGGGAGCAACGCCTCGTCGGTTTATGGCTGCCTCCTGGCCGCGCGCCGCAATGCGCGCGCGGTGCGCGGCCTGATCCCCATTGAGCTCTGGGAGGTCATGAACGCCACATGGATCGATCTCGACGCTGTAAGGGATGATGAGGTCGCGGGCGGCGCATTAGCGGACTTCATTGACTGGGTGAAGATGCGGGCCGCGCAGTTTCGCGGCGTGGTCGATGGCGCTCTGATGCGCTCGGATCAGTTTCACTTCATGGATCTGGGTCAGCATGTGGAGCGCGCAGACAACACGTCGCGGCTCCTGCGCGTGAAGCAGCATGTCCTTCTTCCCGATTGGAGTCCGGAGGGCGGGGCCGTGGACCTGCATCAATGGACGGCCCTACTGCGCGCGGCGGGCAGTCTTCGCGCCTACCGCCAGGCTTATGGAGGGGAGCCGGCGCCGCTCCGCGTGGCGCAGCTATTGATCTTGAACGGGCGATGCCCGCGCTCCTTGCGCTATTGCTACGACCGGATCGCCGCCGCGTTGACGAGCTTGGAGAGGGAGTACGGGCAGACGCGCGAGGTGCGCCGCGTCGCCGACGCCATCGCCAAGGATCTCAACGTGGAGTCCTTGGACAGCCTCGCCGCCACCGGTCTTCCGGATTTCCTGGACGGGTTTTTGGTGCGCAACAACGGCATGGTGAACCAATTGTCCGCAGATTACGGGTTCGGCGCCGGGGTCGACGCGGCGGACGTAGCCTCGGAGGCGGAAGGCGCGTAACCTTGCGATCGCAAGGCGGCCGCTTGGGTGCGTGAACCGCACGTCTTTCGCTTGGTCGCCGCTTTCAGAAGGTTGCACGCTCATGACGTATTGCGTGGCCCTTCGCCTCCGCGAGGGCTTGGTCTGTCTGTCCGACACGCGCACCAATGCGGGGGTCGACGATGTGGCGCTGTTTAAGAAGATGTTCGTGTGGCAGGCCCAGGACGATCGCGCGGTCTGCCTGATGACCGCCGGCAACCTCGCCGTCACCCAAGCCGTGATCTCTCGTCTGCAAGAAGAGATCGACAATCCGGTGCGCGGCGTCCCCAATTTGATGACGGCGAAGACGATGTTCGGCGTCGCCGACGTCGTGGGCGAGGCGATGCGCCAAGTGCAGCAGCGCTATGGCCAGGGCCTTGCGGCCATGGGCGAGTCCAGCGTTTCCTCGATCCTGGTGGCCGGGCAGCGTGCGGGAGGCTCGCCGCGCCTTTATCACGTCTATTCCGCCGGCAATTTCATCGAGGCGACCGATGAGACGACGTTCTTTCAGATTGGAGAGACCAAATACGGCAAGCCGATCCTCGATCGCATCGTGGGCCCGGACACCCCGCTGCAAGACGGCAAGACCGCGGTCCTTTTGTCGATGGCGTCCACGATCCGGTCAAATCTGTCGGTCGGCATGCCCTTGGACATCGCGGTCATCCGCACCAACACCTACGCCTTTGAAGAGTATCGGCGCATACCCGCCGACGACGAAAACTTCTTTCGCCTCTCGAATGCGTTTTCTGACGCGTTGCGCGACCTCTTCCATCGTATGCGCGAATTCGAAGTCTAGGCGCAGCTCCGTCCGCCGCTGACGGCGCTTCCGCGACGCTCATGGAGCCGATCGCATGACGGAGGTCCCAGAGGCGGATGCGACCGGCGAGGTCGCGGAAATCTATGCTGACATCAAGGCGACGATGGGCATGCCCTTCGTGAACCTCGTTTGGCGTCGACTCGCTCTTTGTCCGGAAGGGTTGTGCTGGACCTGGCGCACGACGAAACGTCTCTATGCGGACGGCGTCGTACTCGTCGAATCCGTTGCGCTTTTGGACGACCTCGATCTGCCGCAAATCCCCAGATGCTCCCCCGCATCCCTGCGCGCCGCCGGCGTGGATATGGACGCAGAGGCCGCCATTCGCGAGGTCTTGACCGGTTACGATCGCGGAAATTCGCTCAACATCCTTGCGTTCTCCGCCGTGCTGGCGCTTCTGCGCGGCGAGACGGCGGCACGGAGCGGTCCTGCGACACAGATTGGTCGTGCTTCGATCGAGGCGATGCAAAGGCCGACGTCCCCGCCGCCGGCGATGGTCTCCGAAGTGGACATGGACCCGGCGACGTCTGAGCTTGTCCGAGCGTTCAACGTCTTGGCTGCGTTCGGCGTGGATCGCGCCGTGAAACCCAGTTTGCCGCGTCACCTGGCGCACTGGCCGGGCTTTCTCCGTCTCGGCCACGCCATGCTTGCGCCCTTGGCGGCGGACGGCCGCCTGCGCGCCGCCGCGATGAAGGTCACGGCGGATGGTTTGGCGCGGGGGCGCGTCCTGGCCGCGGATCTCGGCGCAGCAGGCCGGCCTCCGCCGGACGTCGCCGCCCGAACGGCGGCGTTGATCGAACCACTGGCGCCGGATGCGATGGGGCGGATGATCCCGATCGTTCGACTTCTTCTCCAAATGCTGCCGCGTTAAGGGCGGTTGGACGGATCGGCTGCGGGTTCGTGGATCAGTCTTGCTCGCGGCCCCATTCCGCGACGACGTCCTCATTGTGTTCGCCCGGCGTCGGCGCCGGCCGCAACGGCGTGTGCGGCGTCCCGGAGAAACGTGGCGCAGCCCCCGGATGGCGCTGTCCGTCGATCGTGAGGAAGGTGTTTCGAGCGATGTTGTGAGGATGGTCGGGCGCCTCCGCCATGGACAAGACCGGCGCAAAGCAGACGTCCGTGCCTTCCATGATCGCCATCCATTCGGCGCGGGACTTACGCCGGATGACGTCGGCGACTTTGGCCTTCATCGCCGGCCAATTCGGAAAATCATACTGATTGGCGAAGGCGGGATCCTGGTCGAGACCGGTCTTCTCAAGCAGCAAGGCGTAAAATTGCGGTTCGATCGAACCGATGCTGACAAAGCGTCCGTCCGCGCATTCATAGGCGTCGTAGAACGGGGCCGCCCCGTCGAGAAGATTGGCGCCGCGCGTCTCGCTCCATAGACCGGCCGTCGACAAATCATGAAACAGGGCCATGAGCAGCGCGGCGCCGTCGGTCATCGCCGCGTCGACCACACAGCCGCGGCCCGTGGCGCGCGCCTGCAGGAGGCCCGCAAGCAATCCGACGATCAAAAACATGGCTCCGCCGGCGTAATCGCCCACCAGATTGAGCGGCGGCGGCGGCGGCGCGCCTGGTCGTCCCATCGCCGCCAACGCGCCGGACAGGGCGACATAGTTGATGTCGTGGCCGGCGGCTTGGGCGAGGGGACCGGTTTGGCCCCAGCCCGTCATGCGGCCGTAAACGAGCGCGGGATTGCGCTGATGGGCGACGTCAGGCCCCAATCCCATGCGCTCCATCACGCCGGGGCGAAAGCCTTCGAAAAGGGCGTCCGCCTTTGCGATCAGATCGAGCGCCGTGGCCCTGTCCTCGGGGTTCTTCAGGTCGAGAGCCACGGATCGCCTTCCGCGGCCGGTCACCGCACCGACCCCTTGCGGCGACACGCCGGGACGGTCGATCCGGACCACGTCCGCCCCCAGATCCGACAAGATCATGCCGCTGAAGGGACCGGGACCGATGCCGGCGAATTCGAGAATGCGGACGCCGTCCAAAGGGCGGTTCGGCATCAATGGCTCCTTTTGACGTCGCGGCGCCCTCACATGCGTTCGGGCTCGGCGTTTCCTTCCACGACCTCCGTCATGTGGTCGAAGCGTCTTGCGACGCGACCCTTCGGATCGCGTTCCAAAAGGCTGACCTCGACGATGGCCAAGGTGCTGAGCATGACGCCCGGCGCCATTTCATAGATGACGGCGCGCACCGGCGCGCCGCCCGGACCGACGGGCAGGTAGATCCAACCCAGGACCGACACCGCGCCCACCAACATGCCGGCGATCGCCGCGTTGCGCGTCATGCCCTTCCAATAAAGGCTGAACACGACCAACGGTCCGAAGGCGGCGCCGAAACCGGCCCAGGCGTTCGACACCAAGGTCAGAATGTTGCTGCTCGGATCGAAGGCCAGGAAAATCGCAATCAGGGCGACGGCGAACACGGCGGCGCGGCCGACCATCACCAATTCCGTCTGGCTGGCGTCTTTTTTCAGGAACGTCTTGTAGAAATCCTCAGTCAGGGATGAGGACGCGACCAGCAATTGCGAGGAGATCGTGCTCATGATCGCCGCTAAAATCGCCGCCAGCAGAAAGCCGGAAACGGCCGGGTGAAACAGGGTCTGACTGAGGAAAATGAAAATCGTCTCCGGATCGTCGCCGCTGAGCGAGGCGGAGGTCGACAGCACGTAAGCCAAACCCGCCAAGCCCGTCAGGACGGCGCCGATCACCGTGACGGTCATCCAAGCCATGCCGATATTGCGGGCCGTTTTGACGTCTTTCAGCGATCGAATGGCCATGAAGCGCACGATGATGTGCGGCTGACCGAAATAGCCGAGCCCCCAGGACAAAAGCGAGATAAAGCCGAACACGCCCATCGTCTTCAGGGTGTCGTCCGCCGTCATCTTGGTCGTCATGTCCAGAAATCCGTCCTGGTGCGTTGCGAGCGTGTCGATCACGGTCGTCGGGCCGCCGGCGGCGGCGATGGCGACGATCGGCACGACGATCAGCGCCACGAACATGATGCAACCCTGGACGAAGTCGGTGAGGCTCACGGCGAGAAAGCCGCCGAACAGGGTGTAGGCGATCACCACGCCGGCCGTGAGAAACAGGCCGATGCGATAGTCGAGGCCGAAGGCGGAATCGAACAGCTTTCCGCCCGCCACCACGCCGGAGGACGTGTAGATCGTGAAGAACACCACGATCACGAGGGAGGACAGCACGCGCAACGTTCGCGACGTATCGTGGAAGCGCTTCTCGAAATAGTCAGGAATGGTGATCGCGTCGTCCGCAATCTCCGTGAAGACGCGCAGCCGCGGTGCGACCACAATATAGTTGACGAGGGCGCCGATGGTGAGGCCGACAGCGATCCACGCCTCCACGAGCCCGCCGACATAGAGCGCGCCGGGTAGGCCCAGAAGCATCCAACCGCTCATATCCGAGGCGCCCGCGGAGAGCGACGCGACCGCCGGATGAAGCTGCCGCCCGCCCAGCATGTAACCGGACACGTCGTCGGTGGACTTGCGATAGGCGTAGACGCCGATCGCCATCATCAACACGAAATAGGCGCCAAGCGACGCCGTTTCCCATAGATTCATGGTGCTTCCCAGATTTTCGAGTGCGGCGCGCGCGCGTTGCGACCTTAGTTAGGGCCGGGTCTGACCGTCGCCGCGAACCACATATTTGAAGGTCGTGAGTTGCTCGAGGCCAACCGGTCCCCGCGCATGAATCTTTCCGGTCGCGATGCCGATCTCCGCGCCCATGCCGAATTCGCCGCCGTCGGAAAACTGGGTGGAGGCGTTGCGCATGACGACCGCGGAGTCCGTCTCGGTCAGAAACCGCTCCGCCGCCGCGTCATCCTCGGTGAGGATCGCGTCCGTGTGTCCGGAGGAATGGGCGGCGATATGGTCAAGCGCCTCGTCCAATCCCCCCACGATTTTGACGGAGAGAACCGCGTCCAGATACTCCGTGTCAAAGTCCTCTTCGGTGCAGACCGCGATGCGTGCGTCCAAGGCGCGGGCTTCATCTTCCCCGCGCACCTCACAGTCGAGCAGCGCATCAAGCAAGCCGGGTAGAAAATCCGCGGCGACGGCGCGATCGACCACCAAGCTCTCCGTCGCGCCGCAGACGCCGGTCCTGCGAAGCTTCGCATTGGCGACCACGGCGACCGCTTCGCCGAGTTCCGCCGCGGCGTGCACATAAGTGTGGCAATTGCCGTCAAGGTGCAGGAGCGTCGGCACTTTCGCCTGATCACGGACCAATCGCACCAGGCCTTTGCCGCCGCGCGGGATGACCAGATCAAGGTAATCGACGCAAGAGAGCAAGGCGCGCACGGCGTCTCGATCGGTCGTCCCGACCGTTTGCACGCTGTCCGCCGGCAGATCGGCGGCCCGCAGCCCGTCCTTCATGCACGCCACGATGATGTCGGTCGATTTGACGCTCTCCGAGCCGCCGCGAAGGATCACCGCGTTTCCGGATTTCACGCACAGGGCGCTCGCGTCCGCGCCCACATTGGGGCGGGACTCATAAACCATGCCGATCACGCCGATCGGAACGGCGATCCGATCGATCATCAGGCCGTTTGGACGCTCGAAGCGGGCAAGTCGTCGTCCAACGGGATCGGGCAGGTCGGCGATCTGCTCCAAGGCGGTCGCCATCGCCTCAATGCGCTTCGGGTTGAGCCGAAGTCGATCGATGAAGGCGTCGGTCGCGCCGCGCTCGGCGACGCCGGCGACGTCCTCCCCATTGGCGGCGATCAATTCGTCCGCCCGGCGACGCAAGGCTTCCGCAGCGTGCGTCAAGGCCGCGTTTTTCTGCGCAGCGTTCGTTCCCGCCAGAATGCGTCCGGCTTGTTTGGCGCGCCGCCCAAGCGACGCGATGTGATCGTCCATGGCCTGGCCCATGACGCGCACTCTCCTTCCCTTCGTTTCGTCGCAGCTACGTCCGCAATTCCACGGCTCGCCGATAGGCGGCGTCCACGGCGTCGGCGACCAGCCTCTCGACGGATCCGTCCGTGCGAAGCGCTCCAACGCCTGCTTCCGTGGTGCCGCGCCGACTCATCACCGCGTCGCGATGCGCGTCGAGCGGACGTTCGTCTCCTAGCGCCAAGATCGCCGATCCCGCCATCGTCTCCAGCACGATGCGGCGCGCCATCTCATCGGCGAAGCCAAGCCTCCGCCCGGCGTCCATCATATTCCGCGCAAACTCGAACACATAGCCGGGCCCGCTACCCGCCAAGGCGGTCACGCGGTCGATCATGTCCTCCGTGTCGCACGGGACGAGCATGCCCGCAGCGCGCGCCAAGTCTTCCGTCAAGGCCCGCTGCGCGGCGTCGAGATCCGGCCGCAAATAGGCCCCGACAACGCCGCGGCCGATGCGGGCCGGCAGATTCGGCATCAGGCGCGCGATCCGCTCAGTTCCGACCACAGACGCGATCGAGTGGGTCGAGGCGCCGGCTGCGATGGACAGCACGAACCCGTCCGGCCGCAAAAATCCCGCATAGGCCGGAACCGCTTCGGCGATCATTTGCGGCTTGACGGCGATCACCAAGAGGTCGAAATCCGCGCCGTCGATCGCATCCGGCGATGCGGCGTAGGACGCAGCCTCGGGGATCCCGGTCGACGAAGGTTTTGCGACGGTGACTTCCAGAGGCAAGTCGCGCATCCACGCTTCCAGCATGGCGCCGCCCATGGAGCCGCAACCCAGCATCAACAGTCGTGTCGTGGTGCGGACGATGACCGCCACTCTCCATTCGTTCGCCTCGGGGTCGTTCGGAGGTATAGCGCTACGGGTTGAGAAATCAAGATGATCCGCTATATCGACATTCTTACGCCGCGAAACCACGGCTTGAAGATCATTTTCTCAAACATTTGTGAAATTTCATTGGAATTTATAAATATTTCATGCCTTGACGCGAAAACTGTTATCCTCGCATTGGAAGCCGTTGCCTAAGTAGAGATGGAGAGGTCGTTTTGGGCGCACGCCGACGGATTGTGGTGAAGGTGGGGTCGAGCCTGCTCGTCAATGAAGAGCGGCTGACGCTGCGTTACGCCTTCATGCACGGCCTGATGAACGACATCGCGGTGTTGCGCGCCGAGGGCGCGGAGGTCGTTCTTGCGTCCTCGGGCGCGGTTGCGCTCGGATACGGCTCGATCAACATGGATGCGGGCGACGCGGGCGTGCTCGACAAGCAGGCGGCCGCCGCCTGCGGCATGCCTCTTCTGCTCAACGCCTATCGCAACGTCGCGCTCGAACACGGCTTCGACATCGCCCAAGTGCTGGTGACGCTGGAAGATATGGATCAACGGCGTCGGTTTCTGAATACGAAGAACACCATTGAACGCTTGTTCGAACATGGCGTGACGCCGATCGTCAACGAGAACGACACCGTCACCACCGAAGAAATCCGCGTCGGGGACAATGATCGGCTGGCGGCCTCGATCGCACAGATGGTCCAGGCGGACCAACTCGTGATTCTGACGTGCATTGACGGCCTTTACGATCGTGATCCGTCGCTGCCGGGCGCGGAACTCGTCGAAACGGTGGAGGACGTCTCCGCCTATTTGGAGGTGACGCGCGGCGTCAGCACGCTGGGCAGCGGCGGCATGCTCACCAAAATGCATGCGGCGAACATGGCGCAGAATGCGGGCTGCGCGACCCATATTGGCCGGGGCGCCATGGAGCGGCCGATCCAAGCGCTGTTGAACGGCGAAACGCGGCACACCTGCTGCGTCGCGAAGGGCACCCCCACATCGTCGTGGGAGATTTGGCTCACAAACCGTCTTCACCAAGCGGGCTCCTTGACGGTCGCCGCCGAAGCGGCCGCCGAGATCCGCGGGGCGGGGCGCGGCGTGAGCCGCGAGCACATCCTCAAGATCCATGGCGATTTTCAAAAAGGCGACGTGCTTCACGTTTATGACGAGTCCGGCGCCGAGTTGGCGCCCGGCATGACAAATTTCTCTTCAAACGAAACATTGCTTTTGGCCCGAAATTTGGACCAGCAGCCGTCAGAACTCTTGGGGTACAAGGCTCGCCCGGAGATCATCCGTCGTGAGAACATGGTCGTTTTGGAGGACCGTCATTTGGCGTGGGACGAACCCCAGGACGACGTGCGCATCGTCATGCGTTGAACGGGCGCGCGTCGGCGGGTCATGGCGTCGCCTCGGCCGACTCATCCTGCGACGTCGGTCCGCGCGGATAGGATTCAATCAATTGCGGCGAGGTGTTCGGCGCCGCCTGGAACGGGTCGCCTTCGCCCGCCGGGCGAGACTTCATCACCATGCGGGCGACGATGAAGAGCGCGAACATGCCGCTTGACGCGCCTGAAAAGACGAACAGTCCGCCCGGTCCGATCGAAAGCGCGCCCCCCGCCAGCAACGGCCCCGCGATTTGTCCGCCTGCGAACAAAAGCAGCAATGTGGAGCCCATGCCGACAAGTTGGTCTTTCGGAAACACGTCTGCGCCATGGGCCATGCAAACGGAATAAGACGACAAGCTGGCCGCGCCCCAGAAACCGACCAGCGCAATGACCATCCACGCTCCGGCTTGGTCCCCAATCGCCGCCAGGGCGGCTGAGGCCGTGGTTGCGGCGACGGCGAGGCCGAGAATCACGAGCCGGCGGTCAACTTGGTCCGAGAGCTTGCCTGCGGGCCACTGAACGATCAGGGATAGTCCGTGGGCGGCGGCTATGGTCAGGGCGACCGTTTGCGCGTCGAAGCCCAGGCGCGCGGTGTAGATCGGCAGGACCGCCAAGACGCCGCCATTGACAAGGCCCGCCACGAACGCGCCGGCGCCCGCCGTCGGTGCACGCGCGAATACGCGTCTCGGTCCGATGCGCTCTGCGGAAGGCGGCGTGGGATTTTCAATGCGGGTCAAGGTGACCGGAACCAGCGCGAGCGAGTAAAGCGCGCTTGAGGCCATGAACACGGGCAAGACCGAGGCGTCGAACCCGGCGACCACGAAGGGACTGGAGCCGAGCGCCACCTTCGACATGACGAAGTAAAGGCTGATCACGCCGCCGCGGCTCTTCTCCGGCGTGCCGTCGGCGATCCAGGTTTCCGCGACCGACAGAAGCACCGCCATGCACAGGCCCAACAGGCCGCGCACGAGGGTCGCCAGCACCACGCCGACGTCCAAAGCGAGAGCGAGGACAATGACCGAGGCGACGGCCGCGAACCCCGAAAATGCGCGGATATGGCCGACATCGCGCACATATTTCGGGCCGACGAAGCACCCGACCAAAAAGCCGAGCGAGTAGACCGCCGCGGTGACGCCGTTCCAAAAAGACGAGACGCCTTTGGCTTCGAGGACCAAGGGGATGATGACCGCATAAAGCCCGCTTGCGCCCTGGAGCAGCGCACCGGCCAACAAGATCGGAAGAATGCGGCGAAGAACATGTCCCATGGCGCGCGGAACGTGACGTGTTCCGCTTGCGAACACAAACGTCCATTTCTCCCAGGCGTCCTTGCGAAGAGGCTCGGCCGGCTCGACGCGCCGAAGGCTTCTCGGATTGGCGTCTGCGAGATCCGGTCGCCGAACCCATTGGACTCCCCGCGGCGGAACGACCACCATGCGCCACGCGCCTGTCTTGGATGGTGATGCAGCGTAGGGGGAGGGAGGACGCGCAATGTTTTCGGAGGAATGGTCATTAAACTCGCAGAGTGCTGAGGATGGGCGCGCGCCGGCCGACGCCCCGCTTCGTGGCGTCAACCGCCGTGACGTGGTGGTCGGCGCGGGGGCGGGCGGATTGGCGCTCGGCGTCGTGCTCGCCTCCAAGCCCGCGGTTGCCGACGCCACGGCGGCGGGCCTGGCCAATGTCCGCGGCGGCGACGCGACGCCCACGCTTTTTATCACGATCGAGGCGGACGGCGCCGTGAAGATCACCTGCCACCGCTCGGAAATGGGTCAGCAGACCTGGACCGCGATGGCGCAGATCATCGCCGACGAATTGGAGGCCGACTGGGCGCGGGTCGAAATCGTCCAGGCGGACGGACATCCGCGATATGGCGATCAGAACACGGACGGGTCACGGTCGGTGCGCCGGAACCTGCACAGGCTCCGGGTCGCGGGCGCTGCGATGCGCACGATGCTGGAGCGCGCCGCCGCCCAGGAATGGGGCGTCGACCCGGCCTCCTGTCATGGCGAACAGAGCGTGGTGCGCGGACCGTCCGGACAGAGCGCCGCCTATGGCGCGCTCGCCGAACGCGCAGGCGGATTGCCGGTTCCGAGCGAAGACGCCATTCGCCTCAAGTCCCGCGAGGCGTGGCGCCATATCGGCAAGCCGACGCCGTCTTTGACCGTGCCCAAGATCACGCGCGGGCAGGGGACGTTCGGCCAAGACGTTCGGTTGCCTGACATGCTTTACGCCGTGATCGTCCGGCCGCCCCAAGTGTTCGGGACGGTGGAAAGCTATGACGATGCGGACGCCCTGAAAGTTCCAGGCGTGGTGCGCACCCTTCCGCTTGCCGCCCCAGAACCGCCGGTCAGGTTCAGCGCGCTGGGCGGGGTGGCCATCGTCGCCACGGATACGTGGGCGGCGATCCAAGGGCGGCGCGCGCTCAACGTTGCGTGGAGCGCCGGCCCCAATGGCGATTATAACTCCGAAGCGTTCGCCGAAGAGATGTTGGAGACGGCGCGCAGGCCCGGCGCCGTCCGCCGCGAACGGGGCGATGTCGACGCCGCCTTCCGCGAGGCGGCGCAACGCGTCGAAGCCGAGTATTATGCGCCCCACCTCTCCCAGGCGCCGATGGAGCCGCCCGCCGCCACCGCACGCTGGAGCGATGACGGCAAGGTCGAATGTTGGGCGTGCGTGCAGGCGCCCCAATCCGCCCGCGCCACGGTGGCGGCCATTTGCGGCGTTCCAGAAGAAAACGTGACCATCCATGTGACGTGGCTCGGCGGCGGTTTCGGGCGCAAGTCCAAGCCGGATTTCGTGGTGGAGGCGGCTCTCGTGGCGCGCGCGGTCGGACGCCCTGTGAAACTCCTCTGGACGCGTGAGGACGATCTTCAGCACGGCTACTATCATTCGGTCAGCGCCCAGCGTTTGGAAGGCGCGCTCGACCGAAACGGCGCCTGCACCGGCTTTCTGCACCGCACCGTGTTTCCGCCAATTTCGTCGACATTCGCGGCCGGCGCCGTGACGCCGTCCTCCGGGGAGCTCCGCCTCGGCGCATCCGACAATCCCTTCGCCGTTCCCAATTTGCGGCTGGAAAGCGGAGACGCTCCGGCGAAGATCCGGATCGGCTGGCTTCGTTCCGTCGCCAATGTCTATCACGCCTTCGCGGTGCAGAGTTTCGCCGCAGAATTGGCCGCCGCCGCGGGCCGCGATCCGAAAGACTATCTCCTTGAACTGATTGGTCCGCCGCGCCATTTCGATCCGAATACGGAAGGAGCGGAGTACGACAATTACGGCGATCCGCTCGACGAGTACCCCATTGATACGGGCCGCTTGGCGAATGTGGTCCGGATCGCTGCGGATATGGCGCGTTGGGGTCGGGAGATGCCGAAAGGCCATGGGCTTGGAATCGCTGCGCACCGCTCTTTTTTGAGCTATGTCGCCACGGTCGTGGAAGCGGCGGTCGACGAGGAGGGCCGCCTGTCCATTCCCGCGGTCTGGTCCGTGATCGATGCGGGCACGGTCGTGAACACGCGGCACACCGAGGCGCAGGTCGAGGGCGGAACTCTGTATGGGCTGTCCAACGCCCTGTTCGGCGCCATCACCGCGAAGGACGGGGCGATCGTCCAGACGAACTTTCCGGATTTCCGCGTGATGCGCATGCATGAAGCGCCGCGGCGGATGGAGGTGCACATCGTCGAAAGCGACGCGCCGCCAGGGGGGGTGGGCGAGCCGCCGACGCCGCCCGCGGCGCCCGCGCTGACCAATGCGATCTTTGCTGCGACCGGATTGCGGATCCGCAGCCTGCCGATTTTCCCGCCGGGCGGTTCCGATCAGCTCGATCGCGCCGCGTTGAACTTGTAGGGGGCTCCGCCATGAATGTCGCCTTTTTCGTCAACGGCGCGCCGATCTCTGTCGATGCGCCGAAAGATATGCCGCTGCTTTGGGTGTTGCGCGACCGGCTCGGCATGACCGGGACGAAGTTCGGTTGCGGGGTCGCGCAGTGCGGCGCCTGCACGGTGCATGTTGACGGCCAGCCGACCCGATCCTGCGTGACGCCCGTCTCCGCGATCGCGGAGATGGAGGTGACGACCATTGAGGGCTTGAACGGTCGTGCGGCCGACGCAATCCGCGCCGCATGGGAAGAGATCGACGCGCCGCAATGCGGCTATTGCCAGTCTGGGCAAATCATGTCCGCGGCGGCGCTCGTTTCGAACACGGCCAATCCGAGCGATGCGGAGATCGACGACGCCATGAGGGGCAATCTATGCCGCTGCGCCACATATATGCGCATCCGTCGGGCCATTAAGATTGCGGCCGCCACTCTACGAGGGGGGTGAGTGAAAACGCACATCTTCGGTCTGCATTGTGGAGGATCGTCTCCTCCGCGCCGCCTTTTGTAAGAATACTGTAAGAAAACACGGTGACGTATTTTGGCGCGCCGTTTGTATGCTATTCGATGGATCGCGTGGTCATGATCTGCATCAACTGAACGGGGACCACGGCGCGCGCGCTCATCTGCGACGCAACCAAAGGGAGGGGCGACATGGCCGTCTACATAGTTAACAACACGAATGACGCGGGCGTCGGCAGTCTTCGCCAGGCGGTCCTCGACGCCAACGGCAATCCGGGCCCTGACGACATCATCTTCGACCCCGCATTGGCGGGGCAGACGATCGTTCTCACCAGCGGCGAACTGACCATTAGTGACGCCGTGACGATCGACGGGGATGTGGACGGCGACAATGTCGCGGACATCGAAGTTTCTGGGAACAATACGAGCCGTATTCTTGATTTCACGACTGGCGCGTCGACCCTGAACGCCCTTGTGCTGTCCAATGGGTTCGAGACCGGCGCGTTTAACAATGGCGGCGCGATTGATGTCGCCGTCGGTGTAAACCTCATCATTATTGATTCAGAAATCTCGTTAAGCTCTGGCTATTACGGTGGCGGGCTTCACAATGCCGGCGCCGTCACATTGATTGATAGCGGCGTGACAGGAAATTACGCAGAAGCAAATGGCGGCGGAATATTCAACGCCGGGGGCGCCACGCTGACTGTCATCGGCGGTTCCATATCGGGCAATGACGCGATGAACAGCGGCGGCGGTCTTCGAAATCAGGGCGCGGCGACGCTTTTGAACACGACAGTCGACGGCAACTCTTCGACTTCTGGGGGCGCCGTTCAGAGCATTCTTGCTGGTTCGTCGCTGACCTTGATCAATTCAACGCTGGCCAACAATTCTTCGCTCACGGGAAATGGCGGCGGCTTGTATTTGAAGTTCGGAGACGCAACCGCGGATCTGATCAACACCACCATTACGGGCAATTACGGGATGCGCGGCGGCGGGATCTATGTCGGCGGTGCGGGCACCGAAACCGTCACGATCGCGAACTCCATCATTGTCGGCAACTACGCATCTTATGGCGGGGTCAGCGTCGATGACGACGTCCGAGATTTCTTCGGCAACGTCACTTTCTTGGGCGGCGCCGCCGCCAATCTTGTCAGCGACGGCGAGGTTGGGGCCACGAATGTGGCCGTGACGGACGTTTTCGCCTCGACAGTGAACGCGCCCGTCCTGGGCTCCAGTCCGTTCACTTTCGGCGTGTTGGCCGATAATGGCGGCGCCGTTCTGACAGCCGCCCTGAAGGATGACGCCGCCAATCCCGCGATCGACACGGGGGACGCCGCTCAATTGCCGGCGGACGCGCAGGATCTCGACGGCGACGGGAACACAGCCGAAGCCCTGCCCGTGGACGCACGCGGAGCCTCGCCCCGGGATTTCGACGGTCCCGCGGCGGGCGGCGCGTTGCCGGACATCGGCGCTTTTGAGCTTGGCGCGACGTTCGAGCCCATCTTCGACGCGGGCGCGGTGACGCCCCTCATCGTGGTGGAAGACTCCATGGCGACCTCCATCGATGCGCTGCTCGGCGTGACGGACCAGGATGTGGGGCAAAACCTAACCTGGACCGTCGACACGGCGCCGGCGAACGGGGTCGTGAACGGCGGCGGCGCGATGGCCGTCAGCACGGGCGGCTCCGTGACGCCGACCGGCCTCACCTTCACGCCGAACGCCGATTTCGACGGCGTGGACAACTTCGTGATCAAGGTGCAGGACGCGGCGGGCCGGTCCGACCTGTTGACGTTCGACGTGACGGTCACGCCGGCGAATGACGCGCCGGTCTTCGACTCGGGTGCGACCGACTCGCTGACCGTGGCGGAAGACGCCACGAACGTGTCCTTCGACGGCATTCTCGGCGTGACGGATCTGGAGATCGGGCAGACCCTCACCTGGACCTTGGACACCGCCCCCGCAAACGGAACCGTCAATGGCGGCGGCGCGGTGCAGCTCAGCACGGGCGGCTCGGTCTCGCCGACCGGTCTCACCTTTACGCCGGACCCGAACTTCAATGGCATGGACAGCTTTGTGATCGAGGTCGACGACGGCGTCGGCGGATCGGATCTCCTCACGGTCAATGTGACGGTGACCGCCGCAAATGACGCGCCGACCTTTGATGCGGGCCCAGGCGCGGCCTTCGGCTTGAATGAAGACACGGTCGATTTCGCCTTCGACGTCATTCTTGGCGTGACCGATCTCGACGTCGGTCAAACGCTCACCTGGACCGTGGACACCGCCCCGGCGAACGGGACCGTCAATGGCGGCGGGACGACGGCCGTCAGCACGGGCGGCTCCGTTCTACCTGTCGGCTTGACCTTCACGCCAAATCCCGATTTCAGCGGCGCGGACGCTCTGGTGATCAAGGTCGCAGACGGCAATGGGGGATCGGACTTGTTGCCGATCAACATTGCGGTGAACCCGATCAACGACGCGCCGGAGGCCCGAGACAACTTTGTCTCCTTCCCCGAGGACAACTCTGCCGCGGCGTTCAATCTGTTTTTGGACAATGGCGTCGGCCCGGATGAGGATCCGGATGGAGACCCAATCACCATCACCAAGATCAATGGGGTCGCCGTCGTCGACGGCGACACGGTGAACGTCAGCGGATTGGCCGTGACGGTGGTCGACGCAGCCGCGGGCGACATCGTCATTGACGGGGCGAGTTCGGGCGCGTTCGACAGGCTCGCCGTGGGCGCCATTGCGCAAGTGGAGTTCAATTACACGATCAGCGACGGCAATGGCGAAGAGGACGACGCCAGGGTGGTGGTCGTGGTCAGCGGTGAAAATGACGCGCCGAGCGTGCAGGACGCGACGTTCAAAGTCGCGGAGAACACGACCCAAGTTGGCGTCATCGACGTCTTGGACCCGGATCAAGGGCAGGGACCGACTGGCGTGGAGATCGACGGCGGCCCGGATGCGGCGTTGTTTAGGGTCGATCCCTTGTTCAATGAGATCGTCTTCATCACCCCGCCGGACTTTGAAAACCCGGCGGACGCCGATCGCGACAATGTCTATGAGTTTGAGGTTCGCGGGACGGACGCCTTCGGCTCCAGCCCCCCGGCGTCGGTCCAGGTGACGGTCACCAATGTCTTCGAAACGCAGCCGAATACCGACCCGGCTCCCGGGGATGATTCAGGCGGCGGCGTGGTCTCGGACTCCGACGCGACGACCATCGACGACGGCGTCGATTTCGACGCAGATTTTGGCGTTAAAGAACCGGTCGGCATGCCGGTCACGACCACAGAAAGCGACGTCACCACCACGACGGCGACGTCCCCGTCCGGAGCGGTGACCATCACCACGGTCGAAGCGGCTGAGGACGCGGACGGCCCAACCTTGCCCCAGGTGGTGTTCGAACTCGCCACCGGTTCGACGGTCGCTTTTCCGACCGAACTGGGCGCCCTCATTGTGGAGGCCCTCGGCTTGGAAGCGGGGGACACGGCCGAACTTGTGCTATCGACGGAGACGTTGTCCGGCGTGGAATCGACATTGGACGTCTCGTCCTTCGTCACCTTTCTCAACTTGGTGGATACAGGCGACGCCACATTCTCGACGGCGGACATCCGTGTGCGTCCGCTCGGCGACGATGCGAGCGGTCCTTTTGAGGTCGAGTTGGACGTGCCGGGGGCGGTCGGCGGATCCGAAACCCGCATTCTGACGGTGTTGGACGTCACGGAACTCCCGGGCGCGCCGCTTGAAGCGAGCCGGCTCGCGGATCCGTTGACCGATGGGGAACGCTTCGCGGCCAACAGTCTTTCCCGGAATTCGTCGCGCTTCCGGCCGAAGGGGAGCGCTGCGACGACAGGGCGAATTTTTGACGGTGGTGAGACGGCAGGCCTTCAGATCCTTGATGCAGACGTCGATCAGACGTTCGACGTCGATCCCGTGATCGTGCGCGGCGACAACACGATCATCATCGAGGACATTGGCGATGTCGAAGGAGGGGTCCCAAGTTTCTCCGTCTTCGGCGACTCGGCTGCGCAGACCATCATCGCGAGCCGCGGATCAGACACCTTGTTCGGCGGCGGCGGCGACGACACGTTGAGCGGCGGCGCCGGCGGCGACCTGTTGTCCGGCGGCGCCGGTGCGGACGCTCTCAATGGCGGCGCCGGCGATGACGTGCTCGATGGCGGCTCCGGCGATGACATCGTCAATGGCGGCGTCGGCCGCGATCTTGTGGTCGTTCCATCAAATTTGAGCGCGATCAGCCTTGCCGGGCGCGAGCAGACCGTGGCGTTTGAATCCCAGGATCAAACGCTCATTCTGAGCGGCGTCGAGTTTGCGGTCGATTCTGAAGGCCGGATCGCATGGATTCCCGAAGACGGGCAGCCGACATTTGACGAAAACGCGTATCTGGAGGCGAACCCGGACGTCGCCGCAGCCGTGTCCGCCGGCGACCTCGCAAGCGGCGAGGCGCACTACCTGCAGTTCGGCGCAACCGAAGGACGGCTGCGCGGGGCGGAGATCGACACGACGTGGTATCTAGAGGAAAATCCGGACGTGGCGGCGGCGGTCGAGGAAGGATCGATCGCTTCGGCGACGGAACACTTCGCCCTGTTCGGTCTTGTTGAGGGGCGCGACCCCCATCCGCTCTTCGACTCCAACTATTATCTCGCCGAGAGCCCGGATGTCGCGGCGGCCGCCGACGGCTCTGAAATGTCCGCATACGCGCATTTCCGGCAGGCCGGCGCCGCAGAGGGACGGGCGCCTTCGGCTCTGTTCAGTCAAGAGGCCTATTTGGCGGCCAACCCTGACGTTGCGGCCAGCGTCGCCGATCCTGGCGTCGCGCTGCGCTCCGCCTATGACCACTATCTGGACTTCGGGGTTTTTGAAGGGCGCACTTTGGAGGCGGTCGAAGGGTCGGAACTCGACGCGTTCTTGGCGACCTTGTCGCCGGAACCGGCGGAACGGGCCGGGCAGTCCGAAGAGGAGTCCCTGGGTGTGATCGCGGACGCCGATCCGGGACTGATCTAACGAGGTCGCTTGGCCGAAGGCTTGGAGACCGGCTCAACCGGTCTCCAATTGGCTCAAAACGTCGCTGGCCTGCGTTCGCCTCGCGCGGGCGGTGGCCAACGCCTCATCATCCGCCGCGGTTTCGAGGACGGCGATGGCGGCGTCCAATTGCACGACCGCGTCGCGCGCCGCAGACGGATCACCGTCCGCCTCGGCTTTGAGGATAAGGGCTTCCGCGCGTTCGGTCTGGATGCTTGCCCAATTTGCGTTTCGTTCATGGATGGTCGTAAGCGCGGCGTCAAATGCAGACAAGGCCGCATCCACCGCATCGCGATCGCCGACGCGCGCGCGCGCGGTGTGGGTTTGGCCAAGTTCTAACTGGACCAATATCCAATTCCTTAGATCACTATGCCGCGTAATCACTTGGGCGGCGTTCTCGAAATGGATGACCGCCTCGTTGAGCGCAGACGAGTCCTCTTCTTCGAGTCCCAAGTCTCTGTGCGCGAGGCCAAGAAAATACTGCGTCGTCGCCCAGTCCTCCGGCGCGTCGTCGCGCGTCCAAACCTCCAACGTGTTGCGATAGGCCTCAATCGCCTGTTCGTTGGCGCCGGGCTGTCCTTGCTCGCCCAGTTTCCCGTAAACAAAGCCCAAATTGTACTGGATGGACGCCCATCCCGCAGGATTGGCCTCCCGTGTCCAAATCGCGGCGGCGTTCTCGTAAGCGGCGACCGCGTCTTCATAGGCGCCGGCCTGCCCGTTCTGCGCATGGGCGGTCAAAGCATTGCCGAGATTTTGCTGCAGTTCCGCCCATCCCATGGGGGCGGCCTCCCGCGTCCGAACCTGGAGCGCTTCTTGGAAGGCCGAGATCGCGTCCTCCAAAGCGCCTTCCTCACCGCGATAGGCCAGCTCCTGAAACACCAGCCCGAGATTGTTCTGAACTTTCGCCCAATCCATCGGCGCGGCCTCGCGCGTCCAAACACGCATCGCCGCTTCATAAGCTTCGATTGATTTTCGGAACGCCGCGTTTGCGAAGGCGTCACTCTGCCCTTGTTTTGCAATTTCCAGCAGGGCGATCCCGAGATTGTTTTGCAGGCTTGCCCATTGTTGCGGTTCGGCTTGTTCCGTCAACACCGTCATCGCCGCGTAGTAGGCGGCGACCGCCTCGTTGAGGGCGTCCGGCTCTCCCCGTTGACCAAGGCGGAAAAGCGCCAATCCCAATTTCTGCTGCGACAGCGCCCATTCGACCGGCGATGAATCCTGGGTGAAGACGGTCAGCGCCGCCTTGCTGGCGTCCGCAGACTTTTGGAGCGCGTCGGTCGCACCCTTCTCGCCAAGGCGGAACAGGGCGTCCGCCAAGGATTGTTGCACCCGCGCCCATGCCTCGGGATTGTCCTCGCGATTGGTCGCCTCAAGCGTCTTCTCCAAGACGGCGACCACCTCGGCGAGTTGGGCTTGTCCTGCGGCGATCTCGCCATATTCCGTCGCGACGCGGGCATAGGCCAAGCGAAGCGAACGCACTTGGTCGCCGGTGAAAACGTCTGGCGGGGATTGCGCCAGGGGCTGCAAGCGCGCGACCAATGGGCCGAGCGCGCCGGCGGTCGCATCGCGCATGTCGACGGACCCGGCTTCCGCCAATGCGGCGCCTAGGACCAGCGGCGCCAAATCCTCCAAAAGCGGCGCGCCGAATTGCAAATCGTCGAACGCGTAGCGCGTGAAGTCGCTGGATTGGGCCGCCGTCAGGCGCAGCGTGTAGGCGTTCACGAACGGCACCGCCTCGCCCCAAACCACGATTTCGGCGTCCGTTTCGGCGAGCAGTTCGCGCGCTTCGTCCTCCGCCTTCTCGATATAGGCTTGCGCGCCGGAGCCGCCGATGGAGATCGTGCGTGGGAGCCGATCGATCCAGACCGGCGCGTCGGCGCCCGTCTCCTCGAGCGAAAGCTTCAAGGCGTCGGTCACCGCGCGCGACAGAGTCCGGCGATCGTCGTCATTCTCCAAATCGGCGATCAAAATCGCGTAGCGGTCTGCCGGCGCGACCGGCAATTCTTGCGGGAACAAGCGGGTTTTAATGCCGCTGCCGAACGCGTCATAGAGTTCGATGAAGCTCGCCGCGAAACCGATCACGCCCGCTAAGAGAGCGATCGGTGCGATCACTTTCCTCGACGTGAATATCTTAAAGATCGATTGCGGCATCGCGGACCCTTTGCCCATAGTAAGCTCCTCAAACGTGTCGAAACCAGCATGGGCGGTTTTCAGCCGCCATTTCCAGGCTGGAAAACATGTCGCCGACGAAAGCCGACACCGGTTTTGGCCGCATCCCGCTGCGGCGTTCACGATCAGATCGATTCCTTCGGATCGGATCGTTGCGGGTCGAGTGTTTACATTTGGTTGATCCGATGTCGACGCAGTTGCGATGCGCGCGCGCGCGTCATAGTCGAATGAACGTTCGAGATCGTCTTTGACTCACGCCTGGAGCCCTTGTCATGCCCGCCGCCCCCGAAGTGTTGCAAGATCCGTTTTTCCGCGCGCTTGTCGCATCCTTGGCGCTGATCGTCGTCGCTGACGACGAGATTCATTTTGACGAGGTGACGGCAAAGCGCCGCGTGTTGGAAGACGTTTTGGGCCGCATGATTCCGGACAACGCGATTGAGCGCTGCGCGGAGTTGGTGCGCATGCAACTCGAGGACGTCAAAGATACGGTGATCGATCGCGCCAAAGCCTTGTCGCAGGAGCAGAAAACCTCCGTGCTCGCGGCCGCGGCGGGGCTGGTGCTCGCAGATCGAAAAGTCCGCGCCGACGAGGAGGTGAGTCTGCGCGATCTCGCCGGTTGCCTCGGGCTCGACCGCACCCAGGCGGACGTGTTTCTCGCACGCGCGCGCGCGAAGCATCGGGCCTGATCGCTCAACTGACGCGGGGGCGACCGCCACAGGACACAATCGCGTGTCATCCGGCGTCAGATGCGCCTTCGGAGCGTGTGCCCGCTGCGCTCATGCCTATCATAGAGAGGTTGCAGAGCGGGCGCGCAGGCGCGGCCGAGCGGGAAAGGGGTGTAGAGATGTCGTTTCGGTTTTTCGACTTGATGTTCACTCCCTCGGTCAAAGCGGCCCAGGAGGCGAACGGCAGCCGCAAGGCGTATGCGCGCATGGACGGCGCGGGCCGAGAGCCGCAGACTTTGGGCGAACGCGAAAAGACATTCATCCAAGGCCGCGACAGCTTTTACATGGCGACCGTCAATGAAGACGGTTG
>CAYPOX010000026.1:0-25144 GCA_964412525.1 uncultured Caulobacterales bacterium
CTGGTCGCGCGCCGCGAAGGCAGCGAAATCCGCACTTATGTGCATTTCGGCACCGGCAACTACCATCCGATCACCGCGAAGATCTACACGGACCTGTCCGTCTTCACCGCAGAGCCCGCTTTGGGCCGGGACGCGGCGAAAGCGTTTAACTTCGTGACCGGATATGCACGCCCGCAGGGGCTTGAGAAACTCGCTTTGTCTCCCATCGATCTGCGCGAGACGATCAGCGGACATCTGCATGAAGAGATTGCCCACGCGGCCGCGGGCCGTCCCGCCGCGGTCTGGGCGAAAATGAACTCGCTTGTGGACCCGGATCTTATCGACGAACTTTATCACGCGAGCCAACAAGGCGTTCAGATCGACCTTGTGATACGCGGCATATGCTGCCTGCGTCCTGGCGTTTCCGGCCTTTCCGAGAACATTCGCGTGAAAAGCATCATCGGGCGCTTTCTTGAGCACTCTCGGATCATGTGCTTCGGGGGCGGCGCACATCTGCCGAACCCGCAGGCCCGCGTTTACATTTCGTCAGCCGATTTGATGCCGCGAAACCTCAACCGTCGGGTGGAGACGTTGGTTCCGGTCGAAAACCCGACGGTGCAGATGCAGATCCTCGACCAGATCATGGTCGCCAATCTGAAGGACCAAGCGCAGAGCTGGGTCTTGGACGCGGACGGACGCTATACGCGGATCTCGACGGAGGGTGTGGACCGGCCCTTCAGCACCCATGAGTACTTCATGACCAATCCGAGCCTGTCTGGGCGCGGCGAAGCGGCGAAGCAAGAGCCGCCGACGGCCTTGCCCCAGTCGGTACGCGCATGAACCTTCGTCTCCTTCCCGGGCGTGCGCGAACACGCGCCAGGAGCGGTGACGCGGCCGCCCGGGGCGTGGTGCGCGCGGTCATGGACATCGGGTCGAATTCCGTCCGCCTGGTGGTCTATGAGGCGGCCGGCTCCGTCCTGACGACCATGTTCAACGAAAAGGCCATGTGCGCGCTCGGGCGCGGCGTTGCGGAAACAGGCCGCCTGAATCCAGAGGCCGCCGACGCGGCGCTGCGGGCGATCGTGCGGTACAGGGCCCTTTGCGATGTCATGAACGCCGAGAGCATCGACGCGGTGGCGACGGCGGCGTTGCGCGAGGCGGCGGACCGCGACTCCTTCATCGACGCCGCCGCGCGGGCTGGCGCGCCGATCCGCGTTTTGTCCGGCGACGACGAGGCCTATTACGCCGCCATGGGCGTCATGGCCGGCAACCGCGACGCGGTGGGATTGGTCGCGGATTTGGGCGGCGGCAGCTTGGAGCTGACCTGTGTCGAGGGCCAATGGCGCGCTTTGCCGACCGCCGAGCGCGCGAGCTTCACTTTGGGCGCGCTGAGCCTCATGGAGCGCGCCAAGACGCCGGACGCCGCGCGGGATTTGGTGGCGCAAGAGTTGGCGCCGACCACGTTCGCGCATCTGAACAAGGCGGGCGATCTCCATCTGGTCGGCGGGGCTTGGCGGAACATCGCCCGCATGCAGATGGATCGCCGGGGCCACCCGATCTCGATTCTGAGCGCCTTCGCCATGTCCGCCTCGGACGCGATCGACATCAGCCGTTTCGTGGCCGGCTTGAGCGTGCGCAGCCTGGAGAATACGCCCAATGTCTCCCGCCGCCGCGCAGAGGCTTTGCCTTTCGCGGCCGCAGCCTTGGAGAGCTTGGTCAAGGCCACTGCGCCGCGCCGCGTGGTGGTGTCGGCTTTCGGTGTGCGGGAAGGCCTGCTTTTCGATCGATGCACGGACGCGGAACGGGATACGGATCCCCTGCTGGCCGGGGCGGCGCGTATTGCGGCGCGGGCGGCCTGGGATCCGGCTTTCGGCGATGAGGCCGCCGATTGGCTCCTTCCGGTCCTGGCGCAGACCTGGCCGCCGACAGAGACCCGTTGGCCACGGCTCGTCCGCGCCGCCGCCCGGTTGTCGGATCTCGCTTGGCGTCGACCGCCCGACTATCGCGCGCAGTTTGCCCTGGAGGAGGTGCTCTACGCGACGCTGCAAGGCCTCGACCACCCCGAACGCGTGGCGTTGGCGCTGACCTTGTTCCATCGCTATGGCGGCTCGGCGAAGGCCGCGCGCGATCTTGACGCCGCGCATTTGGTCGATGAGGCGGATTTGGAACGAGCGCGCGTGGTGGGCGCCGGGCTGCGTATGGCCGCCGCGCTTTCTGGTCGTGTGTTCGGCGTTTTGGGCCGGATTTCGCTGGAGACGGAGGCGGACACCGTGGTGTTGCGCGCCGGTCGGGGCCGCCGCGCCTTGATCGGCGAAGGGGTGGAGAAGCGTCTGGCGCAGTTCGCGGACGAGCTTGGCCTGAAACCTGAGGTTCGTTTCGACTAAAGCGGCGCGGCGACAACCGCGCCGTCGACGACCTTCAAGCCCACACGCCCTTCAAGCACGTCCAATGCGACGTCGCCGAAAATGCGGCGGCGCCATCCTTTCATCGCCGGCAGATCCGCGCCGTCGCCCGCTGCGATCCGTTCGAGATCCGCGACATTGGCGATCAGTTTCGGCGCCACGTCATGCGCCTCGCATTGGGCCCGGAGCACGACCTTCAAGATGTCGACCATGGCCGGGGAGGGACGCGTCGCCGCGTTCGGATCTTCAAGTTTCGGTAAGGCGTCACGGGGAGTCTCCAGACCGGCCGACACCGCCGCCAAGACGTCGCCGGCGCTCCTCGAGCGTTCAAATCCTTTCGGAACAGAGCGCAGTCGGCCCAACTCCTCCGGCGTGGTGGGGGCTTGCTGGGCGACCTCGATCAGGGCGTCGTCTTTCAAAATTCGGCCGCGTGGCACGTCGCGATCCTGCGCCTCCCTTTCGCGCCAAGCCGCCAGCGAGATGGCGACAGCGAGCTTTTTCGGCTTGGGGCCGCGAAGCTTCAGACGCCGCCAGGCGTTCTCAGGGCGGATGTCATAGGTGGCGGGGTCCGCCAACGCCTCCATCTCTTCTGCCACCCAAGCTTGGCGCCCCTGGCCTTCAATTCGCTCCAGGAGCTGGGGATAAAGGTCGCGAAGGTGGGTCACGTCGGACAGTGCATAGGCAAGTTGACGGTCGCTGAGGGGCCGCCGGCTCCAATCAGTGAAGCGCGAGGACTTGTCGACCTGCTCGCCCAGAAGCTGGCGTACGAGGTTCTCATAGGAGACCGCATCGCCGAAGCCGCACACCATGGCCGCGACCTGGGTGTCGAACAGGGGCTTGGGCATGGCGCCGCCTTGGTGCCAGAAGATCTCCACATCCTGACGCGCCGCATGGAAGACCTTCACCACGCGGTCGTCCGTCAACAGTTCGTGGAGCGGCGTGAGGTCGAGTCCGTTCGCCAAGGGATCAACCACCGCCTCGACGTCGCCGCCCGCGAGCTGCACCAGGCAGAGAATCGGCCAATAGGTCGACTCCCGCATGAACTCTGTGTCCACGGCCACGAAGGGCTGCGCGCGCAGCGCGGCGCAGACGGACGCGAGCGTCGAGGTTTCGGTGATCACTTGGATCGTCATCGGCCTGCGCTCCTGCGCTGTGGACGGGATCGGCCCGGAGCGCTAAACGAGCGGCCTTCCTGATCACCTCCCAAAACGCGAGCCGTTCCATGTTCCGTCCCAACGCCTATCGCACCCACCATTGCGGCGCGCTGCGCAAGCCGAATGTCGGCGAAACGGTCACGTTGTCGGGTTGGATTCATCGCAAGCGCGATCACGGGGGGCTCTTATTCGTCGATTTGCGTGATCATTACGGCATCACCCAGTTGGTGGTCGAGCCCGAGGCGCCGGTCTTCTCGGAAATGGAGCGATTGCGGGCGGAGACGGTCATCAAGGTCTCCGGCGCGGTGGTCGCCCGGTCCGACGAGACCGTGAACGCCAATCTTCCGACCGGGGAGATTGAAGTGCGCATCGACGCGCTGCACCTCTTGGGCGCCAGCGAAGAGCTGCCTTTGCCGGTGTTCGGCGAGCCGGACTATCCGGAAGACATCCGTATGCGTTACCGCTTTCTCGACCTTCGGCGGGACACGTTGCATCGCAACATCGTGCTGCGGACCCAAGTCACCTCCGCTTTCCGTCAAGCGATGGAGTCGCGCGGCTTCATGGAGTTCCAAACGCCGATTCTCACCGCGTCGAGCCCCGAAGGCGCGCGCGACTTTCTGGTGCCGAGTCGCCTGCATCCTGGTCAATTTTACGCCCTTCCGCAGGCGCCGCAGATTTTTAAGCAATTGGTGCAAGTCGCTGGTTTTGATCGCTATTTCCAGATCGCACCTTGCTTTCGTGACGAGGACGCCCGCGCCGATCGCTCGGCTGGCGAGTTCTATCAAGTCGACGTCGAGATGAGCTTTGTCGAGCAAGACGACGTCTTCGAGGCGGTCGGCGGCGCGACCCATGACGTCTTGAAGACATTCGCCGGCGACCGCGCGGTCACGCCGCACCCTTTCCCCCATCTGACCTATGCAGATTCGATGCTCCGCTACGGCACCGACAAGCCGGACCTGCGAATTCCCACCGTCATTGCAGATGTCACCGCGCTCTTTGCGCGCGACGACGTGGAGTTCAAAGCGTTCAAGGCGGCGATCGAGTCGGGCGGAGTGGTGCGCGCCATCCCGGCGAAACAGGTTGGGGACAAGCCGCGTTCGTTCTTTGACAAGCTGAACGACTGGGCGCGCCGCGACATGCAAGCGCCGGGGCTTGGCTATGTGGTGTTCGAGGAGGGCGAGGGCGGTCTGACGGGCAAGGGCCCGATCGCGAAATTCCTTCCGGAACCGGTGATCCAGGCCATGGCGGAAACGGCGGGTTGCACGGCTGGCGACGCTTTGTTCTTCGCAGCCGGCAAAGAGAAGGACGCCGCGAAGCTCGCCGGCGCCGCGCGCTTAAAGCTTGGCGAAGAACTCGATCTGATTACGCCGAACATTTTCAACCTTTGCTGGATCGTCGATTTTCCGCTCTATGAAATGGACGACGAGACAGGCGCGATCGAGTTCTCGCACAATCCGTTTTCGGCGCCCCAGGGCGGGCTGGAGGCGCTTCAAACCCAAGATCCGTTGACGGTGCAGGGCTTCCAATACGATCTGGTCTGCAACGGCTACGAATTGGGATCCGGCGCCATCCGGAACGCCAAACCGGAAGTGATGCTGAAGGCGTTCGAGATCGCCGGATATGAAGCGGACACCGTCCGGGCGAACTTCTCCGGCCTTTTCAACGCCTTCCGCTATGGGGCGCCGCCCCACGGCGGGATCGCCTTGGGTCTGGATCGCGTCGTGATGTTGTTGGCGGGCGTGCATAACATTCGCGAGGTCACGCTGTTTCCGATGACCCAACAGGCCCAGGATCTGATGATGGGCGCGCCGTCGACGCCAGAGCCGGATCAACTCAAAGAGTTGCACATCGCGGTGCGGATGCCTCTCCAGGAGAAGAAGGACGGGTAGCGCTTAACGCCGGCGGCTCCAGCGTTTGATTTCGTCGCAAACCTCAATGGTCATGCCGCTGGGAAGGCGGGTGTCGCGGCTTCCGCAGGCGCCATCCAATTGGCTCTGCGTCAAATTCTTCGCCCCGGACAGATCGGAATCATAGAGCTTCACATCGTCGAAGGTCACGTCGGCGAGGTCGGCGCCGTTGAAAGTCGCCTCACCGAGGTCGACATCACGCATCACCGCCCCCACTAGGGATGCATTGGAAAAGTCCGCTTTGCCGAGATTGACGGACTCAAATTTTGCGCCGTCCAAGGTGGCCCGTTCGAAAATCGCATCACCCAGATTGACGGAATCAAACTTGGCGCCGGTTCCGCGGACATTGGTGAAATCGCTGTCCCCGAGATTCACGCTGTCGAACACCGCATTCTCGATTCGCGCGCCATGGAACACGGCGTCGCCCATATTGACGCTGTCAAACAAAGCGTCGGTGAGATCGGCTTCCGAAAAGTCGGCGTCTCCGATGATCGTGGAGTCGAAGGTGACGCCGACAAGGGTTGCCCGGGCGAAATTGGCGTCCGCCAGCATGGCCCCGCTGAATGTCTTTCTTGAAAGATCTGTGTCGGAAAAATCCGCTTCTGCCATGATTTGAGCTGCGAAGGCGCTGTTGATCGCGATGAACGCGGCGGTGGTCAGAAGTACGATGCGCGACATGTCTTTCGCCTTTACTGAATGACGTGTTGATCAAGCCTGTCAGAATTGTTTGAGCGTGGCCAGCTGTGCTGCGATGAACGTCCGCCGACGCGAGATGAAGTCTTAGCGCCCGGGCGCGCAGGGCGGCAGAAACACGCCTTCGGGCGGCGCCACATCGGCGATCGCGCAGGCGCCGGCGAATGCGCCCGCCGGCGGCGCCTTCGCGCCGTCAAAGGACACGCCTTTCATGCGCGCGCCTCGAAACGCAGCGGAGCGGAGATCCGCGCCGCCGAATTCCACGCCTTTCAAAATGGCGCCGTCAAAGGAGACTTCGCCGAAGGTCGCGCCCTGAAAGTCAGTGCCGGTGACGAAGGCGCCGGCGAAGGAGGCTTTTTTGAAGGCCGAGTCTTCGAAGTCCGCCTGGCGCAAGACGGATCCGATGAAGAACGCGTCGCTGATGACGGCGTTGCTGAAATCCGGATCCATGAGCACGGACCCTGACATGTCCAAGGTCCCGACGACGCCGCCGGAAAAATCGGGCCAGTTCACCGTGCTCTGGAGGATCTTGATTTGCGAAATCCGCTTCTCGGACGCGTCAAGCTGATTGACCGTCGATTGACGGATGGCGTGCGTCGAGAAGGCGAAGCCGTCGAGCATCGCCGGGCTGAGCGTCATGCCGACCACCGGCGGCTCGGAGTCGGGATCCGCAGCCGGCCCGGCGCGCAGGCGCTGCGAGCTGTGCCGCAGCACTTTCTCGACGAGTTCCGGGGCGAGCGTTTCGACCGTGGTCTCGCCCGCCCGCGCGGCGTTCGCGATCCGCTCCGCCAGGAGGCGGATTTCCTCCTTGGCCGCACGCGCCTGCTCCGCTGCGGCCTGCGCGTCTTCAAAGGCGGCGCGCATTTCTTCGGAGAGGCTGTTGAGCTCTTCGATCGAGGCGGTGCGGCTCACCGGCGCTGGAGGCAAAGGCGGGGCCGGGATGAACACGCGGCCGTCTCCGACGGAAAAGGCGAAGCTCGGCGCCTCTTCCTCTGAGAACTGAACCCGGACCGTGTTCTCCACGAAATCGCCAAGCCAGCCGACTGCTTGAAGCCATGCGCCGATGGCGAGCGCCATCGCGGCGAGAAACAAATAGGCGGCGCGTTTGATGGCCATGAGTTCGCTCCAGAGGGTTCGGCGAGAGTATCGTTTGAGGCCGCCAGTCGGCAAACGGCTTGTCGCACCCCGCGGGCCGTTCGGCGCGGCCTTGGCGTTCCTATGGCTTGCCGCGCGCCGGCGTCCATTGGCGCACCGTCATCGCGCGCGCTTCCTCGGCGGATCGGATCGCGCCCGCGGGTCGACGGACTTGGGCGCGGGCGGGCTCCGGCGCAGACGGGGGCTTGGGCGGTGAAGGCGCGCGGACGTCAAGCTGGGTCCGCGGCGCCGTTTTCGACGCGTTTTCGGCGTTGATCGTGCGCGCTTGGGACATGGGAAGAGGGCCCATGGCGGGATTGTTCGGAAATACGAGCCACTCATGCGCCGACTCGACCCGAGCGCCGGTGCGCGGATCGACATGCAGAAACGTGCCCCGTTCGACCACGGCGGCGCGCGCTTTCGAAACTTTCATGACGGCCTCCCTACGCCTGTCATCAACGCAACATGTTTCCGCGCCAATTTGGGAGAAATTTCGGCGGTCTACCACCATTGGGCGTTTGTGCGACCATGGAGACGTATATCATGGTGGCGCCGTGCATCGGCGAAACGGCGCATGAAATCTCCCCGAGGGGGCGCATGCGTCCCCGCATGAATGTGCAGATGATGGGATGGCGCAAACAAATGACGGTCGTCGAACCGATAGAGCCGGATCACGCCCTTGCGGCCGAACTGTCCGAAGCCTTGGGTGTCGGCGCTTTTGAGTTGCTGCATCAACCTGTCGTTGATTTAGAACAACAGAAGGTGGTGGGTTGCGAAGCGCTGTTGCGATGGCGTTTGCGCTCGGGTCGGCTGGTCTCGCCTGTTGTGGTCATGGCGTTGTCGTCAGACCCCGAATTTCTTGGCGAGGTCACCAGTTGGACCATCCATCAGGGGGCCGAGGACGCGCGCAAGCTCTTTGAGGATTTCGGCGTGCAGGTCAGCGTAAACGTGTCCTTCGGACCCGACATGCCGGACCATATCGACGAGTTGGTCCTGATGGCCTGCGATGCCCGGGACCTGCCGGTGCGCGCTTTGGCCGTCGAAATCACCGAACTGGCCTTCGCGCGGACGCGTGGCGCCGATCTCATGCTGGCCCGACTGGCGGCCTTGGGGGTCGACGTCATCATAGATGACTTCGCCATTGGATCCGGATCTTTGACGCGCCTGCGGAAGATCGGCTCGTGCACGCTGAAGACCGAGCGCGATTTGGTGGCGGAGATCACGGAAGTTCGGCGCAGCTGGGGCAAGTTGGAGGCGGTGGCCCAACTCGCCCGCGCCCATGGCTTCAATGTGGTCGCGAAAGGCGTTGAGACGCGCGCGCAACTCGCTGCGGCGCGCGAGACAGGATGCACCCACGCCCAGGGTTTTCGCTTCGGACGCCCGGCGCCGCTGAAATCGGTGATGCGTGACTTGCAATCGGAAGCCTGGCGACGCGGTTTCGACGACCGTATCGACTGACAGACGGGCGCGCGCCGGCTTATAGTCAAACCTTAGGCCGCATCATCGCGGCGTCGATCGAGGATTGGACTATGCGCGCGGGCTTTGTCGCGCGGACGGCGCAAACGCAAACCGTCTCAACGACGGTGGTGCAAGAGGCCCGTTTCCTGCAGGCGGCGGGTCCGGAGCTGGAAGCGCTGGTCGCGGATGCGATCGCCGCGAATCCGCTCATTGAGCGCTTGGACGAGCCGGTCGGCTACGGCTCCGGGGCCGCCGACGGGGCCACGGACGCCGAAAATGTTTGGGATGATCTGGACGCGCCGGGTTTCGCGCTCGATCCGGACGCCGGCGGCGGCGACGCCTCCGACGGCGCCGCCGTCTTCGACCAGTCCCTGGCCGCGCATTTGACGGCGCAATTGGCCTTGGCTCGTTTGGATTTCATCGAACACGCGGTGGCGGAGTATCTGATCGACGCCCTGGAGCCGTCCGGCTATTTCACCGGATCGGTCGAGGACGCGGCGGTGTGGCTTGGAGTCGATGCGGCAATGGTGGAACGCGTCTTGGCGCGCCTTCGCGGATTCGATCCGACGGGCGTGTTCGCCAAAGATCTGGCGGATTGCCTCGCGCTTCAATTGCAAGAACGCGGCCGCATGGACGGCCCGATGCGGTCGATCCTATTCCGACTGGAGGCGTTGGCCGCCGGCCGCGTCGAGGAGATCCGCCGTCGCGCGGGCCTTGATCCCCAGGCGTTCCAGGAGCGGTTGACGCTGCTGCGCAGCCTGGATCCGGCCCCTGGACGCCGCTTCGGCGCCGATGCGGACCCGGTCGGCGCGCCTGAACTGCTGATCGAACGCCAGTCGGACGGCGCATGGGCGGCCACATTGAATCCGGAGGCGTTTCCGCGCTTGCGGCCGTCGCGCGACACCTATGAACGCTATCTCCGCCGCGCCCAGGACACGGATCGGAGATATCTACGGGATCAGTGGGGATCGGCGCGCTTGATCCAGCGCGCGCTGTCGATGCGGGCGCGGATGCTGCGACGTCTCGGCGCGTTCATCGTGTCGCGCCAGCAAAGCTTCTTCGATCAAGGCGTGGCGGAGCTCAAGCCGCTCTTGCAACAGGAGGCGGCGGAGGCGCTGGAGGTGGATCCGTCCGCGGTCAGCCGGGCGGTCGCAGGCAAGAGACTGTCATGTCCGAGGGGCGTTTTCGAGCTGAAGTTCTTTTTCCCAGGGCGCGCCGCCGAGGGCGAGGCGGCCGCCTCGGCCACCTCGGTCCAAGCGCGCATCGCCGAATTGGTCGCGCAGGAGGACCCGACGGCCCCGCTGTCGGATGACGCCTTGGTCGAAATCTTGACCGGGGAGGGCGTTGCGATCGCTCGTCGCACCGTCGCAAAATACCGCGAGGCTGCGGGGATTGAGGGCTCTCGCCGTCGCAAACGCTTGCACGCGGCCAAGTCTTGACATGCCCAAGCATAGACCGCGGCGCGATTTTCTTGTGACCGGGTCTGGCGTTCAGAGGCGGTGCGGTCCTATGGTCCGCTCGCATTTGTGATAAGTTCGGGGAAAGCAGGAATGAGCGAAGCTGCCCAACGCATTCTCGCGGATTCCTCCAATGCGGAGGCCCTCGCGCTTCTCAAGGACGTGGTCCAGGGGAAAGAGGCCATCGCGCTGGGCGGGACGGACGCCGCGACGGGGTGGTATCCCACGGTGCGGCAAGCGCTGGAGACGATCACCCAAGAGGGCAAACGGATCGGCAAGATCGACGAGGGCGGCTTCGCCAGCCTTCGACGCATGATGGTTTCCGACATCGGCGCCGCCGCCGTGAAGTTGGACACCGCCTATGGGCGGCGCACTTTCCGCGCGCGTTTCGCCGAGTGCTTCGCCCGTAAGCGCGGCCCGGACTCGAAATTCTTTTCGCCCGCCCAGGAGTTGCTGCTGCGTCTCCCTTTCGCCGGCTACTACCAAACCGGATATGATCTCGGCCTTCTGGAGGCGCGTTTCGGCGTTTTCCCAAATGTGGCGTCGACCGGATTCGCCGTGGGCCCAACGCAGGAGACTCTTGAGGGTTGGGTGAATGGCGAGGTTTGGTCCGCAGACGTGCGGCCGATCTTGTTTGCACATGGCCACCCTTCAGACCCGGCCAGCCTGCGCTACACGCGCGAACAACTTCGGGAGCTTTACACAGCCGGTCCTCTTCGTCGCGTCTTGACGGAGCTTTGGGGATCGCGCCCGATGGCCATTCTGGGCGTGCCTTGCGACGATCCGTCCTTGGCGGTGTGGGCCGAACAGAAAATTCTGCCGGAAGGCGTGCGGCATCCCGCGCTCATCTCCTACACCAGCGATCAGATCGAGATCGGCGAAGATCTCGCGGATTTGAAGCGCCGCCTTGAGATCATTGGGCTTGCACCGATTTTCTACGAATCCGATCGCACGTCGAAGGGCGAAGTCCTCTCGGCCATCCTTGAATCCCTTGAGCCTGTCGAACCTGCGGTCGGCGACGTGAAGGCGCCGCCGCCTGCGCCGCCGCCTTCGGATCTCAAGGGACGCCTTTCCCACCGGACCACGGAAGACGCGGGTTTCGCAGGACGGGAGGACGCGCTCGCCCAGCTGGCCGCCTTCGCCAAGGACCCGGATGTGAAAACCGTGGCGCTGGTCGGTCCAGGCGGGATCGGGAAAACCGCCCTTGTGGGCTATTGGCTGAAGCGGGGCGGCGGCGCGACCCAGCGCAAATATGACGGCGTCTTTTATTGGAGCTTCAATGAAGACGGCTCCTCCACCCGCTTCTTCGCCGCCTTGCAGCGCTTTCTTTCCAAGGAACTCGACGCGCCGAAAGCCATGGACGCGCAGCGCCTGCCGGAGGCGGTCGCGGACATGCTTCGCCAAAAGGCCGTGCTCCTGATTTTGGACGGCGTCGACAGCCTGCAAGAAGGGCCGCGGGGCATGGTCAGCTCCGGCGCGCTGATGGACGGCAATGTCCGTGAACTCGTGCGCCGTCTTGTCGAAGGCAATGCAGGTCTTTTGATCATCGCCAGCCGATTCCCGCTCGCCGACCTTTCGAGACATCTCGGCGGCGGGTTTCGCTCGCTGCGTCTCGCCGCACTTTCCGAAGATGAAGGCGAGCAATTGCTGCGATCGGCGGGAGCCCAATCGGCGGCGCAAAATTTGCGTTTGGCCGCGCGACGTTTGGAGGGCCATCCGCTCGCCCTGCGCATTCTCGCGCGCGTTTCCGGTCGGCGCGAGGGCAGCATGCCCGGCGACTCGATCCTGAAAGTGTTCCAGGCCGCGCAAATACGCGAGGACGAGCCGCTCGAGGCGCGCATCAAAGGCTTGCTGAGACACCTTGAGCGCGTTCTTCCCGCGGACGATGTGGGCGCCGTCGGTTTGTGCGCCCTGTTTTCCGCTTCCATGCCGACCGACCTTTTGGCGGACATGGTGCGCGTGCTTGGCCTCTATGGCACGCGGCCGGGCGGCGGCGAAACGGAGAAGATCGCGGCGCAGTTCCATCGCTTGGCGCAAGAGGGGCTGCTGGTCGAGGAGCCGGGCGCGCGGGCCTACAGCGCGCACCCGGTGTTCCGGGAGAATCTGCGGCAACGCATTCTTCGTCACGCCAAGAAGATCGCCCAATATCTCGGGCAACTTCGGACGTCGACCGACATGAAGGATATTGAGACCGCACGGCCGATTCTGGAGGCGATCTCGATCCTTTGCGACGCGGGCGAGTATGAGCACGCCCACGCGCTCTATGAGCAGCGGCTGAAAGGCGGCGAGGTATTCTTGAAGCTTCGCGCGCCGAAAGCTGGCCTTGACTGCACTTTGGATTTCGTCGGCGACGCGCGCCGACGCTTTGCGTGCAGCCGTGCGTTGAGCCAACAGTCCAACGCGTCTCTGCTCCGTCGCGCCTCGGCCTTCGCGATCAGCTGCGGCGAGACCAGCCTCGGCGCGGAGTTTAACGACCTTCACATCGATCTCTGCACCAAGGCGGACAATCCGGCGATGCTCTCGATCGCGCTGCTCAGCAAGGGCGTCGAAGCGATGGAGTTCGCCGGCACGTCGGATGCACGCTCTCTGGGACGGCGCGCCTATGTCGTGTCCGAGCGCGTGGCTGCGCCCCAGATCGGGATCAATGCGCTGTCTCTCTTCGGCGAAGCCAATTTCTACAGCGGCCGGGTTGAAGAAGCCTGGGGACCTCTGGAAGAGGCGATCGACAGCTTCGTGCGATTGCGCCGGAACTTGAATCTCGGCGAGCTGCGCCTTGGCTTCGTCTGGGCGCATGTCCTTATGGAGTATGGCTATTTGGAGTTGGCGGCGAACCTCTTCGACACGCTGAAAGAAGCGATCATTCTGAGCAAATCGAGCATCGGATCACCGTCTTTGGCCGCCCAGCGGGCGGACTGCCAGTCGGAGCCTGGCCCGCGGATCGACGCCTATGGCGCCTATGCCAACACCATGCGGGCCGGCGACCACGTTCTCGGCCTGATGCCGGCTTTGATCGGCCTTGGCCGCGCCTATCTCGATGCGGGCGAGGCGGAGCAAGCTTTGGAGTATGCGCAAGAAGCCGCGGACCTTGCCGCGCCGCGGGGGTTCACGCGTCGTCTCGCCGAAGCGTTCGCCTTGCGGGCGGCGGCGCGCTTGTCCCTGGGCGATGCCCGCGCGGCGATCGACGACGCGCATATGGCCGTGTTTCGCGCGGAGGAGTGCGAACAGGCCTGGGTCAAGCGCAACGCTTTGCGCGTCGAGCTTGAGGCGCTGCGGGAGGCCGAAGATGAGCCGGCCATTCGCGAGGCCGCCAAAAACCTGGAAGAGTTCGAAAAGGGCTTTGCTTTGGCGGATGACGCCAAGGCTCGGCTCGAACGGGATTGGTGGACGGACAAACGGCCGGAAGGCACGATCTAGCCGACAGGTTGGGACGGTCATTCGCGTTGTAATAGTCCTGGCGGAGTTCCGTTGTGGCCATTGATCCCGGGTCCGCGGCGCCGACCCGCACGCGGACACTGGTCGCGCGCTTGTGGCGCGACGGCGTTTCACGCCACGCGTCCCGCTTCCTGGGCGCGCTCGGCCTCATGGCGGTGGTTGCGGCGGCGGACGCCGCCTATCCGCCGTTGATCAGCTGGGCGGTCGGCAACTTCAACGAAGACGGCGCCGAGCTGCTCTATTACGCGCCTCTCATCGTCCTCGTTTTGACGGCCATTAAGGGAACCGCATCCTACGGACACGCCGTACTGATGGAGTCCGTCGCGCTTCGAACCGTGCGGGATCTGCGGCGCGCCATGTTCGCTCACCTGACCTTTGCGGATCTGGCGACCGTTTCTTCGCGCAAAACGGCGTCGCTGGCCTCGCGTTTCACCAATGATATGACGGTGTTGAAGGAGGCGATCGCGCGGACGGCGACGAATCTCGTCCGAGACGTGCTCACCTTGTGCGGCTATTTCGGCTTCATGATCTATAGCGACTGGGTGCTGACCCTGATCGTGCTTGGCGTGTTCCCGATCGCCGGCTGGCCCATCGCCGCCATCGGTCGCCGGCTCCGTCGGACCTCTGCGGACAGCCAGGATCAGCTCGGCGAAATGACGGCGTTGCTCCATGAGAGCTTCAGCGGCGCGCGATTGGTCAAGTCTCACAATCTTGAAGCCTATGAAACCGCGCGCGCCCACGGCGCGTTCCAAAAGCTCTATGAAATCATGATGCGCGCGGCGCGCTCACGGGCGCGGGTTGACCCGACCATGGAGGTCTTGGGCGGCGTCGCCGTGGGATGCGTCATCGCCGTGGGCGGTTGGCGCGTGGCCTCGGGCGACGGCTCTTTGCCCGCCTTTGCGGGGTTTGTTTCGGCCGTGCTGCTTGCTGCGCGTCCGTTGCGCGCCATCGGCACCTTAAGCGGGGCGCTCCAGGAGGGGTTGGCGGCGGCGCAACGCACATTTGATCTGCTTGATGAACGTTCTGAGGTTCAAGACCGTCCAGGCGCCGCCGCTTTGGAGCGCCCGAACGGGCGCGTGGAATTGGCCAAGGTCGATTTTCGGTATGGAACCGACGCGCCGGCGCTGAACGCGGTGTCCCTGGAGGCCCATCCGGGCGAAATGGTCGCGTTGGTGGGTCCGAGCGGCGCGGGCAAATCAACGATCTTCGGTCTGATCCCGCGCTTTTTCGACGTCACCTCCGGTGTCGTGCGGATCGACGGTCGGGACGTGCGCGATGTGACCCTTCATAGCTTGCGCGAGAGCATTGCGGTCGTCAGCCAAGACACCATGCTGTTTCACGACACGGTCCGCGCCAATATCGCGTTTGGACGGTTGGATGCGGACGACAAGGCGATCGAGGAGGCCGCGCGCGCCGCGGCGGCTCATGGGTTCATCGTCGATCTGCCGCAAGGCTACGCCACCGTCGTCGGCGAGCGCGGCTTTCGCCTGTCCGGGGGCGAACGCCAGCGAATCGCGCTCGCGCGCGCGATTTTGAAGGACGCGCCGATCCTGCTTCTCGATGAAGCGACCAGCGCGCTGGACGCGGAATCGGAACGGCTCGTGGCCGAGGCTCTCCAAGGATTGACGAAGGGACGCACGACCTTGGCGATCGCGCACCGGCTTTCGACCGTCCGCGACGCCGATCGGATTTACGTGCTCGACGGGGGACGGGTGGTGGAGTTCGGCGACCATGCGTCTCTCCAAGCAAAGGGCGGCCTTTACGCCAAGCTGTGCCGGATCCAGTTCCGCGACGCGGCCTAAGGCCGGCCGTCACTCGCGCCGGAGAATGCGGTCCACGAGAAGATCGCCCCAACCCGACGCTTTGAAATCCGCTTTGATCGCCGCCGGATCGTAAGCGGCGCTTTGCGACCACGCCAACAGATCCTTGGGTCCGCCCGCTGCGGCTTGGCGTTCGAAGACGGCGAAGAAATGGTCCAGCACGCCAGTCTTTCCTTGGCGGATATGGCCATGACGCAGGCTGAGTTGGCCGACGGCCTCGGCGATGGGTTCGCCGCCGCGCCAATGGAGATAGAGCGCGCTCGCCAGGCCGACCCTGTCTGCGCCGGATTTGCAATGCAGAAGCGCAGGATAGGCGATCGATTGAAACAGATCATGCAATCCTTGGAGGCGTGTCGCGGAGGGCGCCTCGCGCGATCCGAGCGGGAAATCGACCATGGTCAAGCCGAGGCGCTCGCAGGCTTCCCGCTCCAAGAGGTAGGAGCCGCAATTCCGTTCACCGCGGAGATTGACGATCGTGCGGACGCCTTGCCCCTGGGCCCAGGCCACGTCCCAAGGCGCCGGCTGAGCGGAGCGCCACATGTTTTGGTCGACGCGCGCGCGGTTGCGGTGAACGAAACGGACGACGGCGTGATCGCCGAACAGGCTATCCGCCCAAGCGGCCCACCGATCGCGCGGGCTGTCCAAAGACCGCCGCCATCGACGTGTCGCGCCGCCAAACACTTTCGCCACGTCACCTCGCTGGGTCGTTGAAACGGAAGAGCGCGGGATACCCCATCGACGTCCGAGACGCGAGGCTCACCGATCGGCCTGGGCTTCCGGCGCATGCCGGCCCCGGCGCAATTCGTGGCTCATGGAGCGATAGGCCGACGGCTCGAGAGCTGCACGATAGGCGAGAATGTTCTCGAACACCCTTTGAATATAGCTTCGGGTCTCGGAGAAGGGCACGCGTTCGATCCAATCGACGGGCTCGATCGCGGTCGTGCGCGGATCGCCATGGGCTCTGACCCAACGGGACGCCGCCACCGGACCCGCATTATAGGCTGCGATCGCAAGCACATAGGACCCGTCAAATCGATCGGTCAGACCGGCCAGGTGGGCGCCGCCCAACCGTGCGGCGTAAGCGGGATCCCCGGCCAAGCGCGACCGTCGATAGCGCGCGCCGGCTTCCTTTGCGGCGAGCCGCCCGGTTCGCGGCATGAACTGCATGAGGCCGCGCGCGCCTGCAGGGCTGACGGCGTCGACGTTAAATTCGCTCTCTTGGCGCGCCACCGCCAGCGCGAGCACCGGATCGGACAACGCGCTGCGCACGCCGTCCAACACCAGGGGCGGGCGCGGAAAGGCGTGCGCGGGAAGCGTCGCGCCCTCCCGTCGCAGGATTTTCGCCAGGCGGACGGCCACCTCCGGGCGCCCGTGGCTGCGGGCGGTGTCCGCGATCCATGCCGCCACATTGGGGGACAGTCCCGCATTCGCCGCGCGACTGGCGAAGATCAACGCCTCGTCGGCTCCCAACTCCGCGAGAATCGCGGCGGCGCGCGCCAAATCGCCCACCTCGTCGGCGGTCGAATCTCCGTCCGCCGTGACCGGGGCGCTGCTCTTCGACGGACGTCCGCCGTCGATTCGGTCCATGGCGAGCGCGCCGTAAAACGTGTCGTGATGGACGGCCGCATGGGCGAATGCGGCTTCCGCGGCCTTTTTATCCTGCATCGCCTCCAGCGCGAGGCCGCGCCAATAGGCGGCGCGGGCGACGCTGATCGGAAAGGTCACGCCGGCGGCGAGCGCGTCGAAATGTTCGAGCGCCGCCTGGGGATCCGTCGGCCCATTCAGAGCGATATAGCCCGCGAGGAAACTGATCTCCGCGAAGGGCGCGCCATTCTGAAGGCGACGGGTGCGCACGGCTTCATAGGCCTGGGCCCAGTCGCCGTCCGCGATGAGACGGCGCGCGGCGATCTGGCGTTCCCGCGCCCAGCGTTTCGCCGCCGGGGGCGCGGCGTCGAGCGCTTGGGCGGCCGCCTCGAAATTGCGCGCCGCCTCGGCGTCCAGGCCACGTCGGCGGAGCCGACGGGCGCGCTCAAATCGCACGCCGGGCGCGTCTTGGATCGTGGCCGACGCCGCGCGGAAGCGCGCTTCAGCGGCGCCTTCGCCGACAAGAAAGGCGTAGCGAAGACGTCCCGCATTCTCTGCCTCGCCGTCGACCCGGCGCAATTGCCGCCAGGCCGGTCGGCGCGACCCAGACCATAGCAGGCGATCCACACGCGCTTCATGGAGTGCCGGCGTCAAAACATCGCCCGAAACGTCAAGAAAAGCGGCCTCTTCATTGGCGGTGAAGATGTCGCGGATCCAAGTGCGTTCGGCGAACGCCCGGCGCACCCCGTCATCGGATTCGTCCTGAAGCGCGCGCGCCACGTGAACGGCGCCGGCGCCGGTCAAGGGCTCCACGGTCCCAAACAAGGCGCGCCAAGCCTGCAAACTGAGATCGTCGGGCGCGGCGCGCTCTGCGCGGGCGCGATAGGTCTGCGCCCATGGCCAAGCAGGGCGGCGCGCGGAGAATTGCGCCATGGCGCGCCAATGCCGGTCCGGATCGGCGCGACGAAGCGCGCGCCAAATCACCAGGTCGCGCGAAATCGAATCGCGAAGCTCGCTCTCGGCGCGCCGGATGCGAAGGTCGGGCGTGATCGATGGACCGAACCAAAGGTCGTGAAAGGCCGCCGAATCGCCGGCCGGAACCCAGGTCGGCGCAGCATTTGGCGGCTTGATGCGCGGCGCAGGCGGCTCCGCCGCGGCGACGGCTCCGATCCCCAACATGATCACGATCGTGAGCAGTCGATGCATGACGCTTCCTCATTGGCGCCTGAGTTCGATAGTATGGTGAGTTTGATGACTTGACCACCAAGAGAGGAAGTCGATGGCCAATTTGGCGGATCGCCTGCACGGCGCCATTCCCGCCTTGCCGACCCCGTTTCGCGATGGAGCGGTGGATTGGGCGGCGTTGGAAGCCGTGGCTCTGCGCGCCTTGGAGGCCGGCGTCCAAGCGGTTCTCGTGAATGGCAGCACCGCGGAGACGGCCGCGTTGGACGATGCCGAACGTGTCGGCGTGATTCGCGCGGTGACGCGCCTCGCCGAAGGGCGCGCCCTTGTGATCGCGGGCGCCGGAACCGACGGCCTTCAGCGCTCCGCCGGCCGATTGGCCGAGGCTGCGGAGGCGGGGGCCGATGCGGCGCTGGTGGTCGCGCCCTATTACGTCAAACCCAACCCGGCGGGTTTGTTGGCCTATATGGAGGCGTTGGCGGATCGGTCAGATCTGGCGATCATTCTTTATGACAATCCCGGTCGGGCCGGTTGCGCCTTCGGCGTCGCCACTCAGGCCGCGGCGTCGCGCCATCCGCGCCTTGTCGGGGTCAAGGACTCCACCGGCGACATGGCGAAGGCGACCGCCCTGCGACGGGCATGCACGCCGGACTACGTTCTCCTTTCGGGGGACGATCCCACCAGCCTGGGTTTTCTCGCCCATGGCGGGGCGGGGTGCATTTCCGTCACGGCGAATGTCGCGCCGAAACTTTGTGTGGACATGCAGGAGGCGTGGCGGCGCGGAGATGTGGCGCAGGCGCGGGATCTCCACGAGCGGCTTGCGCCTTTGCATGACGCCTTGCTCTCCGACTCCAACCCGGCCCCTTTGAAGCACGCTTTGGAACGTTTGGGGCTTTCTTCGGGAGAGCTGCGTTTGCCCCTGGCGACGGCGTCGGACACGGCCCGCCGCGCGATCGATCACGCGCTCGCGGACTTGGAACTCGTCTGACCCGCCATGAAAATCGTCGCGGACAATCGGCGGGCGCGCCATGACTATCATGTGGACGAAGCGTTTGAAGCCGGCCTCATGCTGCAAGGCACCGAGGTGAAGGCGCTTCGCGAAGGTCGCGGCAATATCCACGAGGCTTACGCCACGGATGAAGGCGGCGAAATCTGGCTGATCAACGCTTATATCCCTGAATACTCCGCCGGAAACCGGAACAATCATGAGCCGAGGCGCAAGCGGAAGCTCTTGCTGCATCGCTCCCAGGTTCAAAAACTGATCGGCGCCGTCCAGCGCAAGGGCATGACCCTGGTGCCGCTGAAGCTTTACTTTAACGATCGCGGTACGGCGAAGCTTGAACTGGGCCTCGCCCGGGGCAAGAGCGCGCCGGACAAGCGGCAAACCGCGAAAGACCGGGACTGGGCGCGCCAGAAGGCTCGCCTGATGCGCGAAAAAGGCTAGCCCTCGTCGAGAAGACGACGAAGACCGCTTAGAACCTCGTCGAGCATGGGAACGGTCAAGCGCCCTGTGTTCAAATTGTAGCGGCTGCAATGGTAGCAGTCGGCGAGCGTCGCCGAGCGTCCATTTGGAAGAACGAGCGGCGTCCTTCCGCCATGGGCGAAGGGATGGGCCGCCCGGCGCACGCCGCATGCGCGCAACACGGCGTCATGGGCGATTCGGCCGAGGGCGAGGATCGCCTGGACGCGGGGCGTCTCGACCATGCGCGCGCCCAGATGCGCGTTGCATGTCGCGATTTCCGGGCCGGTGGGCTTGTTTTGAGGCGGGACGCATCGGACCGCGTTCGTCACCATGCAGTCCACCAAGGCGAAACCGTCATCGGCGCGCGCCCTATAGTCGCCGCGGGCGAAACCGTGCCGGGCGAGGGCCGGGTAAAGCACGTCGCCCGCCGCGTCGCCCGTGAACGGCCGGCCGGTTCGGTTGGCGCCCCTGAGACCCGGCGCCAATCCGACCACGAGCAGCCGGCCGTCGGGCGCGCCGAAGCTCGGGGCCGGGCCGTTCCACCATTCTGGATGGGCGGCGCGATTTTCGGCCCGATAGGCGACCAGGCGCGGGCAGAGCGGGCAATCGCGATCAGGCTCGGCCGGAGCCGAGCCGCTCATTCGTCCGCATCGTCATCATCGTCATCATCGTCGTCATAGTCGGCGTCATCGTCATAATCATATTCGTCCTCGCGCGCCGGGCGATCGCGGCCGATATGACGAGACAGGTGCGCCAGTTCGATGAATTGATCCGCTTGCCGGCGAAGATCATCCGCGATCATGGGCGGTTGCGATTTGATCGTCGACACGATGCTGACGCGCACGCCGTCACGCTGGATGGTGTCCACCAAGGCGCGATACACGCCGTCTCCCGAAAAAAGCACGACATGATCCAAGTGACGCGATAAGGCCATGACGTCGACGGCGAGATCGACGCTCATATCTCCTTTGACGCGCCGCCGTCCCTGCGCGTCCGTAAACTCGCGAGCTTGCTTCGTAACGACTGTAAACCCGTTGTAATCCAGCCAGTCAACGAGTGGGCGCAGCGGGGAATAGTCTTGGTCGTCAAACAGCGCCGTATAGTATACGGCGCGCACGAGGCGGGTTTTAGACGCGAAAAAATCATACAACCGCCGGTAGTCGACGTCAAAATTTAAAGACTTCGCCGCTCCATAGAAGTTGGTGCCATCAATGAACAAAGCCGTTCGATCGTTTGGGTGGAATCTCATAAAAATGTATATTTCCTTGTGCTGCAGAATCTTCACCATGTTTAGTGCGTCACGCCTTACTATGAGAATTGGCGCGCGCGTCAATTGAGAATCGTCCGTGATCGTTATCGCTTTGGGATCGAATCTGCCTTGTCGCGGGCTGAGTCCGGCAACAGTGCTTTCCTGCGCGCGCACCTTGATTGGCGCGCGGATCGGTGCGGTGACCCGGGCGTCCAGCCTCTATCGATCGCCCGCCTGGCCTGATCCCACCGATCCGCCTTTCGTCAATGCGGTCCTCGTCATTCGCACGTCGCTGTCGCCGGCCGTGACCATGAACCGACTGTTGGACATTGAGACCGTGTTCGGGCGGCGAAGGCGCGCGCCGAATGCGCCGCGAACCTTGGATCTCGACCTCATCGCATGGGCGGATTTGAGAATTTCGAGCCGCCAATTGACCCTGCCGCATCCACGCGCGGCGGCGCGCAACTTCGTGATGCAGCCCTTCGCGGAAATCGCGCCCGCCTTTCGGCTGCCGGGGGACGGCGTTTCCGTCCAAACGCGCGCTTGCCGGACCGCGCCGTTGCGGCGACTTCGTCGTTGGTGGTGAGCGTTGCGCTGAACGCTCGGCATGCTTATGCTCACGGATTGTGTTTGAGGAGGTTGCATGGCGCGGGTCACCGTCGAAGATTGCATCAATCGCGTGTCGAACCGGTTTGATCTCGTTTTGTTGTCCGCCCATCGGGCGCGCGCGATTTCCGCCGGCTCTGAGATCGAAGTGGCGCGGGATCGGGACAAGAACCCGGTCGTGGCGTTGCGCGAGATCGCGGAACACGCGGAGGATCCCGCAGATTTGCGCGAATCGTTGATCGCAAGCCTGCAGCGGCAAACTCTTGTCGATGAGACCGAGGAGCGCCGCTTGATCGAGGAAGATCGTTCGGAAAACGACATTTCGATGAGCGAAGAAGATCTCCTTCGCGCCATGCGCGCCAACGTCGAGAGCGCCAAGGCCGCCGGGCAGGACTAAACGCGTGTCCGGCGCGGCGATTCTCGCGACGGACGAGGCCGGGCCGGAACACGCGACGGATGCGTCCCCCGGCGCCGCCTTGGCGGCGTGCGTCGTCGCCTATGATGCGGACGCCCGCGCCGACTTCATCGAGGAGGCCTACGCATACGCCGCCGCCTGCCATGAGGGGCAGAAGCGGTATTCGGGCGATCCCTATATCACCCATCCCGTGGCCGTCGCACAGGCGCTCGCAGATATGCGCCTCGACGAGGCGACGATCGTCACCGCGCTCCTCCACGACACGGTCGAGGATACGGGCGCCACGCTTGAGGAGGTGCGCGCCCGCTTCGGCGAGGAGGTCGCGCGGCTCGTGGACGGCGTGACGAAGCTCGCGCAGATCCGGTTCACGTCGCAGAAAAGCGAACAGGCGGAAAACTTCCGCAAGCTCATGGTCGCCATGGCGAGCGACGTGCGCGTGCTGATCGTGAAGCTCGCCGATCGGCTCCACAATATGCGGACGCTCAGCCACCATCCGAAAGTGGAGAAGCGCCGTCGGATCGCGGAGGAAACCCTCGAGATCTTCGCGCCCCTGGCCGGGCGCATGGGCATGCAGGCGATTCGTGACGAATTGGAGCAGCTGGCGTTCGAAGAATTGAACGCCCGCGCGCTGGAAGCCATCGTCCAGCGCATCGGTGCGCAAACCGGCGATCAAGTGCCAGCCATCATTGCAGAGATTGAATCGGCGCTCGCCGCCGGGGAGTTGGACGCGTCCGTCTCCGGTCGCCGGAAAACGCCGTTCTCGATCTGGCGAAAGACGCAAACAAAGGGTTTGTCTTTCGAGCAGCTGTCCGACGTGTTCGCCTTTCGTGTGCAGGTGGAAAGCGTGGACGCGTGCTATCGGGCCATGGGGCTCATCCACCAAAAGTGGAAATGCGTTCCCGGCCGGTTCAAGGACTATATCTCCGTTCCGAAACCCAATGGCTACCAGTCGCTCCACACCACGGTGCTGGGTCCGGACAATCAACGTGTGGAGATCCAGATCCGAACGCGTTCCATGCATGACATCGCGGAACGGGGCGTCGCGGCCCATTGGCGCTATCGCGACCGGGTCGACCAGGGCGATGCGCGCGGTTTCGAATGGCTGCGCGGTTTGATCGACATGCTTGAGCAGTCGACGGACGCCGAGGAATTTCTCGAACACTCCAAATTGGAGCTTTTTCAAGACCAGGTCTTTTGTTTCACGCCGAAGGGACGGTTGATCACGTTGCCGCGCGGGGCGACGGCGATCGACTTCGCCTACGCGGTCCACACCGAAGTCGGCGATCACTGCGTCGGGGCGAAGGTGAACGGGCAAATCGTCTCGATGCGGCTGCCCTTGTCGAATGGCGACACGGTGGAGGTATTGACGTCCGACGCGCAAGGGCCCGAGGCGGCTTGGGAAGCGTGGGCCGTGACGGGGCGCGCCAAAAGCGCGATCCGCCGCTTCCGCCGCCACCAGGAGCGTGAAGACTATCGCAGCCTCGGCGACGCCTTGTTGCGCGCCGCCTTTACGGAAGCCGATCTGCCGTTTTCGGAGAAGGCGCTGGAGGCCGCGGCCGCGCGTCTGAAATTGGAGGACGCGCAGATGGTCGTGGAGCGGACCGGACGGGGCGACATCACGGCGGAGGCGGTGTTGAACGCAGCCTTTCCCATGTCGGACCAATCGGTGTTCGCAAAGCTCGCCCGTCGCTGGCGCACCGCCGGACGGGAACGGGACAAACGTGCGAACAGACCTCCAGTTTCAATCAAGGGGCTCACGCGGGGACTTGCTGTTCACTTGGCGAAGTGCTGCACGCCGCTGCCCGGCGACCGCGTCGTGGGGATCGTGCGCGCGGGCATGGGCCTTGAAGTGCATACGATCGATTGCGAACGCCTCGCCGATTTCGACGATCGGCCGGACCTTTGGCACGACGTGACGTGGACCGACGACGCCAATGAGACGATGACGCCCATTGGCCGCGTGCGCCTGACCCTTCAGAACGGACCCGGCGCGCTCGCGGAGGTGACGGGCGTGATCGCGCATTACGCCGGGAATATCGTCAACATTAAATTGACCGAGCGCCGTGCGGACTACTTTGTGTCGGAAGCGGACCTTGAGGTTGAGGACGCTCGGCATCTGGGCGCGATCATCGCGGCGCTGCGCGTGACGCCGTTGGTCTTAAAGGTGGAGCGTGTCCGCGCCTGACCCTGGTCGGATCGTGGCGCGGGACGAGGGCGACGTGACGGAAGAGCAAGTTTTGCAAGAGTTTCGCGCGGCCGGCGCGATTCTCGAAGGCCATTTCATTCTCTCCTCGGGGCGACGCAGCCCTCTCTTTCTTCAAAAGGCGTTCGTGTTCTCCGATCCCGTGCGGACCGAGCGCGTGTGCCGCGGCCTCGCGCAGGCGATCCGCGCGCGTTTCGGCGAAGCGATCGACTTGATCGTGTCGCCTGCGGTGGGCGCGGTGATCCCTGGCTACGAGACCGCGCGCCAGCTTGGCACGCCCGCCATTTACGCCGAGCGAGAGAAGGGCAAGCTCCAATTGCGCCGCGGCTTTCAAATCCCGAACGGAGCGCGCGTCGTTGTGGTCGAGGACATCGTCACGACGGGCTTGTCGGCGCGCGAATGCGTGACCTGCGTGCGGGAAGCGGGCGGCCGCCCGATCGCGGTCGCCGTGATCATTGACCGTTCCGGCGGTGAGACGGATGTGGGCGCGCCGCTTCTCTCCCTCGCGCGCTTCAACGCGCCAAGCTACGACGCCGACGATTTGCCTGCGGATTTGGCGGCGATCCCGGCGCGGAAGCCGGGTAGCCGAGGCCTGCGATGACGGGCGCGCTTCGTCTCGGCGTCAATATCGATCACATCGCCACCCTTCGGAACGCGCGCGGCGGCGCGCGGCCGGACCTCATGCGCGCCGCGGAGGCGGCGGCTCGGGGCGGCGCGGACCAAATCACGATTCATTTGTGGGAGGACCGCCGCCACATCCGGGATGAGGACGTCCTGCGCCTCATTGATGACGGTCCTTTGCCGGTCAATCTCGAAATGGCGGCGACCGATGAGATGATCACGATCGCGACCAGATGTCGGCCCTCGCGTGTCTGCTTGGTTCCCGAACGCCGCGAGGAATTGACGACGGAAGGCGGCCTCGACGTCGCCGGCCGGGAAATCGCGATCGCCGACGGGGTGGCGCAGCTCGTCCGCGCCGGCGTGCCGGTGAGCCTCTTCGTGGATGC
>CAYPOX010000027.1:0-25121 GCA_964412525.1 uncultured Caulobacterales bacterium
ATGGCGACCGTCAATGAAGACGGTTGGCCCTATGTCCAACACCGAGGCGGTCCGTCCGGGTTTGTCCGCATCCTCGACGACCGGACCCTGGCCCTGCCGGACTTTCGGGGCAATCGCCAGTATATGAGCGTGGGAAACCTCCGCCTTGACGACCGTGTGTCGCTCTTTTTCATGGACTATCCGAACCGCGCGCGTCTCAAAGTGATGGCGCGCATGCGGACGGTCGATCTCAAGGACGATCCCAATCTGGCGGCCCTTCTCCAGGACGACGACTATGGCGCGCATATTGAGCGCGGATTGAAAATCGTCGTCGAAGCCTTCGATTGGAACTGTCCGCAACATATCACGCCGCGCTTCACCGAGCAGGAAGTCGAACGCGCTCTCCAGCCCTTGCGCGCCCACGTCGAGGCTCTTGAGGCCGCCCTGCGTGAAGCGGGGCTGCCCGTCCCGACCTTGGCGCAGCCATGATTACGCTCAGCATCCGCGTCGACATCGGTGAGGCGCGGATCGGACCTGGGAAAGTCGCGCTTCTCGAGGCGATCGACGCGCATCAATCGATCCGCGCGGCGGCGGACGCACTTGGCATGTCCTATCCGCGCGCGCTCAAACTCCTCGACGCGCTGAACACGGCCGCGCGGACGCCTCTGACCCAGTCCGCCCATGGCGGGGCGCATGGAGGCGGGACATGCCTGACCCCCGCGGCCCGCCGGGTGATCGACGCTTATCGGCGCCTGTGCGCCCAGGCTCGCGAGGCGTCCGCGCCGGAATTGTCCGCGCTGGAAAGCCTTTTCGCGGACGAACCCGCTGGCCCCGATATCAATCGACGTTTATAACGAAGGGATGAATGCTTCGCTCCGCCGTCCCTGCGACCATGCGCTGGACATTCTCGACGCTTGGTTGGATTGGCGCGAGGAGGGGCCGGTCGCGCTCGTCTTGCTCACCGAGACTCAAGGCGGCGCGGTTCGGGCGCCCGGCGCGCTGATGGCGGTCGCAGAGGACGGCCGGGTCGCGGGGTATCTTTCCGGCGGCTGCATCGACGCCGACGCCGCGCGCCAGGCGGTCGACGCGTTAAGCGAAGGCGTGGGGCGACGGGTTCGCTACGGCGCCGGCTCGCCCTATCAGGACCTGCCCCTGCCCTGCGGCGGATCCTTGGACTTGGCCGTCCTGCCGCAAGCGGATGCGGACGTCGTCCGCGCCGCCCGTGACGCGCTTGCGCAACGGGTCGGGGCGACTCTCATTCTCGACGCCGATCTGCGTTTGACTTTCGGGACGCCGTCCGACGGTTTCAGCGGCGACATGCGCGTCTACCACTACGCGCCGAAGCTGAGATTGCGGATCGCCGGTCGCGGCGAAGATGGTCTGGCCATGGCGCGTCTCGCCTCGGCCGCCGGCGTTGACGTGCAGGTCGGTTGCGTGGGCTCGGACGTGTCGGCCGTGACCGGATCGGGAGGCGTCACCGTCGAGCCATTGACCAATCCCCGAGAGAACCACGCCGTTCAAGATGATCCGTGGACGGCGTTCGTCTCCCTGTTCCATGATGCGGAATGGGAGACGCCGCTCTTGGAAGATGCGTTGCGGGGGCCGGCTTTTTATGTGGGGGCCGTCGGAAGCGCACGAACCCACGCCATGCGGTGCGAAAGGCTGCGCGCGTCGGGGTTCTCAGAGGCCGACGTCCGGCGCGTGCATGGCCCGATCGGTCTGATCCCCTCCACACGGGACGCGACCATGCTGGCGGTGTCCGCCTTTGCGGAGGTGGCCGCGCGTTTTCAGGAATGGTCGCGCGCGCCCCTGGATCGAACGGCGCTGGTGCTCCTGGCGGCGGGCCAGGGACGCCGGTTTCCAAAGGGCGACAAACTCTTGGCCCCGCTCAACGGGCGGCACGTGCTCGCCCATGCGGGCGATCGGCTTCGGCGTGATCGTTTGGCGGCGCGTATCGCCGTCGTCGGCGCCCAGCAGGCCGGCCGCGCCCGGCTGGGCCGTGATTTGGGCTGGGAGATCGTCATTCAACCGGAGCCGGAGGACGGTCAGGCCTCTTCTTTGGCGATCGGCGGGCAGGCCGCAGCCGAGATCGCAGGTGCGGACGCGGCGATGGTCATCCTGGGCGACATGCCCTTTGTCCAGGACCGGCATCTGCGCCGGCTGCAAGAACGCTTTGACGAAGGCGGCGCAGCGGTCGTCTCCCGTTCGAGCTATGCGAAGGGTCCGCCGGCTCTCTTCTCCAAACGGTTGTTCTCGGATCTGCAGAACCTTCGCGGAGATGAAGGCGCGCGGGCCGTGATCCGCGCGCGGTCGGACGTCGTCGCCATTCCGCTCCCGGACGATCAAGCGCGCGATATCGACACGATGGCGGATTTGGAACGCGCGGAGGCGCTGGTGGCCCATGCCTGACGGACAAGCCTTTGCGCCGGCGCGGCTCATCGACGCCTTTGGCCGCCGCGTCACCTATGTGCGCCTGTCGGTGACCGATCGCTGCGATCTTCGATGCACCTATTGCATGGCGGAGACCATGCGGTTTCTCCCGAAACGGGACCTTCTTTCCGTAGACGAATTGTTGCGTCTTTCGGACGCCTTCATTGCGCGCGGCGTGCGCAAGATCCGTGTGACGGGCGGCGAACCCTTGGTCCGGCGCGACATCCCAATCCTGATGCGGGGCTTGGGCGCTCGGCTCGGAGCGGGACTGGACGAACTCACGGTGACCACGAACGCCACCCAGCTAGAGGCCCATGCTTCGATGTTGGCGGACGCTGGGGTGCGCCGCATCAACGTCTCCCTCGACACCATCAATCCTGAACGCTTCCGTGCGATCACGCGCCGCGGAGATTTGGATCTGGTGATGCGCGGGCTCGACGCCGCCGACGCCGCCGGGCTGCGCGTGAAGATCAATACGGTGGCGCTCAAGGACCACAATCTGGCGGAGCTGCCCGACTTGATCGCGTGGGCGCATGGCCGCGGCTATGACGTGACTTTGATCGAGGTCATGCCGCTCGGCGACACCGATGAAGATCGCTTCGACCAATATGCGCCCTTGTCGGACGTTCGCGATCGCTTGGACCGTCTTTGGACCTTGGAGGACGACGCCCTTGCGGATCCGAACGCCGGTCCGTCGCGCTATGTCCGCATTCGGGAGACCGGAGGGCGATTGGGCTTCATCACGCCGCTCACCAACAATTTCTGCGCCGGCTGCAACCGCGTGCGCGTGACCTGCACCGGTCGGATCTATATGTGCCTCGGCCAAGACGATCATGTGGATCTACGGGAGGCGCTGCGCGATCCAAACGCGCCGGAGACGGCGCTGCACCACGCGCTTGATCGGGCGCTCGGCGCCAAACCGGAACGCCACGACTTTCGGATCGACTCGCGTGGGCAGGGACCCGCCTTGGCGCGCCACATGTCGGTCACCGGAGGCTGAGCGATGGCGCGCTTGATTTATCTTGGCAAGCTCGGCGACGCCGCTGGCCGTCATGAGGAGGAGGTGACGCTGCCGGCGTCAGTGGCCGACACGGCGCAGCTCCGGCGTTGGCTGGACGAACGGCACGCGACCGATGGCGCGTTTTCCGACGCCTCGGTGCGGATCGCCATCAATGACGCGCTTGCGCGCGATCCGGCGCCGGTCGGTGAGGGCGACACTCTGGCCTTTCTACCGCCGGTGGGCGGGGGTTGAGCCGTGTTCGCGCTTGTGACCGAACCTTTCGATCCGGCGGAGGCCTATCGCGTCTTCGCGTCATCCATGCGAGGGGCCGGCGCGATCGTCAGCTTTGTCGGACAGGTGCGGGGCCTCGCGTCGGACGCCGAGGTGGAGAGCCTGGTTCTCCAGGCCTATTCGCCTCTCACGGAGAGGGAGGCGGAGCGCGCGATCCAGAACGCCGTCGACCGTTGGGCGCTGCATGGCGCGACGGCGACCCATCGCATCGGCGCGATGGAACCCGGCGCGGCGATCGTCTTCGTGGCCGCCGCCTCGGCCCATCGACGCGCGGCCTTCGAGGCGGCCGATTTCCTTATGGACTATTTCAAGACGGACGCCTTCTTCTGGAAAAAAGAAGTGACGTCCGACGGCGCCGCATGGATCGAACCGCGCGCCGAAGACCACCAAGACAAACGCCGTTGGGGCTGAAAGGAGAGAAGAGCCGATGCATGGCTTGAACGAAGCGCTGGCGTTTACGCCCGTCAAGATTGCGATTCTTACGGTCAGCGACACGCGCACCGTGGAGACCGACACCTCGGGGGCCATCCTTGTCGATCGCGTGACTCAAGCCGGCCATCTTGTCGCCGCGCGCGCCATCGTGCCGGACGATAAGGCCGCGATACGACGCCAGGTGTCCGACTGGATCGCCGATCCCGAAATCGACGTGGCGATCTCCAGCGGCGGGACAGGATTGACGGGGCGAGACGTGACGCCGGAAGCGATCGCGCCTCTTTTCGAGAAGACGATCGACGGGTTTTCGGTGATCTTCCATCAGGTCAGTTTTCAGAGCGTCGGCCTGTCCACCTTGCAGTCGCGCGCCCTGGCGGGCGTGGCCAACGGCACCTTCATTTTCTGCCTTCCAGGTTCCAACGGGGCGGTGAAGGACGGCTGGGACAAGGTGATCAGCCTGCAACTCGACAGCCGTCATAAGCCTTGCAATCTGGTGGAGTTGATGCCGCGCCTGCAAGAAGCCTGATCCGTGGGCGGGCTCACGCATATCGACGCGGATGGACGCGTCCGCATGGTCGATGTGGGCGACAAGCCGGTGACGGAACGCGTCGCCGTTGCTCAAGGCCGCGTCCGCATGTCGGCGGCGGCGTTCGCCCAGGCGTCCGCGGGCGACGCAAAGAAGGGCGATCCGCTTGCGGTGGCGGAATTGGCCGGCGTCATGGCGGCGAAGCGAACCGCCGATCTGATCCCGCTTTGTCATCCCTTGCCGATCACCTCCGTCAAAGTGAGGATCGAACCGGACCCTTCCGAGACGGCGATGATCGTCACCGCGCGCGTGAAGACGACCGGCCAAACGGGCGTGGAGATGGAGGCGCTGACCGCGGTGACCGGCGCATGCCTCACCCTCTACGACATGCTGTAGGCGGTCGACAATACGATGGTCATTGACGGCGTCGAACTCGTGGAGAAGCGCGGCGGCGCCGCCGGCGCCTATGAGAAGGCCGGCGGGTGACGAATCTGTTGTCCTTCGATGAGGCGCTGTCTTTGCTCACGCAGCACGCGCCGCAGGCCGAGGCTGAGGTTGTCCCGGTCGGCGCCGCGATGGGGCGGATCTTGGCCGAGCCGGTCACGGCGCAGGTCGATCGTCCGATCGCTCCTGTCTCGGCCATGGACGGGTATGCGGTTCGTCGTGAGGACGTCCGAGAACCCGGCGGGGGCTTGACGGGCGGCGGAGCGGCGCCGGCCGGCGCCCCCTATGGCGGGACGGTCGGACCGGGCGAGGCGGTCCGCATCTTTACGGGAGGCGTCGTGCCCGATGGGGCCGACCACATCGTGATCCAGGAGACGGTCGATCGCGACGGCGACGACGTCATTTGCCGGGAGCGCGGCGATGGGCCAAGCCATGTGCGCGCCGCCGGTCGCGATTTTCGTGCAGGCGATGTTTTGCTTCCCCTCGGTCATCGACTCTCCGCCGCGGATTTGGCCGTCGCGGCCGCAGCCAACCATTCGACCCTCGCCATACGGAAACCTCTCCGGGTCGGGCTGTTGGCGAATGGCGACGAGTTGAAGCCGCCGGGCGCGGAATTGGGGCCAGGCGACGTCGTCAACGCCAATGCGCCGGCCTTAAGCGCCCTGGTCGCCCAATGGGGCGGGGAGGCGATCGATCTCGGTGTCGCCCGCGACGAACTCGACGACATTCGCGCCCGCATTGATGGGGCCGCCGACATTGACGTGTTCTTGCCCGTCGGTGGGGCTTCCGTCGGCGCCCATGACCTGATGCGTCCGGCCTTTGACGGGGCGGGCTTCGCCGCCGTCTTTGCGCGCGTGGCGGTGCGGCCTGGCAAGCCGACCTGGTTCTCCACGCGCGAAGGCCAATGCGTATTGGGCCTGCCAGGGAATCCGGCCTCCGCTTTGGTGTGCGCGCATCTCTTTCTCAAACCGCTTCTCACCGGCGCGGCGCCGGTTTTCCATATGGCTGAGACCGCGAATCCGATCGCCCCAGAAGGCGCGCGAGAGACCTTCCTTCGCGCCGCCGTCTGCGTGGATGGGGCCGGGCGGCTTTTGGCGCGGGCCGCATCGGATCAAGACAGTTCGCTGTTGCGACCCTTCATCGACGCCAACGCGCTCATCCGGCGCGCCGCCCATACGCCTGCGCTCAAGGCTGGAGAGGCGGCGCCGTGCCTCTTGATCGGAGCGCTTTGACCTCCGCCGCATGCGGGTGAAGGCGCGTCTCCATGTTCCTATTGACGTTGACGTTTCTTGCGACCGCCGCTCTTTACGCTTCGGTCGGTTTCGGCGGCGGCTCCACCTACAACGCCCTTCTGGTGCTGCACGGGGTCGATCACAGAGTGCTTCCGGCGGTTGCGCTTGTCTGCAACGTCATCGTCGTTGCGGGCACGGTGGTGCATGCCCTTGGCGGGCTCGCCCCGATCCTGAGACGGCTCGCGCCCTTTCTCGCCACCTCGATCGCTGCGGCGTGGATCGGCGGCCGTATTCCGGTCTCTGAAGCGTTCTTCATCGGGGCGCTGGGATTGACGCTTTTGGCGGCTGGGCTGGGCCTGCTTGTCGATCCGCGCCCAGACATGGAGAACCGCCCCATGACCGCGCGGCCTATGGCTGGGCTTGCGATCGGCGCCGCGTTGGGCTTCGTTTCGGGACTTGTGGGCATTGGCGGCGGCGTTTTTCTGGCGCCAATCTTGCATTTTTTGCGTTGGGGGCCGGCGCGCGACACCGCGATCGCCTGCAGCCTGTTCATCTTGCTGAACTCGCTGTCCGGGTTGACTGGGCAATTGGTCAAGCTCGGTGATCTCAGCGCGCTTAGCGGCTTCACATCCCATTGGCCGCTCTTTGTCGCCGTGCTGATCGGGGGACAAACCGGCGCCTTGTTTTCCAAAACGCGCCTGAGCGGGACCGCAGTGAAACGACTCACGGCGGTCCTGGTGCTCTATGTCAGCGCGCGCCTGCTCTATCAGTGGACGACGACGGCGATCTGACGCCGCGCGCGGGCGACCGATCGCCGATCGATCATCGATCTACGCGCGGACGATCGGCAGGCGGCGAACAGGCTGGCCGGTCAGGGTCCGCCACGCATTGGCGACCGTCGGGAAGGCGAGGGGCGTCGCCGCTTCGCCGATGCCGCCGGGATCGAGGAAGTTCTCCGCGATCGAGACTTCAATCTCCGGCATCTCGTCGATCCGCAACAGACGATAGGTGTCAAAGTTCTCCTGCTGCACCTTACCGTCTTCGCCCAGCGTGATCTCGCTGAACAAGGCCGCATTGAGACCGAAGGCGAAGCCCCCCTCGACCTGGGCGCGTAGGACGTCCGGATTGATCGGCACCCCCGCGTCCAGCGCGCACCAAACCTTGGTCACGTGGGGCTCGCCATTGCGCTCGACCACCTCGGCGATCGCGGCCAGATGCGACCCATAGGACGGAAAGAGCGCGACGCCATAAGCCTTGTCGCCGTCGCGCCGTCCGGACCAATTCGCCATGTCCGCCGCGCGCTCCATGGCCCAACGGTCCCGTTCGGCGTCGGCGCGCAACAATTCAAGGCGGCCTTGCACCGGATCCTTGGCCGCGGCCTCCAACACCTCGTCGAGGAAGGTCTCGTTCGCGAAGCCCGTATGGGTGTGGCCGACCGAGCGCCACCACAAGGCGGGAAGCTTCAGCTTCGTGCGGATCCACTCCACCTTGTTCGCGCCGAAGTCATAGGGCTTATGGGTGGAGCCCTCGACGGAGAATTCGTCGACCCCGGAGTGGATCATCATCCCTTCGAAGGCGGTCCCGTAGAAGATGCTGTGGGTCGCCATCCGATCGTTCCATCCGATGATCCGACCGTTCGCATCCAATGCGGCGCGGTGGCGATGCACGGCGATGGGACGGTAATAGCCGCCTTGAATGTCGTCTTTGCGAGTCCAGACCAGCTTGTAGGTCCCGTCGCCCGCTGCTTTGGCGACATGGGCGACCTCCGCCGCGAAATGGGAGTCATATTGCGCGCGCCGTCCGAAGCTGCCGCCGGCGAGCAGGGTGTGGATCTGAATGTTCTCGAACGGCACGCCGAGAACTTCCGACGTCACATTGTGGTCGATCGTCTGGATTTGAGAGCCCATCCAGAGCTGCACGCTCCCATTCTTCCATTCTATGACGCCGTCCAAAGCTTCGAGCGGCGCATGGGCCAACAAAGGCACGACATATTCCGCCTCAATGACCCGATCCGCCTGGGCGACCGCGGCGTCAAAATCGCCATATTCCTCCGCGATCACGCTTTCGCCGTTGCGCGCCGCGTCCACATGCTCTTGGATCTGAACGTCCGAAGACCGTCGCTCCGCATTCGAAAGGTCCCATTCCACCTTGAGCGCGTCACGGCCTTTGATGGCGGCGTGGGTGTTGTCGGCATAGACCGCGACGCCCGTCGGGATCTGGCGGACGTCGCGCACGCCCGGAACTTTGGTCGCTTCGGAGGCGTTAAACGACTTCACCGTCGCGCCGAACCAGCTCGGATGCTCAACCACGACCGTCTGCATGCCCTCGCGATAGACGTCGAGCGTGAATTCGGCGGTCCCATCCGTCTTGGGCGGAGTGTCGAGGCGCGGCAATTCCTTGCCGATGAGGACAAAATCCTTGGGATCTTTGACCGGCGGATCGGCGGGCGGCGTCAGGCCCTGGGCGACCTCCACCAGGTCGCCGAATGATGCGCTTTTGCCCGCGCCGCCATGGGCGAGGACGCCCTTGGAGACGGTGATTTCGCCCGCGGGAACGCCCCATTCGCGCGCGGCCGCTTCGACCAGCATGGCCCGCGCGGCGGCCCCCGCTTTGCGGCTTTCCATATAGGCGTTGCGCATCGCCGTCGAACCGCCGGTCCCTTGCACGCCGAAGGCGTGATTGACGTAGAGTTGCGGATTGGAGGGCGCGTGGGCCGCGCGGATTTGCGCCCAATCGGCGTCGAGCTCGTCCGCGACAAGGGTGGCGATTCCGGTCATCGGGCCTTGGCCCATCTCCAAATGCTTCACCATCACCGTGACGATGTTGTCCGGCGTGATGGACACGAAGGCGTTCGGCTTAAACGCGCCATTGGCCGCGTGCGCCGCCATGCGCCGACCGGCGGGCAGGTGCATGCCGATGATCAACGCGGCGGAGCCGCCCAGCAGTCCGCGGCGCGTGGTGGACAATGCGGTCATGACTTGGAGCCCTCCAGCGAAGCGGCGGCTTGATGGATCGCCTTGCGGATCCGGGTATAGGTGGCGCACCGGCAGGCGTTGCCGGCCAGGGCGGTGTTGATGTCTTCATCGGTCGGATTCGGCGTGGACCGGAGCAGGGCGGTCGCGGCGACGACCTGGCCCGATTGGCAGTAGCCGCATTGGGGCACGTCGAGCGCGACCCAAGCGGCTTTGACGGCCTCCGCCTCCGGGCCTTCAAGATTCTCAATGGTGACGATCTGCGCGCCTTCCAGGGTTTCGACGGGCATGGTGCAAGATCGGGTCGGCGTTCCGTCTACAAGCACGGTGCAGGCGCCGCATTGGGCGATGCCGCAACCGTATTTCGTCCCTGTGAGCCGCAACTCGTCGCGCAGCACCCACAGCAGAGGCGTGTCGCCTGGGCTCTCGACGGTCACCCGTCGTCCGTTCACGTCCAACCGCATGATCCCCTCCATCCGTCGAGGGGTGAGCGTAGTCCAATCCGACCACCGCGTCGAACGCGACACGTTCGCCACCGCCGCAGCTGCGGATCGAAACAGGATGTTCAGACTGCGGGCCGACGATGAATGGACGTCGGGCGAAATTCGAGTTGGGGAAGCGTCTCGCAGCCCGAGCTCAGGCCGGATGATGCGCGCGCCGCGCGCCCATGCCATGATCCCACACGGCGCGCCAAGCGCGCCGCCTCGAAATTGAAAGGATGACCGCCATGCCCCCCGCTGAGAACGTTTTGCAGGATCCGTTTTTTCGCGCCTTGGTCGCGTCGCTCGCCTTGATTGTGGTCGCAGATGATGAAGTTCACGCGGACGAGGTGGCGACTCAGCGCCGGGTGCTGGAGGAAGCGATCGGTCAGGCGATTCCTGAAGACGCGATCCAGCGCTTCGCGGAACTGGCGAGACTGAAGGCGGACGATCTCAAAGAATCGGTGAAGGCGCGGGCCGGCGAGCTGTCTTACGACCAGAAGATCACGGTGCTGACCGCCGCCTCCGCGCTCGTGATGGCGGACCGCAAGGTCCATGACGAAGAGCGCAAACATCTCTTCGACCTCGCGGGATGCCTCGGCTTTGAACGCAGCAAAGCCGGCCATTTCTTAGACCGCGCCCGTATGAAGTATCGCGGCTAGAGGCCATGGTCGGGCCTTACGCCTGTGCGGTCTCGCTGGCTTTGACCCGGAACGCCACCGCGTAAAACGCCGGCAGCAACACCAGGGTGAGGATCGTCGCGAAGCTGAGGCCGAAAACGATCACCACCGCCATGGATTTGAAGAAGACGTCCCACATCAGCGGCAACACGCCGAGCACGGTGGTCAACGCGCCCATCATCACCGGGCGCACCCGGCTGGCGGCGGAGTCGATCACGGCGTCGAAGCGCGGTTTGCCTTCGCGGATCTCCAAATCCATTTGATCCACCAAGACGATCGCGTTCTTGATCAAAAGGCCGGACAGCGACAACACCCCGAGGATCGCCATGAACTCCATGGCCGTCATGGTGGTGAGAAGGCCGATCACGACGCCGACGATCGACATCGGCACCAGAAGCCAAATCACCAAAGGTTGCCGCAGCGCGTTGAAGAGAAAAACGACGACGAGCACCATCGCCAGCAAACCGAAGGGGATGGTCGTGGCCAGATCGCCATTGGCCTCGGTGCTGTCCCCATACTCTCCGTCCCAACGGAGGGCGTAGCCTTCCGGCAGCTCGATCGCCTCGATCTGCGGACGCACGCGCTCAAACAAATCGGACGCCAGATCCCCCGGCAGAGGATCGGCTTTCGCCTTGATCATCCAAACGCGGTCCTCGCGGATGAGCTGGCCGTCACGCCACGCAATGTCCACGTCGCGAAGGGTCTCTGAGAGCGGCACCGTGCGGCCGCTCCGGCTTGACGGGATTTGAATGCCGCCCGCTGAGGCGAGATCCACGCGCTCTTCTTCCGGCGCCCGCGCGACGATCGGGATCAAATCGTCGCCCTCGCGATAAACGCCGACCGTGGCGCCGGAGAACGTCGCGGCAAGCGAGTCCGCCAAGGCCTCCCGAGACACGCCGAGCCGGCGACCGCGTTCCGGGTCGTAGATCGGCTCGATCACCGGCGTCGGCTCCCGCCAATCGGATTGCACCGCCTGGGCGCGGGGATCGGCGCGCAAGATGTCCAAAGCCTGGTTGGAGAGCCGTCGCAGCACCGCCGGATCGGGGCCCGAAAACGCCGCCTGGATCTTCTGGCCCGAGCCCGGCCCCAATTGGAAGCGGAATGCGCGCGGCTGCGCGCGCGGAAAATTGGTCTCCAGATAGCTTTGCAGATCCGGGATCATCGCCGGGATGCGGCTCAGATCGTCGACCTCGACCAATAGTTGACCGTAGGCGGCGTTCAGGTTCTGCGGGCTGTAGATCAACGTGTAGCGCAAGGTCCCGGCGCCGATGACCGAGTGGACTTTGACCACGCCGTCCAGGCCCAAAACGTGCTGCTCGATGGCCTCGATATCCGCGATCGTCTCATTGATGTCCGTTCCCTCCGGCAACCAGTAGTCGATGGCGAATTGCGGGGTCGTGGACGCAGGGAAAAAGCCGCTGCGCACATAGCCGAAGCCGTACACGGACGCGGCGAAGACGAGCACGGCGGCGGCGCCGGCCGCCCATCGCACGCCGAGCACGCCGCGCAGAAAACCCTTATACGCCCCCATGGCGCGCGCGCCGAGCGAAGGCTTGGATGAAGACGCCGCCGACATTTGCGCTCCGCCGGAGTTTCGGAACAGCAAATCGGAGAGCATCGGCACCAAGGTCACGGCGAACAACCAACTGTAGCCGAGCGAGATCAAGATCACCCAGAAAAGATGGTTGGTGTATTCCGCCGTGCTGCCCGGCGCGAAGCCGATCGGCGCGAAGGCGATGATCCCCACCGCCGTGCCGCCCAGAAGGGCCCATTTCGTGCGGTCCACGATCTCTTTCGCGACCTCCAAGGTGCGTCGGCCTTGCTGCGTGCCGACAAGAATGCCCTCCGCCACCACGATGGCGTTGTCCACCAACATGCCGAGCGCAATGATCAACGCTCCGAGCGAAATGCGATGCAACGGGATGCCGACAAAGCTCATAGTCAAGACCGTGGCCGCGATCGTGATCAAAAGCGTCGCGCCGATGATGACCGCGGACTTCAGCCCCATGAAGACGAGCAGGGTGACGAGAACGATGACAATCGCCAAAACCACATTGACGGAGAAACTGTTCACCGACGCGTTGACGATGTCGCCTTGGTGATAAAATTCGGACACCTCAACGCCGATCGGCCGCTCGCCAAGCGTGGCGGCGAGTTTGGCGCGGACGTCTTCGCCGATCTGCGCGATGTTCGAGCCTGAGACGTTGGAGACGGCGAGGCCGATCGCCGGTTCGCCATTGAACCGCGTCACGATAAGCGGCGGATCGACATAGTCCCGCGTAATCGTCGCCACGTCGCGCAGATAGATCAGCTCGCCCGAATTCCCCGCGGACACGATGGTGTTCCCGATGGCCTCGACCGTATCGAAACCGCCCGTCGGCTGAATCTGAACCCGATTGGGTCCATAGGTCACGTCGCCCGCGGACACGACCGCGTTCTGCTCTCGAAGGTCCGCAAACAAACGGTCGATGGAGACCCCCAGCGCCGCGATCCGGCTGCGGGAAATCTCGATATAGACGGCCTCTCTCTGCCGCCCGAGAGTCCCCACCTTCGCGACGTTTTCGACGGAAAGCAGATCCGTCCTCAGATCCCAGGCATAGTCGTAGAGTTCTTTGATCGTGAAGCCGGGACCCGTGACGAAGTAAAATAGGCCGTAAACGTCGCCGAAATCATCATTGATATGTGGCTCTCCGGCGCCGGGCGGAAATTGGGCCTGCGCGTCAGCGATGCGGTTGCGCATCCGCGCCCAGACCACCTGAAGGTCTTCTTTGGTTGGCGAGAACTCGTATTTGATCTCCACCTGAATGATCGAGCGGCCATAGGAGTTCGTGGTCACGATCTCCTCGACCTCCTGCATGCTTTGCAGTTCGGTCTCAATCTTATCCGACAGCTCTTCCGCCACCTCTTGCGGCGTGGCGCCGGGATAATCGGTGATGATTTGCGCGTAGCGGACCGTAAACTCTGGGTCCTCAAGCCGCGGCATCGAAGTGTAGGCCACTAAGCCGCCGATCAGGGCGATCGCGACGACGATCCAACCGATCAGCTTGTTGCGAATCGCATACTCCGCCGGGTTCATTGCGGCTGATCCGTCGCGTCATATCGGCGAATCTTCTGGCCTTCGCGCAAATAAGGCGCACCGGCTGCGACGATAACGTCGCCGGCCGCGAGGCCGGCCGTGACATCGAGCCGATCGTCCGCGCCAAGCTCGGCTTGGATCACGCGCCGCGACACGGTCATGTCGGTTTCATCGACGATCCAAACGGCGGTCTCGCCGCCTTCAGAAACGACCGAGTCGATCGGGATCGACACGTCGGTCGTCGCCGTATCATCGCCCGTGAGGCGAAACCGCGCCAACAAAATGCCGGTCATGCCCGGCAAGATGGTCAACTGATCCGGCGGGTCGAAGGCGAATTTCACTTCGAAGGTTTGCGCACTCGCGTCGCCAAGGGCGGCGGCCTCGGAAAACTCCGCGTCGATCTGCACATCCGGGGCCACGTCCAAACGAACATGAGCTTCCAGCGGTTCTATGCGATCGGCGTTGACGATGACGGAGGTTGGGATCTCGACGACGGCCTCAGCGAGATCGGTGTTTTGGATCGTCAGGATCGGCTGTTGGGCGGCGACCGTTTCAAACGCGTCCACCTCGATATTCGCGATCACGCCGTCAAAAGGCGCATGGAGGACCGAATCCTCCAAATTCTTCTGTGCGGTGTCGAGGCTCGCGCGCGTAACGTTCACCGCGGAGCGCCGCTCGTCATAGACGCTGCGCGCGATGTTGCCATTGTCGATCAACTGTTCCGCGCGCTCGAACTGACGCTGGGCGTTCTCATATTCCGCCTGCGCGCTGTCGACGGCGTTTTTGAACTTGCGTTGATCCAACTGCGCCAACAATTCGCCTTGAACGACTTCTTGGCCTTCCGTGATCGGCAGCTCTTGCAGGAGCCCCGACACTTGGAATGTGAGAAGGGACGTCGCTGAGGCGTCGATCACGGCCGGCAGCCGCAGCGTCTGAATGTCGGTCGCGCTCTCCACCAGATAGAGCTTGGCCGGCCGGACCACGTCGGCGGTCTCCGTAGCCGGATCATCGCCGCATGACGCCAAAATGAGCGCCGACGCGCCCGCCAAGGCGCATGTCACATATCGCATCGAAATCCCTCCGCGTCGGGACGATCGCCCCCAGCGCTCGCCCAATCGACAACCCCGACCGCGCGTTAACGACGCGCGGCGCTTCCAAGCGTTTACGAATTTGCGGCGTCGGGCGCCAAGCTTCGAATGGTCGCAGGGGGCCGGGATCCTACATGGACGTTGCGAAAGAAGCGCCCGTAACGCTGGCGTTGAACGCGCGCCGCATTAATGGGGGAAAGAAAATGTCCGGGTCCAAATCTCTACTCTCGGTGTCGCTTGTGGCGATCACGGCCGTCGGAGCCTGGGGCGTTGCGAGCCCCTCCAGCATGGTTTCCGTCGCAGACCGCGTCGTGGGCCAATTCTTCGAAAGCCGCGGGTGGTTCGTCATGCTGTCCGTCACCGGCATGCTCGTCGTTTGCGTCGCCTTGGCGGCTTCTCCCTTCGGCAAGATCCGATTGGGCCTTGATCACGAACGGCCCGAGTTTTCGACGGTTTCGTGGATCGCGATGTTGTTCGCCGCGGGCATGGGCGTGGGTCTGCTGTTCTGGGCTGTGGCCGAACCGCTAACGCATTTCGCATTCACCCGCCGATTCATTTCCGATCCCAGTGCGGCGGACGAGGCCCTCGTCGCGACAAACTTTCATTGGGGCGTGCATGCATGGGCGATCTATGGGGCGACGGCCTTGGCGATCGCCTATTTCAGCTTCCGGCGAGGCGCCCCAATGCTCGCCAGCGCGCCGATCACGAGCCTATTCGGACATGAGCGATGGGCGGCGCCGATTGGATGGGCTGCGGATTTCGTATCCATCGTGGCGATCGCCATCGGCGTCGGAGGGTCCATCGCGATGGGCGTGTTCCAAGTGGCCGGCGGCGTTGATGTCCTGATCGGCGGCGATGGCGCGGGACCTTGGCTGGTGGGCGCGGTCCTCGCGGCGATGATCGCATGCTACCTGCCGGCGACGGTCGTGGATTTGGGGCAAGGCATGTCGCGTCTGTCAAACCTGGCGATGCTGATCGCCGGCGGTTTGATTTTGTTCACGATTATTTTTGGGCCGACCGAATATCTTTTGAATTCGGTGATGGGCAGTTTCGGCCGATACCTTTTCGACGCCTTTCCGCGCGGCTTCCAAACCTACACGTTCTTCGATCAAGGCGTTAGCGCATATTTTAACGACTGGACGCTGACTTATATGGTTTGGTGGATCGCTTGGGGGCCGTTTGTCGGCGTGTTCATCGCCCGCATTTCGCGCGGACGGACGATCCGGGAATTCGTGCTTGGAGTGTTGGTCGGGCCGACCGTCATCTCGGTCGTCTGGTTTGGGGCCTTTGGCGGCATCGGGCTCTATGAGGTGCTGGAAGGTCCGGGGGCGCTGCTTGCGCTCGCGCAGTCCGATGCGGAACGCGTGACGTTCGCGCTGCTTGAGCGATTGCCGTTCGCGCCCGTGACCATTGGCGCAACGGTGTTGGCCGCGTTCCTCTTTATCGTCACGAGCGTCGTGAGCGCTGCTTTCGTCCTAGGCATGTTCTCCACCGGCGGCGACTCCAATCCCAAGCCTGCGATCCGCGCCCTATGGGGCATATTGCTGGGCGCTTTGGGCGTGGCGATGGTGCTCTCCGGGTCGATCGACGCCGTAAAGAAGGTGATCGCGCTCGGCGCGTTGCCCTTCGTTTTCATCGCGGTTCTTTTACAAGTCTGTCTGATCAAAGCGTTGGTGCAGGAAGGTCGACGCCATGCTTCTGGGTGATCTCGCTGACACTCTTGGGAACATCGGGACCTTGGTCTTCATCGCTCTGATGGTTCGACTGCTTGTCCGCCCCACGCCAGATGGTCGATCCAGAACCGACGGCGATTGACGACAAGCGCGGCGGGGCGCCCAAACACCGTGCGCCGGACTGCGATTTGTGTTGCGCTGCAGCGTGTGCTTGACTTGTATTCGTGAAGGCGAAGGGGCTGAGAGGCGATCGAAACACAAACGACCGGCATGCGGTCTTATGACAAAGGGGCCGCGTTTTGCGAGTTGACGGACGGCGTCGCGCGCCATCCGAAACCGCTGCATGAACTCTGGGCGCGCCTGGCGGCCATCGATCCGGCGGAGTTGACCCGGCGCGCCAAGGCGGCCGAGCGCGAACTTCTCAATCTGGGCATCACCTTCACGGTCTATTCCGAGAGCGACGCCATTGATCGTGCGTTGCCCTTTGACGTGACGCCGCGTCCGATCGCCTCAGAGGAGTGGGCGATGATCGCGCGCGGCGTGACCCAGCGGGTCAAGGTCCTCAATACGTTCCTCCAAGACATCTACGGACCTGCAAAGATCCTGAAGGACGGCGTGGTTCCGCGGGGAGCCGTGGAGAGCCACCCCGCCTATCGCGCCGTCATGCGCGAGATCCGTCCAAAGGGCGGCGTCTTTGTCCATGTCGCAGGCATTGATCTGGTGCGCGACGCCGATAGTCGCTGGCTGGTTCTGGAGGACAATGCGCGATCGCCGTCTGGCGTGTCTTATGTCTTAGAGAACCGAGCTCTGATGCTGCGGGCTTTTCCCGATCTCGTGTCCGGATTGTCGATCGCGCCCGTGTCCGACTATGGCCGCCGTTTCGCGCGCAAACTGGCGGCGCTCGCTCCGGACGGCGTCGAGCAACCGACGATCGCGCTGCTGACGCCGGGCGTCTACAACTCGGCGTATTTCGAGCACGTCTTTCTGGCGAGGGAGCTGGGGGCCGCCTTGGCCGAGGGACGCGACCTCTATGTGGACGACGACAAGGTCTTTCTGAAGACCGTCCGCGGGCCGCAACGCGTGCATGTGATCTACCGGCGGATCGACGACGATTTTCTGGACCCGGAGACCTTTCGCGAGGACTCCATGCTGGGCGTACGCGGCCTCATGCGGGCCTACGCCAAGGGCAACGTCACCATCGCCAACGCCGTCGGCGCCGGCGTGGCGGACGACAAGGCCATCTACAGCTACATCCCGGAGATCACCCGTTACTATCTGGGCGAGGATCCTGTTCTCGCCAATGTGCCGACATTCCGCTGTGCGATCCCATCCGAATGCAACCACGTTTTGGCCCATATCGACCAATTGGTGGTGAAGCCGGTGGGCGGTTCCGGCGGTTACGGCGTCGTCATCGGCCCGCGCGCGACCCAGGAGGAGCTTGAGACCTGCCGCGCCGCGGTGGAGGCGGATCCCGCCAATTTCATTGCACAACCGATGATCACCCTGTCGGTGTGCCCGACCTTGATCGACGGCGCGTTGGAGCCGCGCCATGTGGACCTTCGCCCCTTCGCGGTCACGGGTCCGGACACGTGGGTGCTTCCTGGTGGGCTGACCCGCGTCGCATTGAAAAAGGGGTCGTTGGTGGTGAACTCCTCCCAAGGTGGCGGATCGAAGGACACTTGGGTCCTTGGCTGAGCTGCTCGCCCGGTTCGCGGAGGACGTTTTTTGGATGGCGCGTTACGTCGAGCGCGCCGAAAATCTTGCGCGGTTGATCGACACCAACGACGTGGCCGCTCGGGAGCTCTACGGCGAGGCGCCCTGGGACGTCTTGCTGCGCATCAATGGCGACGTGCATCGCTTCGCGAAACTTGGTCGTGAACCCTCACGGGCCAACGTTCTACAATATTACGCCATTGATCCGGGCAACCCTACATCGGTGGTGTCCTCCCTTCGCCAGGCGCGGGAGAACGCGCGCGTCCTCCGTCACGTGATCTCGACGGAAATGTGGACGAGCCTGAACGTCACCTATCAAAGCGTCATCCAGCACGACTCGGCGGAACTAATTCGCATGGGCTCCGCGGCGTTCTGCGCCACGGTCAAAGAGGGCTGTCAGGCCTTTCAGGGAGTGGCGGACGGGACCTTCGTGCGCGACGAATCCTTCGCGTTTTTTCAGATCGGCAAGTATTTGGAGCGCGGCGATCAGACAACGCGGCTGCTCGACGCAAAATCGCCCTATCTGAGCGACTATGTCGAAGCGGACGATCCGGTGACGGTGAGCCGGTTGAACGCCATGTTGCGCGCGGCGTCCGCCTATCACATTTACCGACGCAAGCACCCGCTCGGCATCACGCCGTCCGCGGTAATCGACTTCATGCTGCGCGATCCGGAACTGCCTCGATCGGTGGCGCGCGCCTTGAAAGAGATCGACCGCTACGCAGCCTATATCGAGGGCAAGACGGAGACGCCCCTCGACGAGGCGGCGAAAGCGGCGTTCCGAGATTTGGAGCAAGCGATGGAGACGCCGCCGGCGGAACCCGGAGCGCCAGCGTTTTTCGACTGGATTCAATCGCGATTCGCGGATATCGCCACGGGTGTGGGGCGTACATTTTTCGCGCGTGGATCATAACACGTGCCTATTGATCGGAGCGTCCGCCGTCATGCAGGCGAAACGACTGTTGGTCCGTCATACGACGGTGTACCGCTACCGTCGGCCTGTGTCGTTTCACGAGCATGTGGTCCGGTGCCGCCCGCGCGATAGTCATGATCAGCGCGTGATCGACGCACGGATGTTGGTGACGCCGGCTGCGCGGATCCGCCAAGCGCACGACGTGTTTTCGAACTCTCTCGCGATCGTGCAGTTCCAAGAACCGAGCGACGAGTTGCGGTTTGAATGCGAAGCCGTGGTCGACAAATTTCCCGACGATGAAGACCTCGCGGCGGCGATCGATCCGGCGGCTCAAGCCGCCCCCTTCACCTATCCCGGCGATGAGATGCCGGATCTCATGCGCGCGATCGAGCGTCGCTTTCCGGATCCGGATCGCCTAGTCGATCAATGGGCGCGGCGTTTTTTCGGCGATTACGAACGCCGGGACACGCTGGAGCTTTTGAATGAAATGAATTGCGCCGTGAAGCGCGAGTTCGACTATACGGTTCGCCACGAAGAAGGCGTGATGCGCCCAACCGAGTTGATGGATGCGGGCGTGGGTTCGTGCCGTGACTACAGCCTCTTTCTCATGGAGGCTTTGCGCAGCATCGGATTCGCGACGCGCTTTGTGAGCGGATATCTCTACGATCCTTCCGTAGACGGGTTTGGGGATGCGACCGTGGGCGGAGGGTCGACCCATGCATGGCTCGCGGCCTATGTGCCGGGGGCCGGCTGGATCGAGCTCGATCCCACCAACGGCCAGTTCGGCAATGAGAATTTGGTGCGCGTCGCGGTTGCGCGGGACCCGGATCAAGCCGCGCCGCTCCATGGCGCCTATGTGGGCGATCCGTCGGATTTCGATCACCTTCATGTCGAGGTGGTCGTACGCCGGCAAATGGAGCCGGGCGACGCCATCCATCCCAATCGACCCGACGCCGCTCAGGTGGGGTGATCGGGCGGACCCGCCGTTATGGGCAGTGGGGATCGAAGCGATCCGCCTGCGCCATCGCCCAAAATCGCGTGAAGCGTTCGTCCGAATCGTCGGATCGCCCATCAAGCAGCGCGCCGGGCTCGATCCATGGCAAGCGTTCCGCCATGGAGATGACGCGGCCGTCCCCCATCCGCCGGTGGACATGGTGGCGGGTGATTTCGGACGGCTGAGACAGGCCCGCCGCGGCGAGCAGCTCGCCCAAGGCGGCCATCGTGTTGCGATGGTAGTTGAAGACCCGCTCGGTCTTGTCGGTGACGACCAGAGCCCGCGCCCGGCCTTTGTCCATGGTGGCGACGCCGGTCGGGCAATGATTGGTGTGGCAAGACAGGGATTGGATGCAGCCCAAGGCCATCATGAAACCGCGCGCGGAGTTGCAGTAATCGGCGCCGAGCGCGATCACCCGCGCCATGTCGAAACTGTTCAGGATTTTTCCGGATGCGCCGATCTTCACGCGATCGCGCAAGCCCGCGCCGACCAGGGTCGCGTGCACGAACCCGAGGCCTTCCGCAAGCGGCGTGCCCACATGATCGGCGAACTCGATCGGCGCCGCCCCTGTGCCGCCCTCGGCGCCGTCCACGACGATGAAGTCCGGTCCGTCGCCGGTTTTCAACATCGCCTTGACGATCGACATGAACTCCCAAGGGTGCCCCAGACAAAGTTTGAATCCGACGGGCTTGCCGCCCGAAAGCTCCCGCAGCCGTGCGATGAAGGCGATCAGCTCCAAGGGTGTCGAAAACGCGGCGTGCCCCGCAGGCGAGATCACGTCGCGGCCGAGCGGCACGTCCCGGGCCTCGGCGATCTCCGGCGTCACCTTGGCGGCCGGCAGAACGCCGCCATGACCCGGCTTCGCGCCCTGGCTCAGCTTGATCTCGATCATTTTCACCTGATCGTCCTGGGCGCGCTCGGCGAAAGTGTCGGGATTGAATCCGCCCTCATTCGTTCTGCATCCGAAATAAGCCGTTCCGATCTCCCAAATCAGGTCGCCGCCGCCTTCCCGGTGATAGCGGCTGATCGAGCCTTCCCCGGTGTCGTGGGCGAAGCCGCCTTTCTTTGCGCCGCGATTGAGCGCGGTGATCGCATTGGCGGACAGGGCGCCGAAGCTCATGGCGGAGATGTTGAACAGTGAGGCCGAATAGGGTTTCGCGCAGCGCTCTGCACCGATCGTGACCCGAAAATCGGAGTCCGGATGGTGCAGTGTCGGCGCCAGGGCGTGGGTGATGAAGGAGAAGTCTTGGGAGTAGGCTTCGAACTTGGTCCCGAACGGCGCACGGTCTTCGACGTTTTTCGCGCGCTGATAAACGAGAGAACGCTGGTCCCGATTGAACGGACGCTCATCTTTATCGCTGGAGAAAAAGTATTGCCGAAACTCCGGGCGCACCGATTCGAAGATCCAGCGCATGTGGCCGATGATCGGATAATTGCGCAGCACCGCATGGCGGGTCTGCATCACGTCATAAATCCCGATAAGCACGAAAACGCCGGCCGCGAGCGACAGCACGAACCAAGCTTGGTGATGCGCGACTCCCGCCGCCAGTCCGGCCGCCATCAGAGCGATGAATCCGTAGAGAAAAATGAATCGCATGCGGCCCTCCGTTTCCGAGAGACTTGTCCCGCGTGGACGCGCGCGTCCATGCGACCCCGCGCATCGCTTCCATGAGGCGCGTCAATGGCGTCGTGTCGAATCTTCGAGTTCTTCGGCGTGTCGTGGACGGAGATTTAGGACGCCGCTTTGGCGACCCTCACCGGCTCTGCATGGATGGGCGTCCGTTTCCAATCGCGCACGTCGATGCTGGCGTCGAGAAGCTGGAGGAATTCGCTTGCGGGCGCGGGCTTCGCGAATTTGAATCCTTGCAGGCAATCGCATCCGAGCTCGCGAAGGCGATTTTGGTCCTCTCGAGTCTCAACGCCTTCACCCACCGAGCGCACGCCCGTGGATCGGGCGAGGTTGATGGTGTTCTTGACGATTTCATGGCAGCGGACATTGTCGCGCGCGCCGGCGATCGTTCTTTTCGGAATTGAAGGGGCGGGCGCAGCATCGCCGATCGCCAGCTAGCGGATCAGACCGGCCTCCCGCAGGAAGGCGTCAGGATCCGGTTCTTGCCCGCGAAATGCGACAAAGCTCTCCATTTCGTCCCGCGAACCGCCGACGGCGAACACTTCGTTTGTTAGCTTGGCGGACAATTCCGGGTCGAAGACGTCGCCGGTGGCTTTGAACGCGCCCCAGGCGTCCGCGGAAAGAACTTGGGCCCAGAGATAGACATAATAGCCCGCAGAGTAGCCGTCCCCCGAAAAAACGTGGGAGAAATAAGGCGATCTGTAACGCGGGGCGATTTCCGGGATGACGCCCAAATCCGCCATGACCTGGGCGTCGAAGGCGCGAACGTCGTCGATCGCTTCAAGCTCCGCCCGCGTCTTCGTGTGCCACGCCAGATCCAGAAGCGACGCGGCGGCGACCTCCGTCATATCGAAGCCGTTGTTGAAGATCGCGGCCTCTTTCAGCTTATCCATCAATTCGGCGGGAATCGTCTCGCCGGTCTCAAAGTGCTTGGCGTAGCGCTCCAAGACGGCGGGCTCCGCCGCCCAATTCTCCAAAACCTGGCTGGGGAACTCCACATAATCACGCTTCACCGCGGTGCCGGACTGGCCTTCATAACGGACGCGGGAAACCAGGCCGTGAATGGCGTGACCAAGTTCGTGAAAAAGCGTGGTGACCGAATCCCAAGACATCAGACCCGGATCGTCAGGGCTCGTCGGACTGAAGAACGAGCCGACATTCACGATGATCGGGCGAACCTCGTCTTCGCCGGGCAGGTTCGACTGGACGCGGTAAGCCGACGCCCAGGCGCCCCCTCTTTTGGTCGGGCGGGCGGTGTAGTCGAGATAAAGAAGGCCGACATGATCACCGGTTTGGACGTCGGTCACGTCAAACGCTTTCACGTCCGGATGGTAGAGCGGAACGGAGTCCGTGACTTCGGTGAAATTGATGCCGAAAAGGCGATTGGCGACGTAAAACGCCCCGTCGCGCACCACGTCGACCTGGAAATAGGGCTTCAACGTCTCTTCGGACAGATCGTACTTCGCCTCCCGCACCTTCTCCGCATAGTACCACCAATCATGGGCGGCGAGCGTCGCGTCCGCTCCGAGATCTTCCTGCAGCATCGCCTCAAGCGCCGCGCGCTCTTCCTTGGCGCGGACAAGCGCCGCGTCGAGGACTCGGGTCATCAAAGCGGCGGCGGCCTCAGGCGTCTTCGCCATGCGCGGGTCGATCGCGTAGGCGGCGAAGGTGTCAAAGCCCATGAGGTTCGCTTTCTCCGCGCGCAAAACAGCGATTTCCTTGATCAGTTCGCGCGTGTCCAAATCTCCGCCGCCGGATCCCATGGCGTAATAGGTGTCGAGGATCTCTTTGCGCAGGGTCCGGTCCTTCCCGAATTGTAGCACCGGGGTGAAGGACGATCGGATCATGTTGAAGGCGTAGCCGTTTTCAGCCGCGGCGCGGGTTTCCTCGTCCACGGACTCGTCCGCGGCGACGCGTTCGGCAAAGGCGCGGGCCGCCTTGATCTGGTCCTCAGGAAGGCCGTCGAGGCGCGCGGCGTCCGTCACGATGACGGACGGGCGCGTCTGCTCGGCGCGCGCACGATTGGAGAACTCCGTGTAAAGTTGGGACAGACGGCTGTTGATCTCCACCAGCCGGGTCTTGCCGTCCTCGTCGAGATCGGCGCCGGCGCGCACAAAGCTGCGATGGGTGTCCTCCAAGAGCTTGGCCTGGTCGTCATCGAAGTCGAGAGTTTCGCGCTGGTCATAGACCGCCCGCACACGCGCCCACAGCTCCGGGTTCAGCGTAATGGAGTCAGTGTGTTGGGACAGTTTCGGCGCATAGGCCCCCTGGACCTCTTGCAGGCCGTCATTGATGTCCGCCGACACCAAATTGTAAAAAACGCGCGCGACTTGGGTCAGTTCGGCGCCGGAGGCGTCCAGGGCCGCGATGGTGTTGTCGAACGTGGCGGGTTCCGGATTGCGCGCAATGGCGTCGATCTCTTCAAGATGGGCGGCCATGGCGGCGTCCATCGCCGACGGATAGTCGTCCGGCTCAAAGGCGTCGAAGGGTGGCGCGCCGAAAGGCGTATCCCATTCGGCGAGCAACACGCTCGGCGCGGCCTCAGCGTTCACGGCGGTCGGCTCCGATTGTGGGGCGGTGGCGACAGGCGTCTGCGCCGTCGGCCCCGCGTCTTCGTCTTGGGCTTCGGCTTGGCGCGTCTCCGTTTCGCCGCCGCTCTCGTTCTCGCCGCAAGACGCCAAGGCGATGGCGGACACGCCCATCAACAAGGTTGCGATTCGGTTCTTGTGGTGCATGGCCCCGCTCCAGACTTTTGAGACTTGTTACAACCAGTTCAACAGGACGGCCGCGGAAGGTCCACCCCGCTGATCGCGCCCGGGCGTCCGCGATGCGCAAGAGAAGCGTGTTGTTTTCCGGCGCAGGCTGGCGCGCTGATGGCCGCTCTGCGGCTGGGGCGCTGCGACAGCCACAGGCTCTTGATCTATGTAAATATTGATTTATAGGTTTTGCATATGAGTCAGGAGATGGCGTTAGCGCCGGAAGGAGAGCGGCCATGACCGATGCGGAATGGATGGTGCTGATCGCGCCGGTGTTCGACGCCAGTTTCTATGCGGCGAACCGGACTTACGGCCTGATTGGGCCGCCGGACGACGCGCCGCCGCCGCTTGAAGACTATCTCTCCGGCGCGGGTTTTGACGACACGCCGAGCTTCAACCCACTGTCGGACGCGGAGTTTGCGGACGCCATCTTCGCAGACCCCAATTCGGCGTTCGATGCGGGCGGCTATCTTTTTGCGAATCCCGATGTTGCGGCGGCGGGCGTCGATCCGCTGGTCCATTATCTCACCTTTGGCGAGGCGGAGATGCTGTCCGGCGCACGACCGGTCGGGGACTTCGGCTTTGACCCGGTGCATTATTCAACGGTGAATGGCGATGTGGCGGCGGCCTATGAAGCGGGAACGCTGGACAGCCTTCTTCATCATTTGATCGCGTTTGGTTTGGCGGAGGGGCGGGATTCCTTCGACCGATCCGGTGACGACGCGGGCGCCGGCGGTTCGCGAGGCGACGTTCTTTTTGGCCGCGACGGCGACGACGTGCTTTCGGGCGGCGACGGCGACGACCTTCTCGACG
>CAYPOX010000028.1:0-25081 GCA_964412525.1 uncultured Caulobacterales bacterium
GCATCCCCGTCGATCCGCATCCCAAGGATAAGAAAAAATCCGCCCTCGAAGTGATTCTCACCACATTGCATTCGGGCGGAAAGTTCTCCGGCAAGGCCTACAAGGCGGCGGGCGGGCTGCACGGCGTCGGCGTCTCGGTCGTCAACGCCCTGTCGGACGTCCTGGAGGCTGAGATTCGCCGCGAAGGTCGGCTTTGGCGGCAATCCTTTTCGCGCGGCGCGCCCCAGTCCGAGCAGCAAGACGCCGGCCCCACCGAGCGCAAGACCCAGCCCGGCACCACCATACGCTTCCGTCCCGACCATGAGATCTTCCAAGATGGCGCGAGGCTGGACCCGGCCCGCGTCCACGCCATGGCGAAGGCGAAGGCCTATCTCTGCGCCGGCGTCGAGATTCGCTGGGCCTGGACGGGCGGCGCCCATATCGACGGCGTTCCGGACTCCGCCGTGTACCGTTTCCCCAATGGGCTGAAAGACTTGCTGGATGCGGACACCCCGCCCGAGGCTCGCTTGGCCGAAGACGCCTTCGCGGGCGCGGTTGAAAACGGCGACGCCAAAGTGGAGTGGGCCGCCGCCTTCCTGTCCGATGATGAAGGCGGGCTGAAGACCTGGTGCAACACCGTGCCGACCCCGGAAGGGGGAACGCATGAGGCTGGCTTCCGCGCCGCCCTCGTCAAAGGTCTGCGTCGCCATGGCGAACTCCTCAACCTCGCCAAATCCCAAGACCTGTCCGCGGAAGACGTGCTGGCGGGGATTGAGGGCCGCTTGGCCGTCACGATCCCCGAGCCGCTGTTCCAAGGTCAAACCAAGGAAAAGCTGGCCTCCCCCGGCGCATCCCGCCTGGTCGAACTCGCGCTCAAGGATCCGCTCGACCATTGGCTCGCCGAGCGGCCGGACCGCACCAAGCTGGTTGTGGAGACCGCCCTCGCCCGCATGGCCGAACGGCTCGCCCGCCGACGGGACAAGGAGCAGAAAAAGCAAAGCCGCGCCGCGCGCGCCCGCCTGCCCGGCAAGCTCGCCGATTGCCGCGCCGCCGGCGGCCCGGGCGCCGAACTCTTCATCGTCGAGGGCGATTCGGCCGGCGGCTCGGCCAAACAGGCCCGCGACCGGCAGACCCAAGCGATCCTGCCCCTGCGCGGCAAGGTTTTGAACGTGGCGAGCGCGGCTCAGGACAAGGCCCGCGCCAATCAGGAACTCACCGATTTGGGCACCGCCCTTGGCTGCGGCTTGCGCAGCGCCTTTCGCCTTGATGATCTGCGCTATGAGCGCATCATTCTGATGACGGACGCCGACGTGGATGGCGCGCATATCGCCGCCCTGCTGATGACGTTTTTCCTGCTGGAGACGCCCGGCATGATTTCGGCTGGGCGCCTGTATCTTGCGCAACCGCCCTTATACAGGCTGTCGGCGGGCGGCAAGACCGTCTACGCCATGGATGATGCGGAAAAGGACGCCCTGCTCCAATCGGAGTTCAAGGGCCGAAAGCATGTGGAGGTCGGCCGCTTCAAGGGTTTGGGCGAGATGATGCCCCGACAATTGAAGGAGACCACCATGGACCCGGCCACCCGCACCTTAATTCGGGTGACCGCCGGCGAGACGGAGCGGGCCGGCGCCCAAACCGCCGTGCGCCGCCTCATGGGCCGCGACGCCGACGCCCGCTTCCAATTCATCCGCGAGCGCGCGGGAAGCGACGTGATGGTGGATGTTTGAAGGCGGATTTCGCCGCGACGCCCCCGCTTTCACACACGGCCCGCCCTTATCGCACCACTGGCAACTCCAACACGCTGGGATGGCCAGCGTCGTGATGGATCTGGATGGTCGCGATGCGGGCGTCTTCGATCGTTTCATAACCGATGCGGCCGCCGGAATTGTAATTTTTCTGGGCATAGGGATCTTGGAACGGCCCCACCGTGAGGCGAAGGCGCGCGCCTTTCGGCAAAACCCAGGCGGTCCAGTAGAAATCGTCAAAGACGTATGGTTCTACAACCCCTGGCGACGCCGGCTCCGGTTCGGACCCGTTTCGAAACCGCGCACGGACGACATCTTCACCAAGCAGCCGATGCTCTCCATCCGGAAGGATGGCGGCGACCGTCGCGATCACGTCCGCATCCGGCGCGTCCATGGACAGGTGCAAAGTCAATCTCATCTGCCCGGCCAGGGTGACCGGCTCCGCGAACGGCGCCGAATGAAACACGCGGGCCTCCGGCATGTGCGCCGCACCGCGATACTTCAGCGTGCCGATGATGATCCCGCGCGATCGGCCACCCGAGACGTCAAGGCCGGAGAGATCAAGCGGATCGCTGACGAACGCCGTCGGCTCCTCGTCGTCCGGTGCATTGTTGATCAACCGCCCGGAATGGAACACGTCCCGCCCCTCATCCGGGTTCGCAGACAGATAGTACCGCCTAACGCCGTCGGCGACGGCGTCCAGGCTCGGCGCGCTGCGCCATTCGCCAACGCCGCCGACATAATAAACGACTCTGTCCGTCAAAAGCGCCGGCCGATCGCCGCCCTTCATATGCCAATCGAACCAATCCAGGTTGAAGGCGTCCATGTCGAAAACGCTGTTCTCCGGGAAAACGTGGTGGGGCTCGACCGATCCGCCGAGCTCCCCGCCCAATTCGCGAGTCGGCGCACGGGTGTCGCCATGGTCCCAAGGCCCCATGACGAGATAATGGTCGCGCCGAGCACGTCCTTTCGCATGGGCCTGATGCTCTCGAAAAAACCGCAATGCGCCAGGCTGATCGCCGTCAAAATGGCCGGTGATCGTCAGTATCGGCATCTTCATGGGGCGGTAGTGTTCCGGTCGCCAGGTCTCATCCTCCAAAAGCGCCGAGTCCGCCGATTTGTCGATCCATGTTTTGAACACGGGCGCGGGCGTGCCCGCCGCCTTGTCCCAGAGATGAAAGGGGACGTGGCGCTTGTAGAGATCGACGAAGACGCGTCGCCAATGATCAGTATCGCCGAAGATTTGGCTGTTGCGCGTTCGGCCTGCCACATAGGAAAGCCAACGCAATTGAAACGCCGACAAACCCCGACCGAGCGCGACGGGCGCGTCCTCGCCGGGATAGGTGGAGGCGGTTGGGATGAAGGTCTCCAGCGCCTCGGGACAAGCGCGCGCCGTCATCCATTGGGTCATGCCCCGATAGGATCCTCCGCGCATCGCGACGCGCCCATCCGACCAGGGCTGATCCTTGATCCAGGCGACCGCGTCGCAGCCGTCCAGCCCCGTTTCCGCGAAAATTCGGCGCATCCCTTCGGAATTGCCCCGTCCCCGAACGTCGAGGCTCACCATCGCGTATCCGCGATCGACATAGGCGCGTGCGCGCTCATGGGCCTCGTCCGAAACATAAGGCGTGACGACCAGCACGGTCGGATGGCGCTCTGCGCCGGCCGGCCTCCAGACAGTTGCGGAAAGCGCCGTCCCATCCCGCGCCGGTACGGTCTGAAACAGCATCAAGTCGACGGGCATATGTTCGGCGTGCGCAGGCGAAAGCGAGACCACGCATGCGAAGACGCAAGAACGAAACAGCGACATCTGGCCCCCCGTGATTTGCAAAATGCAATCACAGAAACTGGATTTTGGGAAGCCGAACCGAAAATCCGTGGCGGCCGGCGCCTGAAAGCACCCTACCCGTCGCGCCAAGCTCTCTAGGGTGCTCTTCCGATTCGAAAGGAGGCCATCCCCATGGGCACGCGCAAGCACTCGGCGCTCTATCGCCATATCGCGCGGCTTCAGGGCGATCGGCCCTGGGGCGCGTTGCTTGACGCAGGGACCGGCGTCAATTCCTTGCGCTGGGTGTCCGAACGCGCCACGGAGCGTTGGACCGCCGTGACCGGTTCGCCCGTCATGGCGGCGAAAGTGCGCAAGGACATGGGCGACGCGCCGCGTCCCCAAGACCGGATCGTGCTGGGCAATTGGGCCGACCCGGAGTTTATGAAGGGCGAGGTCTATGACACGGTGCTGGCGGATTACCTGCTCGGCGCCGTGGAGGGCTTCGCACCCTATTACCAGCCCTATCTGTTCGCGCGCTTAAGGCCGATGACGCGCCGCACGCTCTATGTGACCGGCCTTGAGCCCTATACGCCGACGACGCGGCCGGATGGAAAGGCCGCGCGTCTCATCTGGGAGATCGGCCGTTTCCGCGACGCCTGCGTCCTGCTCTATGGCGACATGCCCTATCGCGAATATCCCGCGCCCTGGGTCGCGGATCAGTTGCGGCGCGCGGGCTTTGCGGTCCGCCATCTCAAGCATTTCGGCATCGGATACAAAGAGCGCTTCGTAAACGCCCAAATCAATATGGTCTTGCCGGGCCTCAAAACCTTGGCCGATCGCGCCCTCGCCGCCGCGCTGACAGCCCGGGGCGAGGCCTTGCGCGCGGAAGCCTTGGATCTGATCCGCCAGGACGGCGCCCTGCGCGGCTGCCAGAATTATGTGATCGCCGCAGACCCGGTTTGATGGCGTGATGCGCCTCACGCCGCCGGAATCGCACTCGGCAGGCGGTTCCGCGTCCGGCGCTCGCCTTGCAGGTCCGCGGCCCAAATTTTGCGCCGCCATGTGATCACGCCGATCAATCCAAGGGCTTGGGCGTTGGGCAGCCGCATGCCCCTGGGCACGAAGCGATCCCAATGGGCGCCCAGATAGTCCTCACCCCGAAAGCAGCCATAGGTCCCTTCCTGGGCCGTGATTTCGTTTTCGCGAAAGATATGCCCGGACCACACCTCGCCCTGGCTCAAGCGGCGGCGGCGATCGCGGCCCTGATAGGGCGCGGCGTCGGCCTCTGTTTCCGCCTTCTTCGATTTCGCCGCATCGAGCACCAGGGCGGTCGCCGTCGCCGCCAGCAAGGCGGCCACACCCGGCAGCTTAACGCCTTCGGGCAGGTCCGCGACGAGAAGGCCGATCATGGCCAGGGGCGAGACCGTGAGGGAAAGTTTGCTCAGCTTTTGCATCGTCATCATCAACTCCTGTTCCGGGGCGCCGTGGCGGCGCGACTTGCGTTGAGGGAGACGATGGCCGAGGCGCCTTAATAAAATCTGATTTTCGTCAATTTTAATGAAAATTTTTATCAATTAGGTTTTGGTTAAGACCCGAAGCTAGGATAGCCCCGCTTTGCGCAGCTTCACTTGGCTGCACTAGGCTACGCATTTGCTTGACCGGCTCTTTCCGCCGCGCCCATGCTGACGTCCGACATCGACATGGTGGGAGAGCGTTTGATGGTTGGAAAGCCGCGTTTGAAATCGCCCGGGCGCATCTGGGCGGTCGCGTTTCTTGCGCTCTTGGTCACCGCCTGCGCCGGGCCGTTCGATCCGGAATACGCCCACGTGCCAAAGTTCGGCTTTGAGACATCGGGCATGCGCGACGGCGCGATTGTGGTGGGCGATGTCGCGCCGGCGCCGCCCCCGCCTGGCGAGACCGAGCCTTTGGGGACGCCCGAGGCGGTGGCGGAGGCGCTTCGGGTGTCGCTGGACCAGAACGGCTTTCTGGCCGCAGAGCCTGATCAGGCGACCTATCGCCTGGACATGACGGTTGAGGAATGGACCGCGCGCGACCCCGGCATGATCGACGCCAAGCTGGAGTCGCCGGCCCATGTCGCCGCCACCTATGTCCTTAGGCGCGCCGTCGACGGGGTGGAGGTTTGGCGCGCCGCCTTCGAGACCGAGTTTCGGATCTACACGTCTTTGAAGAAGGCCGCGGCGGCGGGGCTTGTCGCCGGGCTGCAAGGCGCGGCGGCCCAGCAGCTCGCCCTGGGGGTGACGGACAACAACGCCGCCGCCCAAGCCGCAGGCTCGGCGGCCGCGCGCCGAGCGTTTCAAGACCACCTCGCCGCCCAGCCCGCCTTTCCCGGCGCGCCGGCGGTCGCCCAGGAATTTTTGAAGATTTATGCGCCCGTGCGAGAGGTCTACGCCGCGCCGCAACATCGGTTCTATCTCGCCCGCGCGTGGTCTTTGCGCCGGAACATCGCCTATCTGATCGCCGCCCTGTCCACCGTGCGGGAGGAGGATTTGGCGGTCATCGAGACGGCGGAGGCGGGCCGATGAGCGCGGCCTCGCCGCAACCGCCCTTCCAAAACCGCAGGGCAAAGACGTTGCAGATGAAGCCGGATGGAACGCGGACGGTTTTGGAGGTTGGTAAATGACGCCTTCTCGTTTCAAAACACTTTTTCAAAGTTCAAACTTCCGCAAGTTCGCAAAACTTTTTCCACCATTTTTAATTTTTACGGTAGCTATGGGTGCCGCGTTCGACTTGTACTTCTTTCGAGATTATGTCCATCAACTGGTTTCCTACTATTCCCCAAAAGGCGGTTACATTTCAACGTTAATATTGGATGACGACAATTTTTTTTACTTTGGGCATTATATTATATATCAAGCTTATTACATTATGCTAATTTATGTCGTAATGATTTCTCTTGTTAGGTTCAAAACTGCTCTTGTTTATGGATGTGTTATGCTAAAATTTGGATTACTTGTGGCCAATTATTCCTGGGAACGCAGACAATATCCTCCTTCGAGCTGTGCAAGACCCTTAGAGATAGAGTCATGCAAAACACTTCCTTTCTTTTGGTTTTTAGACTCAGATCGACACAAAGAGGAATGACATGTCCGTTCCCTCTTGTGTTTGAGAATTGACCAGTGGAATATCATCAACCAAGAGAAAGGAAATCAGGAGTGGAAGACGAAAACGATCTTCAAAATTGGAAAAAGAGCGATGAATCTAACGCCGTCTACCGACAAGTCATTTTTGTTCCGCCGCGTAAACTAACCGAGGCCGAAGAACAGCGCGCTAAGGAAGCGAGCTTCGTGAGAAAAGCGCAAAGTCGATATAAAGTCAAAAAATATATTGAATTTAAACAAAATAAGCAAATAGATCAGTTTATCAAAAGTCTTGTTGATTTTGTCTATCAAGATGAACTATTTATACAGCAATTTAAAGAACAGTACAAAGAATTTTGTCAATCAGAAAGGGCGAACTACCAAGGTTTTAACCCCGGAATAATACTAGATAAAGTTGCAGCGTCTGGTTTCTTTACAGACGAAGAGCTTTACATGTTTTTTTTCGGTGAGCCCGCAACTCTTGTGAAAGAACAGCTAATGAGAGATTTTGGCTTCGACCATAAACCTCAATATATGAAGGAAACATGGCTTCGACTCAAGCAAGAAAAAGAGTCCGCTGGAGGCAATGATGAGTAACGATGGGCGACAAATTGGAATTCTTGATATTGGCGTGACAAGTTCTCAGGGCGTGATCGCCGCGCGGCTCCCCGGCCCCTTTCCAGGCGCCAGGCAAAAGACCCTCAACCGGCTCGAGGACGGAACCCGGCGCATTGTGGAGATGGGATCATGAGACGATGGATAGTGGCGGCGGTCGCCCGTCTGCGTTGGAGTACGCGCCGCGCGGTGGGATTGGGCGCTTCTGTTCAAAATCATTCGGGCGTTCGACGTGCGGAGCCTCGCGAGTGGGCAGCCATCAACCTGCGGACGCCGCAAACGCGACCGCACCCGACGACGGCGCGAAATTCCTTCGCGCATCGGTCCGCAGGCGTCCTTCTGATCGTCCTCGGCATGGGTTTGAGCGCATGCACGGAAGAAAAGCTTCGGGCCCCCATCATCGTTACGATTGAGGGCAGTGTGAAAGGCGTCCCCTTCAAAATCCGAGATGAATTCACGTGTCGATACACCATTCAGCACGATCTCGCGGGGGATTTCCACTATGTCACCATGATTGAGGACGGTTCTTCGCATTACCTTGAAGATGCGAATTTATGGCTTCACGTGGCAAAATCCAACACAGGCGGCATGTATTGCCGAGAAGCATTTTTTCCAAAGTATGACGAGAGTGACGAATTTTGCATTGATTCTTATGCGCCGCTTGTAAACAAGGCATATTTCAGTTTTGGAAGCAAAGAACATTTTGCACATGCCGACAAGTTGAGGCCAAATCAGCTAAATCTCTGTATTTCGTCAGTCATGAAGTCCGGCATCCCGCCCTTGCTGCCAAGTTTGAGCGGCCGGCGGCGCGAGTTCCGTATCAACCCCGACTATAAGGATCCCACATGAGCCCGAACAACTCAAACCCTCAATCAAATGACAATGGCGACGTGGATGATTTGGCCGTCATATACGATGCAGCCGATCTAACATTCACCACAGATGGTGTGTTCACCGTACAAGCCAGCCCGGTGTTTGGCGAAGCATACTATCCAGACCCGACGGACCCGGCCTTCCGCGATCCGATCGGCGATGCGCGACGCATCAATATGGGGGTGCCTGACGGCATTGAAATTCAACGGGGAGACGGGACGCCAAACATTGGCGACGGTGTCGATCCCGGCGTCCGTGCTTGAGCCGACGCCTGACCATGGAGGCGATCCTGCACGCTCCGCGGCCCCGGCCCGAATGCGCGCGCATCGCGCGCAATAAGGGGTGACACGCCTCACCATCAATGATCGTCCGCCATCATGTCGCGCGCAGGCGATCGAGGCGTATGATAATCATTTCCTCAACGTCGCGGCTGTAGTCCCGGCGAATGAAAGAAACAATCGTCGAGATCGCTGATGACCATCGCCGCCGATCTGATCGCCGACATTGAGGTTTTTGACGGCTTCTTCACCAATGAGGGCACGGGCTTTTTGGTGGGGCCGAACGATCTGTTGACCGCCGCCCATGTGGTGCTGTCTGGAACCGGCGGGCCGCTGACCTATCCGTTCAGCGTCCGCATCGGCGGCGTCACCACCACGGCGCGCGTGGCCGGATGGTTCGATTTTGAAAGCCAACAGTTTGGTTTCAACGCCGCGGGCGAAGATCAATATGACATCGCCCTTTTGACGCTCAACGATCCGATCGGAGAGGATCTCGGCTATTTCGAGCTGTCCGCCGATCCCGCTGACCGGCGCACCATGCTCACGGTCGGCAGCTATCCAGCTCAGACGTATAACGGCAATCTGTATGTAGAAGCGGACATTTTCGCCTTCTATGACGACGGCTTCGGCCATATCGAGTTCTTCTCCTCCGAAGTGGAAGGCGGCAGCAGCGGCGCGCCCCTATTCTTCGAAGAGGACGGCGTGTTCACGGCGCTCGGCGTGTTCGCCTCGGGCGGCGGCAATGTCGGCTATGCCGGGCTGTTCGCGCCCGACACATTGGAGATCATTGAAGGGTGGATCGCCGGCAATGATCAAGGCGAAGGCGAACGGGCGCCCCCGGGCACGCCGGTTCCGATACGCGACCTCTGGCCCGACGGGCCCAGCACTTCAGCCGCCCTCGCCTCTCCGGGCGTGTTTGAATCCGCCGTGGATTTCGACGGCGACGCGGATTGGATCCGTGTGTCCCTGGAGGCGGGCGTCGCCTATGTGATCGCGCTGGAAGGCTTGCAGGCCGGGCGCGGCTCCCTCCACGACCCCTATCTCACGCTCTATGATGCGTCGGGCGCCGTCGTCGCCGAGGACGATGATTCCGGCTGGGGCCGCGCATCCACCATCACCTACACGCCGGAGAGCTCCGGCGCCTATTTCGTCGCCGCCAGCGCCTTCGACGTTTTTCAGGGCTACTACGCTTTGACCCTTTCGGACGATCGCGCCGACACGGTCGGCGCCAGCCCCGACGACAGCGCGCCGTTTCTGGCTGGCGGCGTAACGTCGGCGATTGATGTGGTGGGCGATGAGGATTGGTACGCGACTCAGCTCGCCGCCGGAGTCTATCGGATCACGCTGATCGGATCCGAGGATGGCGAGGCCCTCGGCCCGCTCCATGATCCCCTTTTGCGGGTCTATGACGCCGACGGCGTCGAAATCGCGATGAACGACGATCGCGTGCTGGGCGTCGAAACCGACAGCGATCTCGTGTTCACCGCCCTGGAGGACCAATGGGTCTATGTGTCGGCGGGCGCCTGGGACACGTCCATCGGCGCCTATCGTCTTGCAGTGGAACGGATCGGCGACGCGCCGGCGGCCGAGACCGCGCCCGACGCGCGGGACGTCGCCCTATTTGACGCCACCTTTTATCTCGGCGTCGGATCGAACGCTGATCTGGCCTCGGCGGGGATCACCACGCCGGAAGCCGCCTTCGCCCATTGGTTCAATGGCGGCTTCGCGGAAGGCCGCGCATTCTCTCCCCTGCGCGCGGTCGAAGGCCTTTTCGACGAGGCGCATTACCGGAGCGATTTGCCCGAACTGGACATGGAGATCGCCGACACGACCGGTGTGGACGACGCCTTGGATCATTACCTCGTCTTCGGCGCGGCGTTCGACAATATCGAAGGCGGCCCGGGCCAGCGTGATCCCAACGCGTTTTTCGATCCCATATCCTATCTGTTCACCAATCCCGACGTCGCCGGCGCGGTGGACTTTTTCGGCGCGCCTTTGGATCCCTTCGTCCACTATCTTCAGTTCGGCGAGGCGGAGATCATCGCCGGCGCGCGTTCCGCGGAAGGTCTGATCGGTTGGGACCCGGCCTTTTACGCCGCGGCCAATCCGGATGTCGCCGCCTTCATCGATGCGGGCCCCGGCGGCAATATGGGGCTCACCTCCTTCCTTCAGCACTATGTCGCTTTCGGCGCCGATGAGGGCCGCACCCCCCTGCCCGAAGCTGTGGGCCTCGTGCTCGCCCAGGAGGCCGACGCATTGATTTGATCCTGAAGCGTCTTGTGTTGACGCGGCGCGGTGCGGCGTTGATGCATGCGGAAACGCTCCAGGAGACCATGAGATGACGAGATTGATTGAGGCGCGCCCATGAGTGCGGCGGCCAAAGATCCAAGGCAGACCTTCGGCGCGGCGTTTGGCGAGCTGTGCCTGCTTGTGTCCCAATCCTTGGGGCATCGCGATCTGCCCTTCAAAACCGCGGAATGGCTGCTGCTGCCGCCTTTGACCCTGGGTCAGTTCCGCTTTTTCCGTCAGGATGATCGCCCTCTGGGCGTCGCGCTTTGGGCCTTCCTGGACGAAGAGGGCGAAAAGGCGCTTTTGGCGGACGCGCCGTCGCTGCGGCCCATTCAATGGCGGGCGAAAGGCCCCTGGTCCGCGCAGATCTGGGCCCTGGAAGCCCAGGTCCACGCCCATGCAAGGGATGATGCGGCGGCGCAGGCGGCGTTTGAAAAGGCCAAGACGGCGACCCAAAGCTTGGCGGACACGGCCGAACCCGAAGGCCAACTCTGGCTCGTGGAGTTGATCGCGCCCTTCTCGAACGCGGAGAACTTGCAGCGCGAGCGTATCCTGGCGGATCTCATGCAGCAGCCGCCTTTCAAGGGCCGCGCCGCCAAAACCATGAAAATCGCCAAAGACGGAGAGAAAAGCGTCGCCAATTTGGAGGGGTGACGGGAGCCTTCGCCGAGTGGCGGCGGCGGCGGCGCGGGAACGCGGCGAAGACACCCGACCGCCGCCGCGTTCCGGCCTCGCCCCTTACAGATAGGGGCCCCACATGAAGGCGACCGTGCCGAAGATCCCCAGGGCCATCACGCCGGTCAGGGTGAAGACAAGCCCAGCCGCGCCGAACTTCGCCCGGGGTTCTGAACTGCGTTGCGCCCGCGCATAAATCTCGAACACGGCGAGCGGGATCAGATAGCAGCCAAAGACCAGAAAGATGTCCGCGGGACCGGAAAGCGTGCGGTTCATGCCATAGGGACCTTGGTGAATGATGACCCAGGCCATGAGGCCGACGCGCAAAAACCACACCCCATTGACCATCAGAAAGGCGCGCATCGCCCAATGGCGATGATCCTCGATCCGTCTTTGCGCGGCCCGGCGCCAGGCCATGGCGCCAAAGACCAAAATCAAGACTGCATTTCCGGTGATGGCGGCGCCGGAGACGACCGACAGATGGGTGCCCCGCCCCCAGGTCAACCACACCCCGCCCAGAGCGGCGGCGAAGGCCGTGACCAGGAACACGCGGCCGTTCCATCGATGCAGCGCGCGGGCGCGCCGCCGAATCGCCGGCACGAGCTGGATCAGACCGCCCAACGTCACCACCACGGCGAGGCCGATATGGGCGATGAACATGAGGTTTCCGACCGCATCGCCCGGAATATGGCCGTCGATCAGCGGCTTTTCGTTCCAGCCGGCGAAGTTTCCCGCCGCCGTTCGAGCCCCGTAATAGGCGATGAGGAAATAGACGAAGGCCAACTGGCCGATGGCGGCGGCGACGAACCAGGCGACGCCGGACATCTTTAAGGCGCGAGCGGCGATGGCGGAGGACGGCGCGGCGTCCAAAGTCGGTGCGAGGGTCATGGGCGGTCCTTTCCGTGGCGTTTCGGCCTCGGAATTGCCGTCGAGAGCGCCCCTGATCGCGCCGATTTGGAAATCGACCGAGATTTTGCGACGAACCGCTTGCCAGGCGCGCCAGGTTGGCCCGACCATCCGTCACGATCGGGAGGTTGAGCGATGGGCGCAAGCCAAGCCGCGATGGCGGCTCCTTTTTTCGCCATGGGCGTGAGCTTGTCCTATGCGGCCTATGCGGGTCGCCAGGGCCGATTGGACCCGCTGACCCTGCTTTGGGCGACCTTCGCCGTCGTGATCCTCGCGTTTTGCACCGAGGCTTTGATGGGGGCGCGGCTGGGACCGTTTCAGGTCCCTGTCGCGATCTTGGGATCCGGCGGCTGCGCCTTCTCATGGCTGCTCACGCGCGCCCTGTTTCGACGTTCCCGGCCGAGCGAGCGCTGGCCATGGGCCATCTTGGCCGCGGTGATCGCCACCGCCGCCGCGCTGCATCTGGCGCGGCTTGTCCCGGAACCGTCGGGCGTCGCGGCGATTGGTCTGCGCGCCATGGCCAATCTGCACCTGCTGATCGCTTCGACGGTGATCATTTTGGTGTTCATTGAGGTGTGGGACGGGGTTCGCCCCGCTCTGCCGAAGGCGGAGCGACGGTTTCGCATCGCCTACACCGCCGGATACGCAGCCTTGTTCGCCATCTCCATGCTCTTGCTCCAAGCTTGGGAGCATGGCGGCGGCGATGCTTTGGACGATCGAATCAAGGCTGTCTGCGCAGCGATCGCCCTGATCGGCGCCACATGGGCGGTCGCCTATCGCCGCGCCCATCCGCTTGCGGGTTCGGCCTGGACCAGCGCCAAGCCCGCCGACGACGACGCGGCCTTGGCCGAACGAATCGAGCGTATGTTTCGAGATGAGGCGATCCACCAGGACCCGGAGCTGAAGGTCGCCGACTTGGCCCTGCGGCTCGGCGTTCCCGAGTACAAGGTGAGCCGCGCGATTGCGGGCCCCCTGGGCTACGCCAATTTCAATCGCTTGGTGAACCGTCACCGGATCCAACGCGCCCAAGCGCTGCTCGCCGACCCGGACCGGCGTCGCGACACCGTGCTCGCGATCGCGCTGGACAGCGGATTTGCGTCGCTCGGGCCGTTCATCCGCGCCTTCAAAGAAGAAACCGGCCAAACCCCCTCCGCGTATCGCGCCGCCCGGAGCTCGGGGCCAACAGCGTCGCCCGTTGCCTAGACATGCCTGGATGTTTGCCGACGCGGAAAAGGCCCAAGGACAGGCTTTGGCTCGGGGACGAGGGCTTTTGCGTGATCGTGATCGGTTGATCGCGGAAATTGCGTCGCCGCCGTTCAATCGCGCCGCGCTGTCGCGGTTCTTCGATGGCGCACGGGACCTTCCCGCCTCTCAGGCGCGCGAAGCGCGGTACGAGGCGTGGCGCTCCAACGCCCAAGGCTGAGCGCGGAGTTTAGCCGCCCATCCGTTGGCGCGGCGCCACGTCCGCGAATGCGCCTTCCCTCTTTTCTGCGCGCGCGGCGATCGCCTCGCCGATCTCCGCCATGTTCCAGAGCGACGCCTGCGCCCAGGCCGCCCAATCGAGCGCCTCCGCCGTCCCATGGTCGCGCGCGAAATGGATGGCGCGCTTAGAACCAGCGATGGCGAGCGGCGCCTTCCCGGCGATCCGCTCTGCGGCGGCCATGGCGGCGCCGAGGGCCTCTTCGGCGGTTTCCGTCACCTCCATGACAAAACCGGCCGCCCGAGCCCGCTCCGCGTTGAGCGTGGTTCCCAAAAACGCCAGTTCCTTCACCACGCCCTCGGGCATGATCTTCGGCAGACGCTGCAGGCTGCCCACATCGGCCATCATGCCGATATTGATTTCTTCGATGCGGAAATAGGCGTCGGCGCTGACGATCCGCAGATCGCAGGCGGAGGCCATGTCCAATCCGGCGCCGATGCACGCGCCTTGGATCGCCGCGATCACAGGAAAACGCGCCTGTTCGAGCGCCGTAAACGTGTCCTGAAGTCGGCGCACCATATGGGTGAAGGCTTCGCGGCCGGCCGGCGTCGCCGTGTCGACGGGCCCGTTCCCGGCGAACGCCGCCAAATCCATGCCCGCGCAGAAATGCCGTCCCTGCCCGGAAATCACCAAAGCCCGCGTGCCACCCGCGTCGTCTAAGGCGCGCACCGTATCCGGCATCCCTGTCCAAACCGCCGGATCGAGGGCGTTCGACGCCTCTGGCCTGGTGAGTTGAAGATGAGCGATCGGCCCGTCCTGCGAGACGGCGAATGACGGCATGGCGGCCTCCTCTGGCGCGCGACTCAGGGATCCTCATCGCGAAGAAAGGACACGCCGTTCCATTCGACCACGGCCGCCCCGGTTTCGTCTGGCGACCATACCACCGCCGTGGGCGGAGCGAGTCCACCGTCAAAGGCGGCGAAATGGCCTGGTCGGAGCGGTTGAAGCCGAGCGGAGCGCGATCCGTTCACCAAGAGATAGCCCTCGCTGCTCTTCTCCAATTGCAGTGGTCCGAGCACGGGGTGCGCATAAGGCCCCAAAAACGCCGCCTCTTCCGACGGGGTCGGGACCCAAGGGTTGAAGAGCGCGATCAAGGCCCTTTCGCGCGCCGTCGCAAGGCCCCGTTCGCGCCGACCCAAGGCGCCGCGAAAACGTTCCGCACGCGCGGCCGCACGGTCGACGGATTCGGGCACGTCCAGAAAGGTGTCGAAGGCCTGAAGCATGGTGAAGACCCCGGCGACGAATCCATGGTGATCGGAGCCGACATAGACGGCGACCCCAAGGTCTCTCTCAGGCGCAAAGGCGAAGAAGGCGAAGGCCCCCGTATAAGATCCTCCGTGATAGACGATCTTCTCGCCGGAGTGGTCGCAGAGCCGCCAGCCCAGCGCATAGCCCGTGCAGATCATTTCGAAATAGCGATCACCCGCGCCTTGCGGAAAGACGTATTCCGCTTGCCGGACCTTGGTGAACGCCGCCGCCAGCGGCCCGCGCGGCTGCATATGCAGCCGAATCCATCGCCGGGCGTCTTTCAGGCTCATGAAATGTCCGCCCGCCGGGTGAAGAACCGGCGTGCGTTTGGGCGGGACCGCAATCCAGCCCGCGCGCGCCGCATTGTCGTAGCGGTGCCCCCAAGCGACGGCGTCGATTTCGTCTGAAGCCAAGAGGGTCCGCGTCTCGGCGAGGCCGAGCGGCGTGTGGATGACCTCGTCCAACCATGCACGCCAAGTTCGCCCGGTCGCACGCTCCAACGCCGCCGCGTAGAGCAGATAACCCTCATTGTCGTAGTCGAACGGCTTGTCAGATCGTGACGCCGATGCGGACATGGCTTCAACCACGTCATAGCCTGGGTCCACACCCACATAGGCGGTGCGTTCGACAACCATGTCGGCGTCGATCCGATGCTGATGGCTGAGGAGCGATCTCATGGTCACGGCGTTGGGGTCGACGCCCATGGGCGGTCGCAGATCCGGGAGAGCCTCCGCGAGGGTCGCGTCGAGCGAAAGCGCCCCGCGCCGATCCAACTCCACCGCCAAAACGCCGAGAAAGCTCTTGGTGATCGAGGCCACATAAAACGGCGTGTCCCTGGTCAGCACGAAGTCGACGCCCTCACGTCGCGGACCCCGCACATGTTCGAACAAGACCGCATCGGACGAGAACACCGTGACGGCCATGTTGGGCGGTCGATGAGCGGCCGAATCCATGGCCTCGATGAACGCGCCGTATCGGTTTTCGACCTTGCGCGCCTCCGCCGCGACCGCGTCGCCCGCCGGTCCCGCCACAAGCCAAATGATCAGACCCGCGCGCAGCATGCCAGGCTCCCGGTGTCAAAAATTATAGTGTTGAAAACCATACATGATCGCGGCAGGTTGCGATGCGCATTCGTCGTGTGCGGCAGGTTTATGACCGCAATCAAGACAAGCGATACTTTATCGTGCATGCTGAAAAGATGGATGAGGCTGCGGATTTGCACGCGTTCTTGCGCCGTTACGCCGAAGCGGTCCGCGTCGGCGACGAAGCCATGCTGGGATCCATTTACGCGAAGGACGCACAAATCTCGATGCGGATGGGCGGCCGATGGACGCCGGGAACCGTCAAATCCTTGATCGATACGATCGTCGAGCGACCGCCGGCGGGTGATGCGGGCTTCCGCATGCATGTCGAACACGCGTTTCAGGAAGGCGATATCGCCCAAGTGCGGCTGGTGATGGCCGAGCGCCTGACGCTGGTGTCCCTTCTGGTATGCGAACGCATCGGCGGGGCGTGGCGGATCGTCAGCAAAGCGTTCTACGCCCGCGACGCAGATTGAGCCGGACCGACGCTTCAGTCGGCCCCGCCGCCGCTATCGCCGGCGCTATCGGATGAACCGGCGCCGGAGGCTCGGTCGTCTTCATCCGGACTGGCGACAGGCGACCACCCGGCATATCCGCCATTTGTGCTTGGCCCATGTGCTTGCGGCGTCGCCCCCCGACGCGCGAACAGACCGGCGCCGACGAAACCCGCGAGCGCCCCGACAAACGCTCCCAAAAAGGCGTTGCGGTCGCCGCCCATGGCGACGCCGAAGACAAGTCCGAAAAGCCCGCCGACGCCCACGCCGATCGCGAGACGTCGGACGGCGTTCCCCGACGAACGCTCCTCAACCAAGATCACCGTCCCAACCGCCGGATGCGCCTCCGCTATGGGGTTCCGCGGAGCCGGCCAATCCAAGCAAAGCGGCCAGGATCACGCCCAGCACAGCGCCGCCGATCCACTGGCCCTGCACCAGACCGGCTCCGAAACCGGCTGTGAACCCCAATGCCCCGAACATCGTGCCGCGCCGCCACCGCATGCGCCCGTTCCTTTCCGCGCTGGTTGAGTCGTGCTGTATGTCTTACCCTCGGCCTAAGAACGATATGTGACGATTTCTGGTCGAATCGAGGAAATTCCCTTGACTTTCACAGGGTTATTTTCCAAGTGCGCCAAGTGATCGTGGGTCGCCGCGCCGCTTAAGCGCGTCAGACGCGTGCTGGACCTCCGCTCACGGCAGGCGGGCCGCGCCTCGTCCACGGGCGGGAGGCGTCGTCCGGTGACGCTTGGCCCCGCCCCGCAATGGTGAGAATGACCACATTTCGCGACCTCGGTTTGAACGAGGCCCTCCTCTCTGCGCTCGACCAAGCTGGATTCGAGACCCCCACGCCCATCCAAGACCGCGCGATTCCCGTCGCGCTCCAAGGTTCGGACGTTCTCGGCATCGCCCAAACCGGCACCGGGAAAACTGCGGCCTTCATGCTGCCCGCGCTGCAACGCTTGGCTCAGGGACGCGCCCGCGCGCGCATGCCGCGCATGCTGATTTTGGAGCCGACGCGCGAATTGGCGGCCCAGGTGGCCGAGAGCTTCGAGGTTTTGGCTAAGGAAACGAAACTCACCATGGCGCTCTTGATCGGCGGCGTCTCCTTCGGGGATCAGGAGCGGCTCTTGGACCGTGGCGTCGACGTTCTCGTGGCGACGCCAGGGCGGCTCTTGGACCATTTCGAACGCGGCAAAGTCATGCTGAACGGCGTGCAAACGCTCGTGGTGGACGAAGCCGACCGCATGCTTGATCTGGGCTTCATTCCGGATCTGGAACGAATTTTCAGCCTGACCCCGCCGACGCGACAAACGCTGTTTTTCTCCGCCACCATGCCGCCGGAAATCCAGAAACTGACCGACCGGTTTCTGTCCGGCGCCGAACGGATCGAGGTCGCGCGCCCCGCGACCACGGCCGAGACCGTGACCCAACATTTGGTGAAGCTCGGCGCGGCGGACGACCGGGTGAAGCGCGCGGCGCTTCGGCACCTCCTGCGCACCTGCGACGGCGATTTGACCAACGCGATCATCTTCTGCAACCGCAAACGCGACGTGGACGTGGTCGCCAAATCGCTCAAAAAGCACGGCTTTGATTGCTGTCCGATCCACGGCGATCTGCCCCAATCGGTGCGGACGCAAAATCTCGAGAAGTTCCGCGCCGGCGAGTATCGGGTGCTGGTGGCGTCCGACGTGGCGGCGCGCGGTCTTGATATCCCGTCGGTCAGTCACGTGTTCAACTTCGACGTCCCCTACCATCCGGACGACTATGTTCACCGCATCGGTCGCACGGGTCGCGCCGGCCGCTCCGGCGCCGCGTACATGCTTAGCGTGAACAGCGACGCAAAGTGGCTGGACAATCTGCACAAATTGATCGGCAAAGATATTCCGGAATTGGCGATCGACCTTGAAGTGCGCCCGTCTATCGTTGAGCCCGAAGGCGGCTCGGATACGCGCCGCCGTCGCGGCGGCGAACGGCGCAACGGTCGCGACGGCGGTTCGCGCCGCATCGGTCCGGAGCGTGACCTGCCCGACCTCTCCAAAGACGGTTGGGGCGACCACATCCCCGGATTTCTTCAAATCGCGACGCCGCTGCCGGCGCGCGCCGCCACCAAAAAAGCGGCGGAGACTTAAACGTCGTTCTTTCGTCGGCGCGGCGGCCGTGCCGCTTTTGCGCGCCGTGCGGCCTCCAACGCCACGCGGCCCCAATGCGCCGCCTGGTCGGGATCATCATAGATCTCCAGCGGCGCAGCCCGATAGCTCATGGAGGCGGCGGATCCGTCGCTCTTTTGATATAAGAAGCGCGGAAGGTTGCGGGCTTCGAATTCGGGCTCGTTGTCCGCATCCACTTTCAACCAGATGCTGTCGTCGTCCCAAATGGCGAACATGAGATCGTCCGCGTAAACGCCTGCACCGCCAAACATTTTCCGAACACGGACCGGGCCGAGGGCGACGAAGACATCTTGAACGAAGGCGACGCCTTCGTCCGACACGGCCATCGGATCAGGCCGCCGCCGGCACGATGGTCACCGATTCTCCACAACCGCAGGCGTCCGTCTGATTCGGATTGTCGAACACGAAACGGCTTTCCAGCTTCTCGGTCACGTAATCGATCCGCGCGCCCAAAAGAAACAAAACCGCTTTCGGCTCGATCAGAATCTCGACGCCCTGATCCTCCACATGTTCATCCAGCGGATCCGGCGCGTCGGCATAGGCCATCACATATTCCATGCCCGCACAGCCGCCATTTTTGACGCCGACGCGCAAGAAACGCCCCTCGCCGCCTTCCAATATGGATTTGACGCGAGCCGCGGCGCGTTCCGTCAAAGTGACGACTTTCGGGCGCGGTCGACGCGACGTCGTTTGAGCCATGGTGTTCCTGCTCCTTACCCGTACCTTGCAAACTTAAGATGCGACGCGGCCTGGCGCAATGTCGTTATGGCCGAGGACATCCCAGCACGTGAATGATCCGCCACCCCATAGATTCACGAATGAGCTGCAAATGTTCGGCGACCGGGAACACCTCCAAGCCCTCCATCACAATCGACGCGCAGGCCACGTCCGCATACGGTTCCAAATTCAAAGCCTCGATCCGCAACACCCGGCCGTCGATTGGCGTCGGAGTTCGGTCAAAAATGAACTGGCCGATGTCCTCCAACGAGTTCACGAGCGTATTGCCGCCGATATAGCAAACATGGCGCGCGTCATCCGCGAAACACAAGCGATAACCGGAAGGCGACGCGTCCCACCACGCTTGAACGTAATCCCTAAGCAGCGCCTTAACCTAGGCGCAGGCGGACGCGATTTCCGAATCGTCCCGATCACGACGCACCCTCCGACCGGCGGTCGTGCAAAACAGCAAACTGGGTTCTTCCATCGGCACGTCCGCAGCGCCTCACCAAGCGATCCTCCACTCAGAGGCTAGCACGCGCGAGCCAATAGGTGATGCCCGCAAAGGCGTAGGCGAGCACGAACAGATATCCGAACATGAAAAGTGGCCACAGCCAGCTATTGGTCTCCCGCTTGGCGGCGGCGAAGGTGGACAGGCATTGCGGCGCGAACACATACCACGCCAAAAACGACAAGGCGGTGGGCAAGCTCCACGCCCTTAGCAAGGTTGCGGCGAGGCCCGCCTCGCCCTGGTCGGCGGACACCGCATAGATCGTGCCAAGCGCGCCGACCACGACCTCGCGCGCGGCCATGCCCGGGATCAAAGAGATCGCCATCTCCCAGGTGAAGCCGATCGGCGCGAACACCACTTCGAGCCCGCGCCCCACCCAGCCCGCGACGCTGTTGCGCACGTCGGCGGCCGCCGCCTCGGGCGGAAGCGACAACAACGCCCAAAGCACGATCGCCGAGACCAGAATGATCGTGCCCGCTCGCTTGAGGAAGATGAAGGCGCGATGCTGCAGACCCAACAACACGTCCCGCAGCAAAGGGCGCTGATATTTGGGAAGTTCGGAAAGCAATGGAAGGCGCGACCCGCGCGTGGCGGTGCGCTTAAACGCGAACGCCATCACCATGGCGCTGACGATGCCGGCGAGATAGAGGCCGAACATCACCAAACCTTGGAGATTCAACACGCCGCCCACGGTCGCGCTTGGAATGAAAGCGGCGATGATCAACGCGTAAACCGGAAGGCGCGCGGAGCAGGTCATCAACGGAGCGACAAGAATGGTGGTGAGACGGTCCTTTTGATCCTCAATGGTGCGCGCGGCCATGATGCCCGGCACGGCGCAGGCGAAGCTCGACAGCAATGGAATGAACGCCGCGCCCGACAGGCCCAGCCGCGCCATCAACTTGTCCAGAAGAAAGGCCGCGCGGGGCAGATAGCCCGATTGCTCAAGCGCGATGATCAATCCGAACAAGATGAGGATCTGCGGCAGAAAGATCACCACGCTGCCGACGCCGGCGATGACCCCGTCGACCACCAGGCTCTCCAGCATATTGTCCGGAAGAATGCGGGCCGCGAATTGCTGGGTCGCCACCGCACCCGCATCGATCCATTCCATCGGGGCGGCGGCCCAGGTGTACACGGCCTGGAACATGACGAACATGATCGCCGCCAGAAGCACAGGTCCAAGGATCGGGTGCAGGACCACGGTATCCAATCGCCGGGTCAATCGATGTCCGGCGCCCTCCCGCATGGTCGCCGCTTTCGCGATGCGGCGCGCTTCTTTGTGCAAGGCGTCGGCCGCCGCTCCTTGTTGGTGCGGCATTGGAACGGCCGCCTGCACAAGATCGGGCAAGCGCGCCGACAACGCCTGGAGGCCTGATCGACGTGTGGCGATGGTGGGGATCACCGGCGCGCCGAGCTCCCGCTCCAAAATCGCCGGATCAATCTCCAAACCGTCTCGTTTGGCCATGTCCATCATGTTGAGCGCGAAGGCGACCGGCACGCCGAGCCCGCGCAGCTCAAGCGCGAAGGGCAGATGACCTTTCAAATTGGTCGCGTCGAGGACGCAAAGGATAAGGTCAGGTTGGGGTTCATTCTCCAGCGCGCCGAGGATCGCTTTGCGCGTGATCTCTTCGTCCAAGCTGCGCGGATCCAGGCCATAGGCGCCGGGCAGATCGACGATCTCCACGACATCGCCGTCGCCATTTTTGAGATAACCGGAACGACGCTCGACGGTCACGCCAGCGTAATTGGCCACCTTTTGGCGCGACCCCGTGAGCGCATTGAACAAGGCGGTCTTTCCGGCGTTCGGTTTGCCCACCAAGGCGATGCGGCGGGCCATGTTCGCGGCCATCGGCGCGTCCATGATCAGACCTCGACCGGCTGCAGCCGCACCAAGCGCGCTTCTGTCCGGCGGATTGCGACGATCGTTCCGTCGACGCGGACGGCGAGCGGATCGCGCCCCAGCGGTCCATGCTGCAGCAATTCGACCTCCGCGTCCTCCACAAAGCCCATATCCGTCAGCCGCCGCGCCAGGATCGCATCCGCATCAAGGCCGACGACGCGCGCCATCTTCCCGCGCGGAAGATCCGACAGCGTCAAGTCGGCTTGATCGTCGACGGTCATCGACCCCTCATGAGAATGATTATCATTCAAGGGCGCTAGCACCCCTTGAACCAAAGCGCAACCGGCCCTTGTTCAGAACATGTTGAGTTCAAGGCGGGCTTCGTCCGACATGCGGGAGGGATCCCACGGCGGGTCAAACACCATCTTCACGGTCACGCCGTTCACGCCCTCCACATTCATGACCGCATCCTCGACCCAAATCGGCATTTCGCCGGCGACCGGGCAAGCCGGCGCGGTCAAGGTCATATCGATCGTCACATGGTAGTCATCCGCGAGATCGACGCGGTAAATCAGACCGAGTTCGTAAACGTCCACGGGAATTTCCGGGTCGTAGACGGTCTTCAAGGCCGCGATGAGGTCCCGGGTCATCCGTTCGATCTCGGCCTGCGGAATCGCCGACGGCGTCTCCGTGGGTCGTTCGGACGTTTCGGCGACATCGATCACGTCGCGTTCTTCGGCGTTCGCCATCGCTTGCTCCATGTCCATGGTCGATCTCCCTTCGATCAGGCGAAGAAGGCGCGCGCCTTGTCGAGCGCGGCGATGAAGGCGTTGACGTCATCCGTCGTGTTGTACAAGCCGAAGGACGCGCGCAGGCTCGCTTTTGAATTCAGATGGGCGTGCAAAGGCTGGGCGCAATGGTGTCCGGCGCGCACGGCGACGCCGAAACGATCCAAAATCTGCGCGATGTCGTGGGGATGCGCGTCCGCCACTTCGAAGGCTGTCAAAGCCGCCTTACTTGGATCGCGGCCATGGATCGTCACCCAGGGACGATCGTTCAAGGCCCCTTCCATTTGGTCCAACAGAGCCGCCTCATGGGCGCGGATCGCGGCTCGGTCAAAGCTCGCCAGCCAGTCGATCGCCGCGCCGAGGCCGATCGCCTCCAAAATCGGCGGCGTGCCCGCTTCAAACATATGCGGCGGGTCCGCATAGGTGACGCGGTCCGTCGCGACTTCGGAGATCATTTCGCCGCCGCCGCGATAGGGACGCATCTCGCTGAAGCGGCGCGGATGGACGTAGAGCGCGCCGACGCCGGTCGGGGCGTAAATCTTGTGAGGGCTGATCGCATAGAAGTCCGCGTCGATCGCCTGCACGTCCACGTCCAGATGAACCGCCGATTGGCACCCGTCGAACAGCACCGCGGCGCCCACGCCATGCGCCAAGCGCGCGATCTCCGCAGCCGGCGTTACGCAGCCGAGCACATTCGACATGTGGGTGACGGCGACAAGCTTGGTGCGCTCGGACAGGGCCGCTTCATAGGCCGAAAGGTCGAAACCGCCCTCGGCCGTCGGCGGGATCCAAACCAATCGCACGCCCTGGCGTTCGCGTAAAAAATGCCATGGAACGATGTTGGAGTGATGTTCCATGACCGTGAGAATGATCTCGTCGCCCTCGCCCAAATTGGGCGCGGCCCATGCTTGCGCGACCAGGTTGATGGCGTCGGTCGCGCCGCTGGTGAACACGACATGATCGGCATGGCCGGCGTTCAAGAAACCGGCGACCTTGCCGCGCGCGTCCTCGAACGCTCCCGTCGCTTCGTTGGACAGGGTGTGCAGTCCGCGATGCACGTTGGCGTAGGCGAACTCCGCCGCGTGGGACATGGCGTCCAGAACGGCGCGCGGTTTTTGCGCGGACGCCGCGCTATCCAAATAGACGAGCGGGCGGCCGTCGATCTCTCGCGACAGGATGGGGAACTGCGCGCGAACCGCGTCCGGATCGAAATGCGGTTCCGTTTTCGGGGCCGCAATCATGCGGGACTCCCATTCGATCGTTGGAGCCACGCCTGGGCGCGGGTGCGCACCGCGTCCTGCGCGAAATCCGGCATGGCCTCGACGGCCTCAATCAAAAACGCCTCGACCAGCAGGGCGCGGGCTTCGTCCCGGGTCACCCCGCGCGAACGCAAATAAAACAATGCATCATCGTCGAGATCTCCGGCGGACGCGCCATGGGAGCACTTCACGTCGTCGGCATAGATCTCAAGCTCCGGTTTGGAGAAAATCTCCGCCTTCTCCGACAGCAAGAGCGCTTGGTTCAGCTGATAGGCGTCCGTTCGTTGCGCCGCCTGATGAACGTGGAACTTGCCCTGAAAGACTGCGTGCGCGCCGCCGTCGATCGCGCCCTTATAGAGCTGGCGGCTTTCGCAGTCTGGCGCGCCATGATCGATCACCAGCGTGTGGTCCGCGTGTTGACGACCCTCCAGCACGTAAGCGCCGTCCAGATTGGCGCGCGCGCCGGGCGCGGAGAGAAACGCGTGCGTCTCCGATCGGCTGAGCCCGGCCCCTTGGGTGAATGCGCCGTCATGGAACCGCCCCTCGCCCGCAACTTCGGCGATCGTCTCGGCCAGAAAGGCGGCGTTTGGACCATGGGCCTGAAGGACGAGCCGCGCGAGGGACGCGCCGGCGCCAACCTGAATCTCCGTCGCGCTGTGGCTCAGCGTGGCGCTCGGTCCGCCGACATGGCTTTCGACGATCGATATGGAGGCGCCGTCCTCCACGCGGATGAGGTTGCGGACATGGGCGGCGGCGCCGTCATCGCCGTCGACCGCCACGACAAAATGAATGGGCCGATCCGACACCGCACCCTTGGCGGCGTGAAGAAACGCGCCATCGGTCCAAAGGGCGTCGTTCAGCGCCAGGGTGGGCAGATCATATGCAGGCGCACGCGCGCCCAAGGCGCTCTCCACCGCGTCGGGCGTCTCGCTCAAGGCCAGCGCGGTCGGCGACACACGCACGCCGTTCGGCAGACCGTCCAGGCGGGAAAGGTCCGGGCGCACATAACCATTGGCGATCACGATCCGCGCGCAGCAGAGCGCGTCCAAATCCGGCGGTACCGTGACGTCGCCTTCCAAGGGCTGGGCCTGACGCAGGGGCGCATTCAGCCTCCGCTTCAAATCGGTGAATTTGAACGCCTCAACCCGGCGATGGGGCAAACCGCTTTGGGCGAAAAGGTCGTAGCCCAGTTTCCGTCGGGCGGAGAGCCATGTCGGCTCATCGTGACGGCCTGGCGCGAAGGCCTCGGCCAGGGCCTTCTCCGCCTC
>CAYPOX010000029.1:0-24137 GCA_964412525.1 uncultured Caulobacterales bacterium
TGGGAGGACCAGTTCAACCTGTCCCTCGACCCGGAGACCGCCCGGGCCTTCCACGACGAGACCCTGCCCAAGGAGGCGCACAAGGTCGCCCATTTCTGCTCCATGTGCGGGCCGAAATTCTGCTCCATGGCGATTTCCCAAGAAATCCGCGACTTCGCCAAAGCCAACCCCGAAGCCGCCCGCGCCATGGAACAAAAAGCCACGGAATTCCGCGCGCTCGGTTCGACGATTTATGTCCGCGCGGACTGAGGGGGGCTGCGTGCCGATCCAAGTCTCCACGATCATGGATGACGATCACACGACGCGCTACGGCGTCACGGATTTCGCGCTGCTCAAGGAAGCCATGCGCCGCGCCGCGTGGGAGGCGACGACGGCCCGCGCCATCTGCGCCGCAATGCATGATTTCCAGTTCACGATAGGCGCCCATTCGAGCTCCGCTTCCGGCTGACGACGCAGGGCGGTGGTCGCGGCATGGGGGCGTTGGTCGCGGGTGCGCATGCGCGCCGCCTGGGCGCAGGCGCTGTGTTTCTCTATTTTGCCTCGTGATTTAGAGGGAGATCGGCATGGGTTTTTCGTTGGGCGCGGTCGCGTTTTTGGGAATCGCGATCGCCGGGGCCGCCAGGGCGCAGGATACGTGCTTTATCGATTTCCATCGCGGTTTCGTCGGCGAATGGACGCGAACCTTCATCCAGCGGTCGGACGGCCCCGGCTTCGGATTTGAGACCGAAACAGAGCATCAGCGCACCCGTTGGGTAGAGCCGGCGACCAAAATCACGGAAAGCGGCGCTTCTTGGGACGCCGCGCCGTCCCGAACCTATCGCCAGGAGTTCACCGACTCGTCGATCCGCCACACGGACATGGTCGCCGGCGAAAGCCCGAGAGAAGTCTTGATCGAGAACATTCGATCCGCCTGCCACGCCACGGAGGACGGCGCCTTGGTGCTGGTGCTTCACTTTAGCCGGCAAAGAAACGGGGTCATGACGGAGTTTCGCAACACGGCGGAGGTTCGCGAGAACTCCAATGTCGTCGTCTCCCAAATGCGCCCCGCCGGCAGCGAGGAGCCCTATCAATGGCACAACACCGTGTTGGGCGTGCGCCGAGCGGAGTGATGGGGGCGGTCGCGCCATGAAGCCGTTATGGGTCATGCTTGCGGCGCGCGTCGCACCAGCAGCGGAGGCCGACGCCCCATCCATCGCTGTGATGTTGAAGGCGCGAGATGGCGTGTGCACGTCGGTTAGGCGCACGGCCTTTGGATCTGCGCCAATCTCCAACCCTTGACCGCCCAGTCATTCTGCATTTTAATTAAAATGCACTCAGAACGTGATCCCTTGTTCTGACTGAACGGCCGAACTCGCCGTCGACCCAGAGGTCGGCGGCGTCTTTTTTGGCGATTGTTCCCGCGCAGACGACTGATCCGCCCTCAGACCCCAATCGTAACCACTGCAAAACACGGTTGGAGATCCTATGTCTGCGATGGTCCGGCAAATCGGTTCGCCCTTATCTGCATTCGCGTCGTGGTGCAGCGCGCGCTTGAAAGCCAATTCCGATCGTCGGCCGCGCACCTATCGGGACGTGCCGCGCGCGGACGGCACAGCCCGTTACGACGACGTCTGGGGCGGCTGACGGGTCAACCTCCGCCGGTCTCCGCGCGTGCGCGCGTCACGGCGGACGCGCTTAGCTGATGGCGCGCGCCACAATGTCGAAGACCAAAGCGACATGCACCGACATCGCGACGAGCACGGTCCCGATGCAGCCCTTGCAGAGGAGACACATCTTCTCGTTCACAAAGTCCGGCAGATCGCCAAAAGCCCGTTCTACGCGTCCCATGGTCTGTTCCATCGTCGTTATCCTTTCGATCCAGAGTCGTCGAACTCTCCGCCGCTTCACGCGCCGCGCTCCTCGCATCGTCAGGATCGGCCTCCATCCCCTTACGGTTCCTTAAGATTGGTCTACGCCTCATGGATAGGCGCATACGCCTCGACAGAGGCAGGCCGATGCCGGACAAGAACGGAAAGGAGCGGTGAACGCATGCAGGACGTGGCGATCCCCAAAGAACCGCCCGCCGTGGCGGCGGCGGATCTTCCGCGGCGGCCCGGCCCGGGCCGTTGGGCCGCGGTCGTGGGCGGCTTAATCGCGCTGATCGCCGGTGCGGCGCATGCATTCGGCGTCGCGGCCGGCACGCCGATCTTGGACATCATTGTCGGGGTCGGGATGGGCGCGACCGGGCTCTCCATTTGGGGCGCGGTGCGTTGGATCAGCGCGGCGCTCCGCAGCGACGCCCGGCGGCTCGCCCGGCATCAAGAAATCGTGCGGGACGTGTTGCTGTCTTGTTTGGTCACGGCCGCCGCCGCCGACGGAAAACTCACCGAGTCCGAGATCGTGTTGATTCAGCAATTGGTCGGTCGATTGACTGGTCTCGCTTTGACCGCGCGCCAGGTGGCGGGGGCCGTGCGCGGCGGCGGTAGCGGCGCAGAACGTCGCGCCGAGGTGCTGCAGGGGGTGCGCGCGCGCGGAAAAGACATCGCGGTCCATTTGAGACCCTTTATCCTGGAGGCGACGGCCCTGGTCGTGGCGGCGGACGGCACGGTCGAAAACGACGAGCGCGCGTTCTTGACGGATCTTTGCGCGGCGCTCGGCGAACCTGACGAATGGGTCAACCGCCGCATGCGTGCTTTTGAGAGATCCGGCGTGTCTGTACGTAAGGCCGTTTCGGTCTGATGCATCGAGTCGACCGGGCCCCTTATGGCGCGTCTCCGCGCCGCGCTTGATTCACGCGGCCGCTCGCCCCACCGTCCGGCGTCTTTTTTTGGGGGGCGTCATGAATCGAGCTTTTGGGCGCGCTGCGGCGGTCGCTTTCATTTTTGCCAGCATCGGCGGGGCGTTTGCGCAAGACCATTTGGCCGCCTCACGAGGGTTTCAAGCCGAAGGGCGACTCATCACCGCCTCCGCGGTTTTAATCGACCGTCCGACCAGCCCCAGCGACGCCGCCTGCACCTTGCTTTCGGACACGCTCGGCGGGTTGCGGGCGGCCAGCCCTGCAGATCGTTCGGGTGCACCCGGCTTTCGCGGCACGCCGATCGCTTGCCTTCGCAGTTATGCGGCGGCGGGCGGTCAGGTGATCGCTTCGGTCTACACGGATCCTGGCTTCGCGCGTTTGATCGCCGCCGGCCCGCCGCCCGGCGTCGCCGAGAAGGAGACGATCGCCGGACGTGACGCATATCCCCAGGCCCCCGGCGTCTCCGGGACCACGCTGTCCTACGCGAACCTCATGGTGTCCAACGGCGAGGCGGCGGCCATCAGCTTGGCTTATCAACCGGACGATGACGCCATGGACTCCATCTTAAAAGCGGATGGCGGGTTCGACGCGGCCGCTGCGGCCCGGGCGCCGGCGCTGCAGCCGGCGGCGTTGGACGTGTTGCGCGGCGTTGCGGCTGATCTCCCTTTTGAACTGTTCGGCGCGCAGGACGCCGCGGCCGGGGAGAGCGCCGACCTGCGTGACGCGGAAGCCGCCTTGGAGGAACTTGGTCGCGCGATCACAGATGTTCTGAAACCGACGCTTTTCCAAGCATCGCCGGACAGCACGGAGCTGGACCTCGACCCCGTGGGGCGGTCGCCGCGGTGTTTGGTCGTCGGTTACTTCGAACCGGCCTTGGACCCGCAGTTTCTGGACCTCTATGTCGGCGCGGACTGCGTCGCTGACCGCATGGCCTATGCTGGCGATCAATTCGGAACCGTGGGGCGCTATCCGCTTTTCCTGGCCCCGGAAGAGCCGCAATTGGTCGATGGCGCGCCCGGCGCCTCGACCGCAGCGACGATCCAATTGTCTGATCGGGCCGCCGTCGTCTTCACGATTCTCAAGGGCCATGAAGGGGCCAAGGAGGCGGCGGAGGCGTTGGACCTCACCGCAATCAAGGAGCTCCTTTAGCGTCAAGCGCCGGGGACGCGGTGCCAAGGCGAACAATAGACGTCGCGGTGCGCCAGCCGCAGGTCGTCCCTTCACGGACGGCGGCATGGCGTCCGACCGGCAGGCCGTGCTAGGCGCTGCCGCCATGACGACGAATCATCGCACCGCACAATTGCGAATCACGGGAAACGTGCAAGGAGTGGGCTACCGCCTATGGGCGATGGCCGAAGCCCGCGCACGCGGTCTGACCGGTTGGGTGCGCAACCGCGCGGACGGATCCGTGGAAGCTTTGGTCCATGGACCCGAGGCGTCGGTTGATTCTTTTCTCGACGCCGCACGCCGCGGCCCGTCGACGGCCGATGTGGCGGAGGTGACCGTGGATGCCGGTGAGCCTCCGGCGGAGAAAGGATTTCACATCCGCCCCTCCGCCTAAGAGCCGCCTAGAAGCCGTTTTCCACCAACAGATCCCGAAGCGGGGTTTGGCCGGGTTTGGGCCAAGGGTCTTTCACTCCTTTCCCGATCGCCACCATCGGGCCCATGACATGGTCCTCGGGCAGACGGATCAGCTTGGCGACCGCGTCGATGTCAAAGCCGATCATCGGGCAAGACTCGTATCCCATCGCCTTGGCCGCCAGCATGAGCGTCTGCAACGCCATGCCGATTGAGCGCTGGGCTTCGTCGCGCTGCAGCCAGTCCCGACCTTCATGGAACGGGCCCATCCAATTGACGAGCAGATCCGCGACCTCAGGGGGCGCGTTGCGCCAATAACGAGCCGGCTCCTTCGCCCAAGCTTTCACGTCCGCCGTCAACAAAACGAGGAGCGAGGCGTCGGTCATTTGCGCTTGATCATTGCCGAACTCGGTTCTGATTTTTGCGCGCAAGTCCGGATCTCGCAAAACCACAAAGCGCCAATGTTGGATGTTGAAGCTGGTCGGCGCCTGGATCGCCGCCTCCAACAGCTTGGTTTCTTCTTGGGGCGTGAAGCGATGCTCCGGATCGAAATGCTTCACGGCCCGGCGCGCGTAAATCGCGTCGAACGTGTCCATGGGACCTCCTTAGTTCCGCACTTCGGAACGAATGGGGAGTCGGGACGTGAAATTCAAGGCGCCCCGTTTCGGCGTCCGGTCGATCGAGAACCGATCGAATCCGGCGCGCGGCACGGTCTCTTGGAGCAGCTATCCCAATCGCGTGAACGCCGGCTGCGCGGCTGTCTCATGTTTCCTATGTACGGGGAGCATGGCGTGGACAGAAAAGGAGACCATCATGCGCATCCTCTTCACCATTTTGGCCGCCGCGACGTTGGGATGGGCGGGCGTCTCCGCGGAAGACCTTGCGGCCGGCGGGTTCGACCGCGTGTCCCAACGCACGCAAGGATCTTGGCGCCTGGTCGAAGACGACGGCCAACGCTTTATTGTATTGTCGGACGACTTTCGCACGCGCGGCGCGCCCGACCTAAAGTTCTTTCTCCATGCATCAGCGGTCGACGCGATTGACGGGGATAACGCCGCCGCTGGGTTGTTTTTGGCGGAACTGGGCGATCATCGACGCGGCGCGCTCCGACTGCCGATCTCCGCGGACTTCGATCTCAACGACTATCAAAGCTTCGTGCTTCATTGCGAAGCCTTTTCAAAACTCTGGGCCGTCGGCGCGTTGGATCGCGACTGACCTCTATTCGAAAGGCGGGGCGACGGCGGCATCGGACTTTCGGAAGACGATCGTCGCCTCGCCCACGCGGAAGCCAAATTTTGAAACGATGGCTCGATTGATGACGGTGTCTTCATCGATCCGGAACATCCGGTCATCAAAGGACACGACATATTTTTTGTCACCGACGTCCAAGCTGGTTTTGTATTTCATTCGGTAGGCGGCGCCCGATGCGTCGCCTTCCGCCGTTTGAACCGTGTCGTTGGCGTCGCCGCTCCAAGAACCGTCGACCGCCTGGCGAAGGGTCCAAACACGGCGATCGCGTTCCCCGTCGTCAAAGAGAAAGCGTTCGTCCAGCGTCAGCGTCCCATCCGCGATGCGACCGTCAATGATCACCTTGAAGCTACGCTTCATCGAACCCCCGCGGTCTTCGAACATGCCCCACGCATAGGTGCGACCTTCGAAATATTCCTTGAGATCCAATTCAGGTCCGCGATCGGAATGGCTTTCCAAGTCGAATGACGCGCAGGCGCCAAGCGGGGCGAGAAAAGCCAACGCGGCCAAGCGGCGGTTCCGGGACATGGGCGTTCTCCTTCTGACGACGTCTTGCAAATTACGGACCGACTTCGTCGACGGTTTATGCCGAGCCGACGCGGAGCTATCATCTTTTCGTGAGCGTTGAAGGAGAAGGGGGCGGCGATGAGCGCGGCGGATCGAATTCAGACTTACGGGGAGTTTTGGCCCTATTATTTGCAGGAGCATCGCAAGCCGGCGACTCGCGTGCTCCATTACGTCGGGACGGCGTTGTTCCTGTCGGTCGTGATTTGGGCGGTGGCGAAGCAGACCTGGATCGTGCTGCTGCTGTCGCCGATTTGCGGCTATTTTTTCGCTTGGGTCGGCCACTTCACGGTTGAGAAAAACAAGCCGGCGACCTTCAAATATCCGTTATGGTCGCTGATCAGCGATTTTCGGATGTTTTTCGCGTGGCTGACGTTTCAGCTTCCTCGAGAATTGAAGAAAGCAGGGGTCGAGCCGAGCGTCGTCTAAAGGCGACGCCCGGCGATCCGATCAAAACGCGTAACGCAAGCGCGCCAAGATGGAGTGGTCGGTTCCGTCGCCGAACACGAAGCGATTTTGATAGTCGACCAAGCCTTGGAGGTTCTCGTTGAGTCCAAGGCCCAGCGCGATGGCGGACACCACGGATCCTTCCTCGTCCAATTCTGTGGAGCCGGCCACGGTCTCACCGAAGGTGGTGAGATTGATCGGCGATCCGTCGCCGTCCAACTCCCGCTCATAGCCAACCCGCACCTGCGCCGCCCGCAACGGGCCCCAGTTCAAGAGCGCAGAAGCGATCGCGCCGCTGCGCCAACGCAGGCTCTCCACGTCTTGATCGCGGACGTCCAAACCAAGGGTGTCGAAGGCGTTTTCGGAATAGGCGTCGATCTCGGTGTCTCGAAAAAGGATTTGCATCTGTGGGCCAATGAAAAACCGTTCGCTCAACTCCTTGCGATAGCCCAACGCGAAAGTGGCGAATCGCTGAGAGCCATTGGCCTCTGCTGAGGCGATCGGCGACGGATCAAAGCCTGTCGCGCGATTGGTGTCGTGCTCGTCGACCGAGATGCCGACCGAGGCGTCCCCATAGAGGCAGCGCCAATCGAACGAGCTATAGAAGGTAGTGACGTAGGACTCGACGTCGACGTCGCCGCCTAGGTCGAGCTCGCCGTCCGCGGTGACATAGGAAAAGGCGCCGCCGATGGTGACGTGTTCGCCCTGCCAGTCGATCCCGGCGGTGATGGCGAGGGCGTCAGCCTCGTAGCCGGCGATGTTGGCCTGCGGGTCGCGGTCGGACTGCGCATAATTGACCATGAGATATGGCGCGAGACCCTTCACGCCGTAGAGCCCCTGATTGCGTGCTTCGTCCGTGCCGTCGCCATGCCGGTCTCCGGAGACGACGCCGAAACGGCGCGCGAAAAGGCGGGCGTCGATCGCGCGCTGGGCGGTCTCAAGACCGAACTGCGCGACTTGGCTCTGCACCGCGACTTGCCGCGCGCCATCCAGGACGCTTCGCAGGCCGGCGTCGACATAGGCCGCGACCACGGCGCTGTTTTGTGCAGTCGGGTGGATAAGGTCGAAAAACACGAAGCCTGAGGAGTCGCCGTTTGGGCAAGCGCCGGTCGGACCGTCTGGCAGCCCAGGCAATCCGGATCCCGGCGAACCCAATGAATTGACGCACGCGTCGGTCGTGTTGGTGAAACCGAACTGGCCTGGATTGGCCAAGACGGACTGCAAAAGGCCGTCCACGTCGATCGAAATGACGTTCAGACCCGTGGCGGCCTCGACGCTTGCGACGGTTCCCGACAGGGAGGCGTTGAAGATTCCCGCGACTTGGTTGCCGCCCACGACCGGCGAGGGATCACCGAGAAGCGCGGCTTGGCCTTGTAAGAGCGGCGTCACGCCGAGAGAAGGAATGTTGACCAGCACCACGGTTTCAGCCCCGAGCGCGCTCAACCGCGTGAGGGCGGTCCCGATTTCCTGCAGTGAACCGCCGATGGCGGTTTCAAACCCCAAGGGATCGCCTGGATCGATACCGGCGAACAGATCATTCGCCCCGATCCACACCGTCGCCAATTCGTTCGGGCCGATAGCGCCGTCTTGGGCCGTGAACAAATCGATTTGAGCGGCAAGGTCTGGAATGAAATCGCCATTGTCGATGGCGCGGGCGCCGCCAAAGGCGAAGTTGGATTCGGGAACGCCGAGACGGGCCGCCAATTGGCTTGACCACACGGGACCGTCGCTGAACTGGCCGTTTGCATAACCGAAATCAGCGAAGGGATTGGCTCCGCCCGTCAAGGTGCTGGTGGAATTGGCTTGTCCCGAATCGCTCAGGCTGTCGCCAAAGACGACCAAGCCGTCGATCTGCGCGGACTGTGCGTGGGCTAAAGAGGTTGCGGCGAGGGCGGCGGACCCGAAAAGGGCCGCTCGAATGGCGGTTGTCATGGCGTTCCCCATTTCAATGGCGGCGTCTGTCGCGCCGTCTCTGGACGGAGGAAGGAAACCCTAGCCCTGCGTCCTGTCAAGCGATCGGCGCCCCAACCGGGACGTCAAGCCGTCTTGGCCCGTGGGGTTCGCGCGTTTAAATAAAGCTTGAACTGATTTTCACTCTGCCCCATCGACACGTTCATGCGCATCATGCTCGGCACGCTGAGCGGCTTCGCGATCCTTTTGCTCGGTCTCGCGTTGTTGCCGCTGCCCATTCCCTTCGGCCTGATCCTCATCGCGATCGGCATGATCATCTTGCTGACCGTCAATCCCGCCGTGGCGGCGGCCGTGCGGAACATGCGGCGCCGATCGCCGAAATTCGACGCAGCATTCGGAAAGTTGGAGCGCTTTATGCCGCAGGCCACACGCAAGCGGATTCAGAACGACGATTGAAGCGTCGTCAGTGCGCGTAGCCCTCGCCGGCGCGCACCTTCCCGCGAAACGCCCAATAGACATAAGCCGTGTAGGCGAACACGGCGGGCAGCGTGATCAGGGCCCCAGTCAACATGAAGATCTGACTCTCCGGCGGTGCATGGGTTTCCCACACCGTGAGCGGCGCGCCGCCCCCGGGCCGGGGCGCGATATGCGGAAACATGCTGGCGGCGAGACCCAGAAACCCGGTCAGGAACAGTCCGAGCGACCCAAGAAACGGGCCGACCTCACGGCCATTTTTCACGCCGAACCAAATCCACCCGGCGAACGCCGTCGAGGCGATGGGGATCGGCGCCAGGAACGCCACATTGGGAAAGGTGAACCACCGCTCGCGCACGTCGATGCTGACCGTGGGCATCGCAACGCTGACAAAGGCCATGAACCAGAGAACGGCGAGCAGGGCCAGGCTGGCCCATTGCCGCGCGCGCGCCTGGAGGCGGCCCTCCGTCTTCAAAATGATCCATGTCGCGCCGAGGAGCGCGTAACCGGCCATCACGCCGACGCCGATTCCCAACGTATAGAAATCGGTCAGCCAATAGAGCGGGCCGCCCTGAACCAGGCCGGTTTCATCGGCCACGATGCCCTGAACGAACGCGCCCAATACGAGGCCCTGGGCGAAGGCCGCCGTCCCCGATCCGCCGGCGAAGGCCCAGCCCCACAGCTTCTTGCTCGTGTGCGCTTTGAACCGAAATTCGAAGGCGACGCCGCGAAAGATCAAACCGAGCAGCATGATCGTGATCGGCACGTAAATTGTGGGGATCAGAGCGGCGAAGGCTAAAGGAAACGCGGCCAACAGCCCGCCGCCCCCCAGAACGAGCCAAGTCTCGTTTCCATCCCAGATCGGCGCCACCGAGTTCATCATGACGTCGCGATCGGTCTCGGAGTCTGCAAAGGGGAAGAGTATGCCGACCCCGAGGTCGAAGCCGTCCATGAGGACGTACATAAAGACGGCGACGGCCAGCAGCGCCGACCAAGTGAGAGTGAGCCAATCCATTTTCGAATTTTGACCTCTTCACTCCGCGGGTTGCAAACCGTCGTCGAACGATTCGTCGGCGGCGGACAATGGGCGCATCGGCCTTGGCGCCGGATCGCCGGCGGGCCGGCTCGGCCCGCCGCGCATACCGCCGCGCACGATCTTGTAGAGGAAATACAGGCCTGAGCCGAACACGGCGGCGTAGACCAACACGAAAGCCGCCAGCGAAAAGGCCGCTTCTCCCCCTGCAATCGGCGACATTGCGTCTTCAGTTCGTAGGAGACCGTTCACGATCCAAGGCTGCCGGCCGATCTCCGTGGTGAACCAACCGGTCTCCACGGCAAGAAAGCCCGATGGAATCATTACGACACACCAGCGTTGGAACCATTTGGATTCGTAAAGCCGTCCCATAGCCAGCAAGGCCACGCCGACGATCGCCGTCGCGAACATCATAAGCCCGACGCCGACCATGACACGAAAGCTCCAAAACACAGGCCACACAGGCGGACGATCCTGAGGGGCGAATTCCTTCAACCCTTTAATCTCTGCGTCGAGATCGCCTTTGACGATCAGGCTCGCGAGCTTGGGTATGCCGATCTCCCCGTGATTGGTTTCCGCGTCCTGATCAGGGAGCGCGAAAAGCAAAAGCGGCGCGCCGCGTTGCGTCTCCCACGCCCCCTCGACTGCGGCGAGCTTGGCCGGTTGGTGTTCCGCCATGCTGTCGCCCTGTGCGTGGCCCACAATCATTTGCGCAGGCGCCACGACCATAATGAAGGCCATGCCCATGGCGAACGCGGTTTTTGCTTCCGTGCGATCCTCTCCGCGCAGCAGCGCGCGGGCCGCGACGCCCACGATCACGAAGGCCGTCGTCAGATAGGCGGCGAGGGCCATATGGGCGAAACGCACCGTGGTCGACGGGTTGAAAATCACTTGGAACCAGTTCGCCGCGCGGAGCGCGCCCGTCGTGTCGGTGAAAAAGCCGGCCGGAGTTTGGAGCCAGCTATTCGCCGCGATGATCCAAAACATGGAAATCACCGTGCCGACGGCGACGCAACATGTGGCGGCGAAATGCACCCAGGCCGGTACGCGGCCCCAGCCGAACAACATGATGCCGAGGAACACGGCCTCGAGAAAGAAGGCGGTAAGCACCTCATAGGCGAGGATCGGGCCGAGCACCGCCCCGCCCTCGCTGATCAAGCCCGACCAGTTCGTTCCGAATTGGTAGGCCATGACCACGCCGGACACCACGCCCATGCCGAAAGAGACGGCGAAGATGCGCGACCAGAAGCGGTAAAGGTGGAAGTAGGTGTCTTTTTTCGTGCGAAGATAGAGGCCTTCAAGCACGGCGATGTAGCTCGCCAAGCCGATTGTGAACGCCGGAAACATAATGTGGAAAGACACGACGAAGGCGAATTGCACGCGCGATAGAGTAAGCGGGTCCAAATCCAAAAGAGGCCTCCATCGCTGACGCAATCTGCGACTAGGGACATAAGCGATCGGCGCGATCAGGAAGAGACGCGGCGCTCGCGGCGGTTGGACGCATGATCCTCTTGCGTTAACTCACCGTCCAGGCGCGTCGTCGGGCGCGCCGACCAACCGTCGACGAAGGAGACGCGCCATGCTCGTTCTGCCCGAATTGCCCTACGCCCGCGACGCCCTCGCGCCGGCGATGAGCCAAGAGACGCTGGACTACCACTACGGCAAACACCACAAAGCTTATGTCGACAAAGCCAACGGCATGATCGAAGGCACGGCTATGGCGTCGCTGCCGATCGATGAACTCGTGGTGAAGGCTTGGAATGATAAGAACGCCGGGCTCTTCAACAACGCCGCGCAAGCTTGGAACCATGATCTTTTTTGGGACATCATGCGCAAGGACGGCGGCGGCGAGCCGGCGGGGGTGTTGGCGGTCGCGATTACCGCATCCTTCGGTTCCTATGACGATTTCCGCACGAAGTTCAAAACGACCGCGGCCGGTCAATTCGGATCCGGTTGGGCCTGGTTGGTGAAGAAAGACGACGGGTCCCTCGACGTTTACGGCACCGCCAACGGCGAAAATCCGCTGGTGCACGGCGGCACGGCGCTGATGGGCCTCGATGTGTGGGAACACGCCTATTACCTCGACCATCGCAACGATCGTCCAGGTTACGTCGACACCTTCCTTGATAAGCTGATCGACTGGGAGAAAGTCGAAGCAAGAATGGGTTGAGGAACGTGCGCGCCGGCCCCCGCGTCGGCGCGCCGCCCTTGGCGGCTGGACCGCCTTCATCGCAAGGTCCCGCCCAGGCGCCGTCCGAGCGCCATTTGCGGGGAGGCGCGACGTCCATGAAGACATCCGATTTGCTTGTGCGGTGCCTGGAGAACGAGGGCGTCGACGTGATTTTCGGCGTGCCAGGCGAAGAGAACGCGGATTTCATGATGAGCCTTGAGGGTTCGTCGATCCAATTCGTGCTTTGCCGGCACGAACAGGGCGCGGCGTTCATGGCGGAAATCTATGGAAAATTGACCGGCCAAGCGGCCGGCGCTTTGGGAACCTTGGGACCCGGCGCCACCAATTTGCTCACGGCGGTCGCGGATGCGGACATGGATCATGCGCCCATGATCGTTCTCACCGGTCAGGGGGGCCTCAACCGGCATCACAAGGAAAGCCACCAAGTCATGGACGTGGTGGAGATGTACAAGCCGGTCACGAAATGGGCCGTGTCCATCACGGATCCGAAAACCACGCCCGAGATCGTCCGTAAGGCTTTGCGGACAGCCCGCCGTGAAAAACCCGGCGCGGTGCTGATCGAATTGCCGGAAGACGTGGCCAAGCGTGACGCCGGCGACGTTTCGCCCCTGCCGGTGCGGCATTTTCGACGTCCGGCGCAGGACGACAAGATCCTTGACCGCGCTCATGCGCTGCTTCGTGACGCGAAGAGCCCTGTCGTGATCGCCGGCAATGGCGCGATCCGTCGTCGTGTCTCCGCTCAACTGCGCGCGTTTTGCGAGGCCACGGGCATCGGCGTGATGTCGACATTTATGGGCAAAGGAGCGGTGGATTGGCGGGAGGAATACGCCCTGCTGACGATCGGCCTCGGCAAGCGAGATTTCGTGGCGGACGCCGTGGACGGGGCGGACGTGGTGATCTGCCTTGGCTATGATCTGGTGGAGTACCCGCCTCAGAAATGGAACCCGAAGAACGATAAGGCGATCCTGCATATCGACTTTGAGCCGGCTGAGATCGACGCTCACTACATTCCTGAATTGGAGCTGGTGGGCGACGTCGGTCACGCGCTGTGGGGCTTGAATGAGCGGATCGCGCGGGACGGCTCCCCAGTTTATGATCTGAATTGTCAGCGTGACGTCCGACGTCGCATGTTGGCGGAATTTGAGGCGCACCGGAATCAAACGGGCGGACCGATCAAGCCGCAAAAGGCGATTTGGGACGTTCGGCAAGCGCTTGGCCCCTCCGACATCCTGATCACAGGGGTCGGCGCTCACAAAATGTGGGCAGGCCGCCTGTATCCTTGTGTCGAGCCCAATACGTGTTTGATCCCCAACGGTTTCTGCTCCATGGGGCCGACCGTGCCGGGTGTCGTGGCGGCCCATATGGTGCATCCGGACCGCCGCATATTGGCTATCGCCGGCGACGGCGATTTCATGATGAACGTCCAGGAAATGGAGACCGCGCGCCGTTTGAACACGGACGCTGTCGTCTTGGTGTGGGAGGATGGCGGCTACGGCCTGATCTCTTGGAAACAGGACGATGAGTTCGACCGGCACACCCAATTGAGCTTCGGCAATCCCGACTGGTTGAAACTCGCGGACGCCTTCGGTTGGTTCGGTCAACGCGTCGATCGGGCGGAAGACCTGCGTGACGGTCTCGAACGCGCGTTCGAGTATAAGGGACCGGCGCTCGTCGTGATCCCGATTGATTACGCAGAGAACCGATTGTTGTCCCAACGGCTCGGCGCGATCGAGATCGCGTCTTAATCGTAAATCTTAGAATCGTTCCAAATTACCCTTGAATCAGCATGGAACCGTTCTAAAGTACGGTGGCGTCGCAACGATGGAGAGTCGAACTATGACGATCGCCGAACAGCTGAGCCATGCTCTGGCGGATACGTTCACATTGGCGTTGAAGACGCAAAATTACCATTGGAACGTCACCGGCGAACAATTCCAGCAGCTCCACGAGCTGTTTGAAGAGCAGTATGACGACCTTTACGAGGCTGCGGACGACGTGGCGGAACGCATGCGGGCGCTCGGCGTGCAGGCCCCCGGCGGCCTTGAGGCGTTTGCGAAACTGACCAAGGTGCGCGAGGCGAACAGCCAGCTCTCGGCGCAAGAGATGATCCGCGACTTGGCGGAAGAACACCGCACCCTCTCTAAACGCCTGCATGGGTTTCGCGACCAGGCGGACGAGGCGGGCGATCCGGCCACGGTCAGCATTCTCGAAGATCGGATGGTCACCCATGACAAGTTTGCGTGGATGCTTGAATCGCATCTGGCCGGCTGACGCCTGGAGTTGACGTCCATGTCCGCCGTCGCGCGCGCGGCTCTCACCGCTTTCCGGGCCAGCCAAGCAGAGGGCCGCCATGTGCTGCGCGGCCTCCTGTTGCTTCTCATCGGCGCGCTTATGGTGCATTCGCCGACGACGCGCGGAGCCACGATCAGTTCGCTTGCAGATGCATATTTGCAGGTGACGGCGTTCGTCGCAGGCACCTTGGCGCTCGTGGCGTTTGCGGAAAGCCGGCTTGGCGGAAAGTTCGGCGAATTCGTTGATGCGCGTCCGGCGTGGCAGGTTCCGGCGGCCGCCCTTTTGGGCGCGTTTCCGGGCTGCGGCGGCGCCATCGTGGTGATCACCAATTACGCACAGGGACATCTGTCGTTCGGGGCTGTCGTCGCGGTGCTTACGGCGACGATGGGCGATGCGGCTTTCGTTCTAATCAGTCGCGAGCCGTTGACCGGCGGCGCCATTGTGGCGCTTGGCGCCGGCGTCGGCCTGGCGTCCGGTTGGATCGTGGACGCCGTGCACGGGCGCGACTTTCTGCGGCCGGACCAAGCTGCCCGACAACGGATGCTGGAAGAGGCCCAGGCGATCGACCCAACGAAAATTGGCGATGATCGCATGGGGCCTCTGGCTTGGTTGTGGACGGTTTTGGTCATTCCTGGCGCTGTGCTCGGCGTGCTTGCGGCTGCGCAGGTCGACGTAAACCGATTGTTCGGCCCCCTGGCGCCTTACGAGCCTGCGACCGTTTTAGGCGTCGTCGGAGCGTTGTTGGCGCTGACCATGTGGGTGATGCAGCCGCGTGGCCGGATGGGCGAGCGCGGGGAGGGCGGGCATTCGGCGGCGCGCGCCCCCGGCCTGATCCGGGACACAAATTACGTGACGGCTTGGGTGGTGATGAGCTTCCTCGCCTTTGAGGTGACCTCCGCCGTCACGGCCTTTGATTTGGCCAGCCTATTCCTCACCATTGCGCCGGTCGTGCCCTTGGTGGCGATCTTTGTCGGTTTCATGCCGGGATGTGGCCCGCAAATCGTCGTCACGACGCTCTATGTGAGCGGAATCATTCCGCTTTCAGCGCAGATCGGCAACGCCATCTCAAATGACGGCGACGCCCTTTTCCCGGCGATCGCCGCAATGCCGCGGGCCGCTTTGGTGGCGACCCTTTACAGCGCGGCGCCCGCTTTGGTGTTGGCCTATGGCTATTACCTCTTCTTCGAACGTTGAGGCGCCCGACGCCTCCGCCGAAGCCGCATTGCGCGCGGCGGGTCTACGCCCCACGGGGGCGCGGAAAGCGGTTTATGCGCGCATTTTTTCCGGACGCCAGCCGAAGCACTGGGATGCGGCGTCCCTGGCCGGCGAGTTGGAGCGAGAGGGCGTGCACGTGGCGCTCGCCACGGTTTACAACACTTTGGAAGCGCTGGCGGCGCGCGGCGTGGTGCGCAAAATCAATCTGGACGGCCAAAGGTCCGTCTTCGACACGGATATTGCGCCCCATCTCCATATTGTGTTGGAGGACACTGGATCGGTGTTGAACCTCCACGACACGGATGAGCTCCGCGCGTTTCTGGCGCGTTACGTCGATGATCCAGACTCAAAGGAGATCGACGTGGTCATTCGCGTGCGCAGCCGCGCGCACGATGGCACGAGCGCTTAGAGCGCCGGCGCATCCACCAATCGGCTTAAGTCTCCCGTCTCCACCGCGACGCCGCCTCCACCCGCACGTTCGTCGCTTTCCGACGTCGTCCGAACCGCGCAAGCCAACATGTAGCCGGTCCCGCGCACGGTCTTCAAAACGGCCGGCCGCTTCGGGGACACTTCGATCTTCCGACGCAGACGCCCAATCAACACGTCGATCGAACGATCCGCCGGCGTCCAAAGGCGCCCCCGCGTCAACTCCATGATGGTTTCACGGGAGATCGGTCGAAACGGTCGCTCGACGAACACCCGAAGAAGCTCAAACTCGCCCGCTGTGAGGCGGCCCGAAACGCCGTCGACGCTGCGCAAGGTGCGTCGCTCCAAATCCAGCCGCCAGCGATCGAACGCATAGACCACGCCTTTCCGCGTATCGCGCGCGAGCGCGGGGCGCGTCCGGCGGATAACGGTCCAAAGCCGAGCGGCGATCTCCTTCGGATCGCAGGGCGCCTGGATGACGTCGTCCGCGCCCGCTTCAAGGCCTTCGATCCGTTCCATGGCCGAACTTTGATCAAGAATGAGAATAACGGGTACGTCGGTGGCGCTTCTCAGCGCTTCAATGCGGGAACGCCCCGCCGTGTCCTGCGCGTCCGCGAAGAGCGCGATGACGTCGTACCGATCAAGCGGTCGGCGAATGACGCCTTCCAAATCGGCGCTCGCCACGGTCGTCGGCGCAATGCTCCGTTCGTCCAAAGACGCTCTCAATGCGACGCAAACCGGCTCAGATCCGCCCACGATCAGGGCGCGGCAGTGATTGGACTCCATAACACCAGACCTTTGATCAGTTTCTTCGTCACCATCTGATCGGATTTTCGTAAACATTCGGTAATCGTCGAGGCATTCTGGCGACGTCGGCCAAATTTTCTGTATCCGACCCAACAAAGAGCGGTCATAATTTTTTCATAAAGCGCATATAGTGCGCTTATTCACGCAACAGGAAAGGGAAATGCCGTGACACATCGTGCCGCCGTCACTCACGCTTGTCGGGTGTCGACGCCGACCTGCGACTTGGACGGCGCCAATCGCGCGGCGGCGGATTCGGTCGCCGCGCTGGGCGCAAGCGCCGACGCCTTAGCGCAGGCCATGCAAAGCGTCGGCGATTTGGATGATTTGATTGGGCGTCTTCGGCGCATGCGCGACGGATATCGCCGTCTTAACGCCAATGCGCTTTGCGGTCGGTCAATCGCTCAGCCGGCCAACTTCGCCATCTCGGCGTCGGACACGTCGAAATTGGCGTAGACGTTCTGGACGTCGTCATTGTCGTCGAGGGCGTCGAGAAGCTTCATCAGCTTTTCTGCGGAGTCGCCCTCGACGGCGATCTGGTTCTGAGGCCGCCAATAGGGTCCGGCGGTTGCGGCTTCTCCGAATCGATCCTCCAATGCTTGCGCGACTTCGGCGAGCGATTCGAACTGACAATAGACCTCATGTTCCTCGTCGCCGATCGACACGTCGTCGGCCCCCGCCTCAATGGCCGCCTCCATCATCACATCTTCGGTCGCGACGGATGCGGCGTAGGCGATGCGGCCCACCCGATCGAACATGAAGGCGACGGATCCGTTCTCGCCCATATTGCCGCCGTTCTTCGTAAAGATCGTGCGAACGTCGGACGCCGTACGGTTGCGGTTGTCGGTCATGGCTTCGACGATCACGCCGACGCCGCCGGGGCCGAAGCCCTCGTACCGGATCTCTTCATAGGCGTCGCCTTCGCCGCCCATGGCCTTCTTGATCGCGCGTTCGATGTTGTCCTTGGGCATCGATTCGGCTTTCGCGGCACGGACCGCCAAGCGCAATCGCGGATTTTTGTCCGGGTCCGGGTCCCCCATCTTGGCGGCCACGGTGATTTCCTTGGAAAGCTTGGAGAAGACTTTCGAGCGCCGCGCGTCTTGGCGCCCCTTGCGGTGCATGATGTTTTTAAACTGGGAATGCCCGGCCATGGAGATCCTCTTTCTCTTTCGCCCGTAGAAAGCGAGGCGTCATGCGGTCGTCAAGATCCAGAATCGGTCGTCGTCCCCTGAAGAAGGGTGACGACATGGTCGGCGACGGCGAGGGAGGCGGTAAGGCCGGGGCTTTCCATGCCGAACAATTGCGCCAAGCCGGCCCGCCCGTGGGCCTCCGGGCCGTCGATCCGAAAATCGGCCGGCGGTTCCCCGGGACCGGACAGCTTCGGCCGCACCCCCGCATAGGATGGCGTGAGCCGTTCGGCGCATGCGGCTGGCCACCATCGGCGAATGTCGGCGGCGAACCTATCCGCCTTGGCGAGGTCCGGGTTTGGATCGGGGGCCTCGATCCACGTGACGTCTGGCCCAAAGGACAATGCGCCGCCGAGATCAAGCGTGGCGTGTACGCCGAGACCGCCGTCTACGGGCGCAGGGTAAACCAGCATGCGAAAAGGATGGGCTCCCCGCCAAGCGTAATAGTCGCCGCGCGCGAAGCGAAGCAGCGGCGGATCGTCGACCCCTTCGATCTCGGCCGCCACGTCGAACGCCTGCAAACCCGCCGCATTCACGAGCATCAACGTTTCGAACGTGAAAGGCGCACCGTCCGGCTCGCAAGCGGTGACGCGCCATGCGCCGTCGCCGAGCGGCTCCGCGCGCTGGAAGCCCGTGCGTAAAAGCAAACGTCCGCCGCGGTCTTCCAACTCCGCGACCAGCGAGTCAGCGAAGGCGACGGTGTCGATGAGGCCGGTCTCCGTGGCGTACAGGGCCGCATCGATGGTGAGGCCGGGCTGCAGCGCGTCGGCGTCGTCCGCATCGATCAAGCGGACATCAGCGTCGTTGGCGAGCGCGCGGCGATGGAGCGCCTCTAGGGCGTCACGCTCCGTATGGGAGGTCGCCGCCACCAGCTTCCCCGTAATGCGATGGGGCAGATTGTGCTTGCGTGCATAGTCCACGATTGCGCGGCGTCCCTCGACGCAAAGGCGCGCTTTGAGTGATCCGGGCGTATAATACAAACCTGCATGGAGGACGCCGCTGTTGCGGCTGGACGTTTCGTCGGCCCATCGCCCTTGGCGCTCCAGCACGACGACGTCCGAATGCGTCGCCGCCAAGGCGCGACCAATCGCCAGGCCAATGACGCCGCCGCCGATAATCGTCGCGCTGACCCGCACTAAGCTTCGGGCATGTGCTCCGACATGAATGGTCCGATACGGATGGGCTCTGCGCGCACGGTCCGCCGTGTTTCGTCGTCGGTGACGATGAACACGCCGCAAACGGTCGAATCCCCGGACGCCGCCTCCAGACGGTGTCCTGGCATTTTGGTCAGAAAGCGGTTCAACGAACCCTCGATTTTCATGCCGAGGATCGATTCATAGGGCCCGCACATTCCAGCGTCGCTTTGATAAGCGGTTCCTTGGGGAAGGATGCGGGTATCGGCGGTCGGCACATGGGTGTGCGTGCCCACCACGAGGCTGGCGCGCCCGTCGAGATACCAACCCATAGCCAGCTTCTCGGCCGTGGCCTCGCCGTGCATGTCCACAATCACAGCATCCGCGATCTCGCCCAGCGGCGCTTGCGCCAATTGACGATCCACCTCTCGGAACGGGTCATCGAGCGGATCCATGTAAACGCGCCCCATAATGTTCACCACGAGGACACGTTTCCCGTCCCGCGCATCATAAAGGCCTGCGCCGCGACCGGCGGTGCCCGGCGGAAAGTTCGCCGGGCGAATCAGTTTCTCCTCGCGATCGAACAGGTCAAAGTCGCGTTTATCAAAGGCGTGATTACCGGTTGTCATGGCGTCGGCCCCGGCCGCCAAAACTTGATCAGTAATCGCTTGAGTGACGCCAAAACCCCCCGCGGCGTTTTCGACATTCACAATTACAAAATCAAGCTTAAGTTTTTGACGGAGAGACGGAAGGACACGACAGACGGCATCTACGCCGTCTGCGCCCACACAATCTCCTAGAAAAGCAATCCTCATACCCTAATCCTGAACGCGCCCGCTTCGGTCAAAATCCACCCCAGTCGAACGTCATGGGGTTCCAGAGGTATAGTGTCAACATTCTGTATGGCGAATGCTAGACCTATGAGTTGAAAGGTCTTTCGCCGCCTCAGCTCCGCGAGCGCGCGATCATACCAACCGCCGCCCGTTCCCAATCGCCCGCCGTGTCGGTCGAACGCGAGCAGCGGCGCCAACACCATGTCGGGATCGACGCGCGGGGCGTCCGCAGCCGGGGCCGCCACGCCCGCGTCGTCGCGGGTCAAGACGTCGTCTCTGTCCCAAACATGAAAGGACATGCCCCCATCTCGCACGGCGGGCAGGGCCAGGCGCGCCCCCTTCATCTCCAAGTCGGCCATCAATGGGCGCGGGTCCAATTCATGGGCGATTGGTGCGTAGCCGGCGACGATCGCGCCGTCTCGCGGGACGAGTTCCGGAGGGAAATGGATGATCAGGTCGCGCGCGGCCCGCCCGCCGATCGCCTCGGCGGCCTCCTTCCGTCGCGCGCGCGCTTCGATACGAAGCGCACGCTTCTGATCTGCGGCGGCCCCGCCTCGACCGTCGGGCTTCCGTACCCTCATGAACCTGGCTCGCCAGGTGGGCGCCGCGCTTTCCGAGGCCACGGCCGTCGGCAGAGGCAGCTCCCGAGAGTTGGATTAAGGTCCCTGGGGAACGACGCCACGACGCATCGCGCAGCAACCGCCAAGAGCAACGTAGGGTGACGCCTCCCCGGGCTCAAGCGTCGTCCTCCAAGATCGACGCGGTCAGATCATCCAAATGACGCGCGGCGCCCTCCAAAGCGGCGGTGGCGGCCTCGGTCGCCTCTTGCGCGGTTCGCGCGTCGTCTTCGGCGATGAGGCCGGCCATGAGAAAGAGCCGCGCTTCATCGATTGCGCCCACCTCCGCCGCGATGGCGCGGACGCGGTCGTCGAACCGCGCCGCCAAGGCGCGCACGCGATCTTCTTGGCCGTCTTCGCAACCGATCGCGTATTCGCGGCCGTTCAATAGGAGAGAAAGGCGCGCCATCACCCTGATCCATCGTCTTGGATCATGCGCCGAACCGTCGCCTCCGCGCGCGTCACCCGGGACAGCGCGTCTCGGATCGCATCCTCGTCGAACGGCGCGGGCTGCGACGTCCTGGCGCCGCGCGCAAGCGCGCGCTCGAGCCGATCCATCGACTCTTGAAGCCGCCGTGCGGCCGCCTCAATGGTTTGCGTCATATGGTTCCGCAATCAAAACCGGCGCCAGCGCCGCCGGGCCGTACATGACATGCAGGCCCTATCGGCGCAAATCCGCGAGGCGTCGGATTGCTTGACCCGGTTCGAGACCGTCGCCACCTTCGCGCCGATCCACCGCATGGGGCGAACATGATGACCGGCGAAGCGACGCATCAGGACATGGCGAACGCGCTGCGAGCGCTGGCGATCGATGGCGTGGAGGCGGCGAATTCCGGCCATCCGGGCATGCCGATGGGCATGGCCGATGTGGCGACGGTGTTGTGGTCGCGCTTCCTCAAATTCGACGCCGGCGCGCCGGATTGGCCGGATCGCGACCGCTTCGTCCTTTCGGCTGGGCACGGCTCGATGCTGCTCTATGCGTTGCTGCATTTGAGCGGGTTTGCGGATCTCACGATCGACGAGTTGAAGCGGTTTCGCCAAATCGATTCGCGGACGCCCGGCCATCCGGAGTATGGCCACGCGGCCGGCGTCGAAACCACGACTGGACCTTTGGGACAAGGACTTGCGACGGCCGTCGGCATGGCCATGGCGGAACGAAAACTGGCCGCCCGCTTCGATTCGGACCTCGTCGACCACCACACCTATGTCATCGCGTCGGACGGTGACTTGATGGAGGGGGTCAGCCATGAAGCGATCAGCCTCGCTGCACGGTACCGCCTCAATCGGTTGATCGTTCTGTTCGACGACAACGACATCTCGATCGACGGGCCGGTTTCGCTCGCGGAGACGGGTGATCAGTTGCAGCGGTTCGAGGCGGCGGGGTGGCGCGCCGAGCGGATCGACGGGCACGATCCCGACGCGATCGCCGCAGCGATCTCCCGCGCCAAGGACGCCGACACGCCGAGCTTGATCGCCTGCAAGACGGTCATCGGCAAAGGAGCGCCGACGAAACAAGGGACGGCGGGCGTGCATGGTGCGCCGCTCGGACCCGATGAAGCCATCGCCGCGAAAAAGGCGCTTGGCTGCGATTGGCCGGCTTTCGACGTGCCGGAGACGATCGTGGCTGCTTGGCGCGCCGTCGGGGCGAAGGGCCGCGCCATGCGGGAGGCTTGGAGCGGACGATTGCAGGCGTCGCAACTCAAAGCCGCGTTCGACGACGCGATGAAGCCGACGCCCGACTTTCCCGCGATCACGGAGGCAATCCGCGCGGTGAAAACGCGCGCTTCGTCCGATGCGCCGTCTTTGGCGACGCGCAAGGCGTCTGGCGAGGTGCTCGAGGCGCTCGCGCCGGCGTGTCGTTGCCTGATTGGCGGATCCGCCGATCTGACCGGATCCAACAACACGCGCGCACAATGCCACGTCACCTTCGACGCGCCGGACTATGCCGGCGACTACGTCCATTACGGGGTGCGCGAACATGGCATGGCCGCCGCCATGAACGGCATGGCGCTGCATCGCGGTTTGCGGCCTTATGGCGGCACGTTTCTCGTCTTTTCCGACTATTGCCGTCCGGCGATCCGCCTCTCGGCGTTGATGGGCGTTCCGACGATCTACGTCTTCACCCACGATTCCATCGGATTGGGCGAAGACGGTCCGACCCACCAGCCGGTGGAGCATCTGGCGGCGCTGCGGGCGATTCCGAATCTGCTCGTGTTTCGACCCGCAGATCTGACAGAAACGGCGGAATGCTGGGAAACGATGCTGGCGCAGTCGCGCCGTCCGTCTGCGATCGTGTTGTCGCGACAAAGCGCGCAGGCGTTGCGGCGCACGTTCACCGAAGACAATCAGGTCACGCGCGGGCTTTACGTGTTGGACGGCGAGGACGTCGCGCCTGAACTCTGCTTGGTGGGATCGGGGACGGAGACCGCTCTGGCCGCGGAGGCGGCGGCGCGTTTGCGCGCGAAGGGCGTGGCCGCGCGTGCGGTGTCCGCCCCATGCCTCGAACTCTTCGCGACGCAGGATCAAAACTACAAAGATGAGATTTTGCCGGCTGGCGCGGCGGTCGTCGCCATTGAGGCGGCGGTGGCGCAAGGCTGGGCGGACGCCCTGGGCCGCCTCGACGGTTTCGTCGGGATGCAGGGCTTCGGCGCCAGCGCGCCGGCGAAAGATCTCTATGCGCGATTTGAGATCACGGTGGAGAAGGCGGTCGCCGTCGCCATGGCGGCGCTTGAGCGGCGTCGGTCGACGTCCTAAGTAGCGGCGATCGCCGACAGAAAATTCGGAGGAAACTCATGGCTGCGCGCCTGGCGATCAACGGATTCGGCCGCATCGGGCGCATGGCTCTGCGGGCCGTCATTGAGACTGGCCGCGACGACGTGGACATCGTCGCCGTGAACGATTCCGGGGATCTCGAGACCAACGCCCATTTGCTGCGTTATGACAGCGTGCATGGTCGCGCGCCATTTCCAGTGGAGACGCGCGATGACGGTTTGGACTTGGGCCGCGGCTTCATTCGCAAGACCTCCTCGCGCGACCCTTCCCAATTGCCGTGGGCGGAGTTGGACGTGGATGTGGTGCTGGAATGCACTGGCGCGTTCAAGGACATGGCCGGCGCAAGTAAACATTTGGCGGCCGGCGCGAAAAAAGTTCTGATCTCGGCGCCCGGCAAAGACGTTCCCAAGACGATCGTCTTCGGGGTGAACCATCGGACTCTGGTGGCGGACGACGCCATCGTCTCCAACGGATCGTGCACTACGAACTGCCTCGCGCCCGTGGCGCATGTGCTCCAACGCACGGTCGGCCTCGCGCGCGGCTATATGACGACGGTGCATTCCTATACGAGCGACCAACCGACCCATGACCGGAACCATCGGGATCTTTACCGCGCCCGCGGCGCAGCGCTGTCCA
>CAYPOX010000030.1:0-23866 GCA_964412525.1 uncultured Caulobacterales bacterium
CGCCGCCGTAATAGCCCTCGCCGCCGTAATAGCCCTCGCCGCCGTAATAGCCCTCGCCGCCTTCGCCGTAGTAATAACCTTCGCCGCCATAGCCTCCATAGACATAGCCACGAACGACATTGATCGCGTCGATGGTCGACGTTCCGCTATAGACCGCAAAGACGCGCGTGCTGTTGTCGCCGTCGACCGTGATGTCGGCGATGTCGTCCTTGTTCACGTCGCCGTCGATCAGAACGTCGCTTTCGATCTCCAACACGCCGCCCTGCAAAACCACCGTCCCGCCGCTGAGAAGCGGGTCAAACGTGATCTTGGCCGGTAGCTCGAGCGCGTCATTGGCGTGGAGGAGCGCCTCGCGCAGGCTGAGGCCGCCGCCGTCCATTTCATCGGTCTCAAGGTCGCCGTCCCGGGTGAGATCCGCCCCGGAATCTTGGAGCGTCGTGACCAGAAATTCTTGACCGGTCGAGACTTGGCTTTGTCCGAAGGATGCGAGCGTCAATCCGCTCGGCGCGGCGAAATCGATGACGTCGTCCTGATCCGGTTCGAATCCGCCGCTTGCATTGGTATCGAAAAAGGCTCGCGCTTCCCCGGAAAGGTCGAACTCCAACACCACGCCGCCGGTGACGTCGCCGTTCGGCGCGCCCGAAAAGAAGCCTGCGACCGGCGCCCCGGTCGGCGTGAGGTTGGCGAGGCCGGTGATTTCGTCGCCGTCGCCACTTGCAAGCGCGAGCTGGACGATGTCGACGACATCCGATTGGCCGGCGTTGAAATCCGTGACCTCGTCGATCCCGCCGTCATGGCGGGACTCGCCGGGCGCGATGACGAAGGCGTCGCCGCCCCCGCCGCCAGTCAGCGTATCGGCGCCCAGGCCGCCGCCCAGGAGATCGGCACCGCCGAGCCCATCCAAGACGTCATCGCCCTCGGCCCCGAACAAACCGTCGCCATTGGCGCCGCCAGTCAGCGTGTTGTCCGACAATCCGCCGACCAAATTGTCCACATGACGCACGTCCAAAGCGCCGAAGACCTGCACCCGGTCCGCCTCGCCTTGGAACCCAAGCGTGAGATCGGCATCGGCCTGCACGGTCGTGGAATCTTCTTCGCCCAACGTCACCAATTCGAAGTTCTCGAAAGTGTCTTTCGCGAACGCGCTTCCGCCCGATTGCGGCGGCGCCAACCCTGTGCTGGCGCCAAGCGTGAACCGCGTCGCACTTTCCACATTGAGGATCACCGACCGCTCGGCCGCGTTGGTTTCCGCGTCGAGCGTGTCCGCGCCGTCGCGCGCATCGAACGTCTCGGAGAAAACGTCGAACTGGGCGACGAACTCAATCGCGTCGACGCCAGGAAAGTCTGAGAGGGTTTCGCCTTCCGGATTGTCGTCGTCCGGCGTGTCGGTGAACGCGTCTTGGGGGAAGAGTTTGACCTCCCCGAGGAAAAACTGCGTGACGTTGGAGATGTTGAGGCCTTCGCCGCCGCCGAGCACTTGGACGAATCCGTCCTCATCGTCCACGACGCCGTTTTCATTCAGATCGACGAGGATCGTCACGTCGGTCCCGTCCGTGACGACGATGACGCCGAGATCCGTGAAGCCGACAAATTCCGTGACAGTGTCCGGGTCCCCGCTTTCGTCAAGATCGACTTCGAGCCCCGTGACGCCAGGTGGTAATTGGAAGGAGAGGCCGTCGCCCTCGCCCTTGTCGAAGTCCGACACCGTGTCCGGCGCGCCCTTGGTGCTGTCGGCCGCGTTGAAATCGAAACTGTCCTGGCCTGGCCCGCCGATCAGCAGATCCGCGCCGAGGCCGCCTGTGATCGTGTCGTCGCCGCTTCCGCCATAAAGGATGTCGTCGTCCGAACCGCCCGTCAGCGTGTCGCTTCCGGCGCCGCCGAAAAGGATGTCACGTCCCGATCCCCCGTCGAGAACGTCGTTCCCCGGCCCGCCGGACAAAAGATCGTCGCCCGCGCCGCCCGACAATACGCCGTCATCGCCGGCGCCCGAGGCGATGACGTCGTTTCCGCCTTCGCCGCTCAAGGACTGATCGTCCGGTGCGAAGCCCAGAACGAAATCATCGCCGCCCCCGGCGTTCGCCGAATCAATTCCGCCGTCAAAGCCCAAGACTTCCGATGCGCTCGTCCCGGTCAGGCGCGCCCGGTCTCCCGACGTCGTGATCGCCACGCTTGAAGAACTAATGTTACGCAACGGCCGCCCCCATTTACAAAAAGTCGTTTGAGATCAACACGATCATCAAGACCTCGCGGAGCCTGTTTATGCCCCCCGCCGCCGCGCTTGTCACCCGCGCGCGGGCCGGTTCAAGATGCGCTGCGGCGATGTGCGATGGGGGGCGATATGGGCAGATGTTTCGCAAGTGTTTTGGCCGTCGTCCTCGCAGGAGGCGCATCAGCGCATGCGGCGCCGAAGATCACGGCGACTCTTGACGCGCCCGGCTTGCAAGGGCCGATCGACGGGCGGCTGATCGTCATCTTGTCAACGGAAGAAACCGGCGAGCCCCGCTTCCAAACCGGTTGGCGCTACAGTGCGCCGCAGATCTTCGGCGTCGACGTCGAAGGGGCGGAACCCGGCGACCGCATCACGATCGATACGGATGTGCTCGGCTTTCCCACGAAGTCGCTCAGCGACGTTCCTGAAGGCGAATACCGGATCCAGGCGGTTCTCCACCTCTATGAAACCTTCAATCTGGCGACGGGCCACCAGGTGAAGCTGCCCATGCCGCGGGGCGCGGGACAACAATGGGAGCGCGAGCCGGGCAATCTCTATTCCACGCCCACGGCGATATCATTCGATCCCGACGGCCGCGGCCGCATCCGCTTGTCCCTCGATCAGGTCATCCCGCCGATCACGCCGCCCGAGGACACGGAGCACGTGAAGCACGTCCGCATTCAAAGCGAGCTTCTCAGCGACTTTTGGGGTCGGCCTATGCATTTGGGCGCGCATGTCCTGCTGCCCCACGGCTTTGAAGACGATCCCACCGCGCGCTACCCGTTGATGATCTTCCATGGCCACTTTCCGGCGGATTTCGATGGGTTTCGGACCACGCCGCCCGATCCGGACTTGGAATGCGAATACAGCGAACGCTTTCAGGTCGAATGCTACAACCGCATCCGCCAGCAGGAAGCCTATGACTTCTACCAGAAGTGGATATCCGACGACTTTCCGCGCTTCATCGTGATCGAGATCCAACACGACAATCCCTATTACGACGACTCTTATGCGGTGAACTCCGCCAATCTCGGCCCCTATGGGGACGCCATCACCGATGAGCTCGTCCCGTTCATCGAAGAGCGGTTCCGTGGCGTGGGCGCGCCATGGGGTCGCTTCCTCTATGGCGGCTCGACGGGCGGATGGGAGGCCATGGCGGTCCAGGTTCTCTATCCGGACGACTACAACGGAGCCTTCGCCGCCTGCCCCGATCCGATCGATTTTCGCGCCTATGAATTGATCAATATCTATGAGGACTCAAACGCTTACTGGCGCGAAGGGCCCTTCATGCGCCTGCCGCGACCGGCCCATCGCGACTATCTTGGACACGTCGACTCCACCGTGGAGATGCAGAACCGATACGAGCTCGTGATCGGCGCCAAAAACCGCTCCGGCGATCAATGGGACATTTGGGAGGCGGTCTACAGCCCGCAAGGCGAGGACGGCTATCCGCAGCGTCTTTGGGATAAGCGCACCGGCGTCATCGATCCCCAAGTCGCCGAACATTGGCGCGAAAATTACGACCTCATGCATATCCTGCGGCGCGATTGGTCGGAGATCGGGCCGAAGCTGGTCGGCAAGCTGCATATCTACACGGGTGATATGGACAATTACTATCTCAACAACGCTGTCTATTTGGCCGAAGACTTTCTAGAAAGCACGACCGATCCCTACTACGCCGGCGAAATCGATTATGGCGACCGCGCGGAGCATTGCTGGAATGGCGACCAAAACGAACCAAATCATCTCTCGCGTTTGCGTTACAACACCATGTATCTCGACCGCATTCGTGCGCGTCTGAACGCCACATCGCCAACACGCAACGCGCTTCGCAATTGGAAGTAAAGATCTGTCTGCGGAGTTGTTTCGCGCGCGGTGCTGCTTAAACCTATGTCTTTCGGCGGAGTGCCCCGCGCGGGAAACCTGCTAAACTCCTGAAGTCATTAGTGCTTGGTCGCGACGCAAGACTGCGCGGTTGGCGGCTCGGCGGCGCAGGCGATGTGATGGAGCCGCATAGACGACAGGATCGCCGATGATCACGAACGATGATCATGAGGCGGAAGGCGTGCCCGCTCTCTGGCGGCGCGCCTTCGACAAGGCGGGACAGGGCTTGGCGATCGTCGGCGGCGACGGTCGCATTCGCTGGTCCTCGCCCCGTTTGGCGTCCATGTTCGGGGCCGACGGACCGGATTTGACCGGCGCGGATTTCGCGCGTTTGGCCCATCCCGACGACGACATGCGGGCGGATCGTCTCCGCGCCGCGTTTCAGACCGGCCAGTTCACCAATCACACCGCCCTTTGGTCGCTCGGAGCGCAACGTCTCTTGCAGCCCACCTTCACCGTAGACGCGCGCCCGGATGGCGAACCGATCACCGCGGTCATGGTGGAGGACGTGACCACGACGGAGCGTTTGATGGAGCGCACTTTCGAAGCGGAAGAGCGCCTTTCTCTGACCATCGCGGCGTCCGGCGACGGCATTTGGGATTGGGATCTCCGCAACGACCACCTTTGTTGGTCCGATCGGTTGATCGAAACGTTCGGTCTGAGCCCCGCCACCTTCAAACCGTGCTCCGCCACCTTTTTCGAACGCATCCTTCCCGAGGATCGAGCGCGCGTTGAAGAAGCCGTGCGCCGGCATCTGGAAGAGCGAGAGCCTTACGACGTCCGATTTCGAGTACGTCGGTCAGACGGTCGGATCGTGCCGATATCGGTCCGCGGACAAGCAAGCTGGGACAAGCATGGGCGCCCCTTGCGCATGGTGGGCTTGATGGAAGATTTGACCAGCCTCGAACGCACGCAGAAGAATCTGCGCTTGGTCGAGGAGGTCGCCGGCGTCGGCCATTGGCGAATGGAACGCAGTCCCGAGACCATATTTTGGTCAGCGCAAGTCTTTCGGATCTTCGGACTGAAGCCCGATTCACCGTCGCCGAACCTTCGGGACGCGATCGAGCGTTATCATCCCGATGATCGGCAAATGGTGTCGGAATCCGTGGCGCTCGCCCTGGAAACCGGCGTGCCCTTTAGCTTTCGCGCCCGCATCATCCGTGAGGATGGCGAGATTCGCTCCGTGCGCGCCGACTCGGAGATCGAGATTGCGGAGGATGGTTCGCCCGTTGCGATCTTCGGAACCTTCCAAGACATCACGGAGCAGGTGATGCAGGAAGAGCATTTGCGCCAAGCCCAAAAAATGGAGGCGATCGGGCGTCTGGCCGGCGGCATGGCGCATGATTTCAACAATGTGCTCGGCGTGATCATCGCCAATTTGGAATTGCTGGAACGTCTGCCGCTGGGTGACGACGCTGAGCGCCGGGTCGCCGCCTCCCTCGCGGCGGCGGAGAAAGGTGCGGAACATACGCGCATCCTTTTGGCGTTTTCCCGACGTCGCACCCATCAATTGGAGGAAGTGGAGCTCGGCCGTTTGCTTGAAGCCTTGACGCCGATCCTGGCTGGCCTTGCACCCCCCTCGGTCTCTCTGTGCTACGTTTCGGCGTCGGAACCCGTTTACGTGCAAGTGGACACCTCGCTCTTCGACTCCGCGGTGATGAACCTCGTGGCGAACGCCCGTGACGCCATGCCCAATGGAGGCGACATCGAAATTCGCGTGGCCGTCTCCTCCGAAACGGTGACATTAACGATCAGCGACACCGGCGTGGGCATACCGAACGAATTGCTGAAGCGCGTGCGCGAGCCTTTTTTCACAACAAAGACCAATTCCGGCGGCACTGGTCTCGGCCTCTCCATGGTGGAGAATTTCGCCGCGGAAAGCGGCGCGCTCTTCGATTTGGAGAACCGTGCGGAAGGGGGCGCACGCGCACGGCTCACATTCCGTCGGCGCGCCGTCACGCCGCGAGTCGTCGCGGACGATCCGGCGATCGTGGCCACGACCGCGTACAAACCGCGCCAAGGACTGACGCGGCTGAAAGGGCTCGTTGTGCTGGTGGAGGACAACGCCGCCTTGCGAGACGTGTTGGCCCAGGAACTGCGCGCCGCGGGCGCAAGGGTCGAAGCCTTCGCGACCGGGGAAGCGGCCTTGATGCTGATCGCACACCGGGGTTTGGATCTTCTCATCAGCGACATTGATCTCAGCGGCGCGATGAGCGGCGTGGAACTCGCCCAACAGGTCGAAAAGCGTCAAGCCTCCGTGCCGATCATCCTGATTTCGGGCCATCCCGACGAGCGCGCCGCCGCCGAGACGGCGCTCAAGGGCCGGGTCGCTTGGTTGGCGAAGCCGTTTCGCACAGCACATTTGCTGCGCTTGGCTTCGGCGATCATGACGTCTGCGGATCCTCAGGGACCGGCGAGCCGGCGGGCCGTTTCGATCAATCGCTAGAACAAGGTGGCTTTCACGCCAGGCGGCAAGCCGCGACGGGCCGGGTTGGGCGCGAAGGCTTCGTCCAGGGCCGAGCCCAACGCCGCCGTCATTGCGCGCCAAAAGCGATCTGGACTGTCATGGGTGCGGCGTTCGTAAAGAAAAATGCTGGCGCGCATCCCACCCGCGAGCGCGTCCAGAAAGTCGTCGATATCCTCCGTGCGCAGTCCGCCAAACGCCTCATGACCCAAAATCAAGCGCCAGCGAAAATCGTCATAGCCGACCGGCCCGATCATTTTGAGGAACTTCCGCCCTTCGACGCTGATCGCCGCGCTGACCGGCGCCGTCTCAAAGGCCTCGGCCGTCCGAAGGCTTGACCCGGCGCCATTCGCCCCGGTCGTCTCCATGGCCGATCGCATCAATTCAAACAGGCCAGCGCCGAGCGCCAACGCCGTGTCCTCCAGCACCACGTGGCTGGATGACAGCTTCGTCGCTTGAAAATGGATCTGTGCCCGTAGGCCCGCCGCCCGACACAACAGGTCCAAGAGGTCCGGAAAGCGCGCCACATCAATCGACTCGGCCACGTCGAACGCCCCAAGCGTAAGACCTTCCGGCCCGCGCGCCACGGACACAGACAGCACGCTTTCCGCCGTGGCCCGCTCGATCTTCGCCGTTCCGTCGGCCCCCAGGACCGCCGTCATATGGCCAGTTTTGTCCGCGCTCACGCCACCTCCTTCAGACGAGCCAGACCGATGCCGACGGCACGGAACACGCCTTCCCAGCTGTGATGGGGGTCTTCAAAGGTGCACATACGCACCGCAATTCGCGCTTTGAGGCCCGATGCCAGGCCCTCCAACAGATCGATCAATTCGCGGCCCGCCCGCACCTGCTCCACGCGCATGGCGAGAACCTTCTGCGCAGACAAGGTTGGATGCACGTCGAAGGCCACGCCGGGCGCGCCGTTCAGATCGATCAAGGTTTCCGCAGCCCCGTCATCGATCATGCCGAGCGTGGCTGCGCTTCCCGCACGAAGTCCGAGATCTCGTAGCGCGCCGCCGACAAAGGTTCCCAGAGCGCGCCAGTCCCCGTTGCGCCAGTGAAGATCAACGCCGACGCCCAAGCGCCAAGCGATATGTTCAATCATATGGCTGACGAAATCATCCGGCGTGTCGATGGTCTTGCGCATGGGATCGCCGTCGAAGAACGCCACGGAGGGCGCATCGAACCGATCGAAGACTTGGTCCGCGAGACCGCCGGCGAACAGCGTCGCGAAAGAGGCCGCACCCGTCGCCACCGCCACGGCATGGCCCAAACCGGCGGCGCGGCCCGCCTTCAGTCCCGTCGGCGAATCCTCAATGAACGCCGCCGACAAGGGGTCGACGCCGAGCGCCGCGCAAGCGTTGCGATAAATGTCCGGCGCGGGCTTGGGACGGACCTCTGGCCCCTCGATGCCTGTGATCGCGTCAAACTTCGCGGCGAGATCCGCGCGCGCAAGCATGTCGCGCACGATTTCCGTGCCGTTGCTGGAGGCGACGGCGGTGGGCATCCCCGCCGCCCGAGCGGCCTTGAGCACCCGAACGGCCCCGGCGATCGGCGCGAATGTCGCCGCGCGGCGACGACGGTCATAATCGGCCACCAAGGCTAGACGCGCCGCGGGTTCGACCGGCTCGGCCCGCGCGCGCAGAAGCGCATCCCAGAAATGCGGGGGATCCAGCGCAAAATGGGTCGCGACCGCGCGCCGATCGAGCCAATCGTGATCGCCCAACACGGCGCCCGCCGCCGCGACGCATAGATCAAAGTCGCCGCCCAGCGTGTCGAGAAGCACCCCGTCCATATCGAAGACGAGCGCTTCCATCCCGTCCGGAAGGCTCAAAGCGCCGGCAAGGGACCGCGTCATGAGCCTTCGCCGTTCAGACGACGTCGGATCGCCGCCGCGTGCGCGGGAAACCCTTCATAATCGGCGAGGACGGCGGCGGTGGGTCCGAAGCGCGCGAAGGCCGCTTCATCTGCGAAAACATAGGATGTGCGCTTCTGGAAATCCGGCACGCCCAAGCAGGACGCGCTGCGCGCCAGGCCGCCGGTCGGCAGAATCGCATTGCTTCCCGCCACAAAGTTTCCAAGCGTGATCGGTGCGTGCGGCCCCATCATCACCTCCCCTGCATGGCGGATTTTGGGAAGCAAAGGCCACGGATCCTCCACCAAGAGCTCCAAATGCTCCGGCGCGAAGGCGTTCACGAAATCCAGCGCCGTCGCCGCGTCCTTCGCCCACAAGACGCGCGATCGCGCTTTGAAGTTGTCTTCAACGAAGCCGCGGCGCGGCTCCGGCAAGGTGGCGACCAGAGCCGGCAGCCGCTCCGCCACCGCCTTGGCATAGGCGTCGCTCGGCGTGATCAGAACAGCGCAGGAATCCGGACCATGCTCCGCTTCAATCAGAAGGTCATGGGCCGCCAGATCCGCGGAGATCGACCCGTCGGCGTAGATCACCGCTTCGCTCGGTCCGGCCGGCGGGCCTGGATCGATCACGCCCGTGAGCGCCCGCTTGGCCGCCGTCACATAGCTGTTGCCCGGACCCAAGACCTTGGGAACACGCGGAATCGTTTCGGTGCCTTAGGCGAGCGCGGCGATCGCGTGCACGCCGCCCACGCGATTGACCTCGGTCACGCCGGCGCGGCGCGCGGCGACGAGGGTCGCGGCGTCGACGGAACCGTCGGGGCCCGGCGGCGTCACAACCACCGGTCGCGACACGCCAGCCACCACCGCCGGGATCGTCAGCATCATCACGACGGAAGGAAACGAGCCCTTGCCGCGCGGCACATAGAGCGCCGCGGCGTCCAAAGGCAGCGTGCGCTCGCCCACGATCAGGCCAGCCGCCACCTCCGTGCGGATCTCCATGTCCCGAAGCTGGTCTTCATGGGCCTTGCGAATATTGGCGACCGCGACGTCAATCGCCTCGAGAACGTTCGTGGGGAGCCGCGCCTCCGCGGCGTCAAACTCGTCCGGCGACGCCCGCAGGGGCCGATCGCCCAGATCCACCTTGTCGAATTGGCGCGTGAGATCGCGGACAGCCCGGTCGCCCTCGGCGCGCACCCGCTCGATCAGCGGGGCCACATAGGACAGGAGACCGGCGATATCCGTTTCCGAACGCGCCATCAGGGCGGCGTGCTCCGCCGACGTCAGGGAATCCAAAGCCTGCGCGACGACATGCATAAGCGCGTGTTCCTCTCTCGCGGATGAGTGCGAAGGCATAGCGCAACGCCGCCCCGTTTCAACGTCGCGCGGCCCGAGCCGACGGCGAGAAGACAATTTCTTGTTGTGCGACCGCATTTTTCGTTTCGCTGCAGCGCAAAATGAGCCTTGACCGATCGCCTTAAGTGTGTCGGCATTGTGACTGCGCTTAGACAAAAATGAGGGCGCGCTAAAGGAGCCGTTTACGGAAGAGGGGATTCCGAAATGCAGCGAACGATGATGAAGTCCTTGGTCTTGAGCGCGTCGACGACGGCGCTCCTCACTGGGGCCTATGCTCAGCCAGCGTCCAACGAACCCTCTGAAGAAATTGTGGTGACGGGAACGCGCATCGCCCGCGACCCGAACCTCGCCTCGCCCCAGCCGGTGCAGTCGATCAGCCGCGATTCGTTCCTTCGGTCGGGTGAGTTCTCCGTTGCAGACGTGCTTCTCGAAACGCCGGGACTGACCGCGTCGACCACTGCGGACCAGTCGCTCGATTCCGGCTTCTCCGCAGGCACAAGCGTTCTAAACCTGCGCGGTCTCGGCACGGAACGGACATTGACCTTGGTCAATGGGCGCCGGCACGTCTCCGGGATCGCCAGCTCGCAACAGGTGGATATCGGCACGATTCCGGACAATTTGGTCGAGCGGGTCGAAGTTCTCACGGGCGGCGCCTCCGCCGTCTATGGCGCGGACGCCGTGACGGGGGTCGTCAACTTTATCCTTCGCCGCGATTATGAGGGCGTCGAGGTCAATGTCCGCGGCGGCATCAGCGAACAGGCGGACGGCGAGCAGTTTTCCGCCAGCCTCCTTGCGGGCCGAAACTTTTTTGACGGTCGCTGGAACGTGACGTTCAGCGCGCAAGCCGATTATGACGGCGGCCTTCGCGCGGGCGACCGGATCTTCAGCCGCAACAACAATGTCGAAAACGATTTTTCAAACCCCGATCTGCGGTTTCAACGGGGCGACATCAGCGCGGCCTCAACGCCCAACTTTGACCAATTTTACGGCTTCGAAAACACGGGGCGGTTCCGCTTTGGTTTGCCCATCCCCAGCGCCGACGCCTTCATCGCCGACTACGAGGCGGAGTTCGGCGCGGCGCCCAACCTGACCTCCGCGGAACAAGCCTTGTTCGATCGCGCCGCCAATGCACCGTCACGCGCTTTCCTACCCCAACCGACCTTTGCGATCAGTTCGACCGGCGGCGTCATCACCGACGCCAACTTCTCCTTGGCGCCGGGCGTCGACGTGAACAGCAACGGTCAGGACGACTGTTTGGAGTCCTTCGTCGGCTACAACAACAGCTTGGATGGCGCCGAGTCTTTCGGTTTGGCCGGCGGCTGTTGGGTGATCGATCCCGACGGCACGGTGCGCCCCTACCAAGACGGTCTTGTCGCCGGCAATTTCAACCAATTCGGCGGCGACGGCATTGAAACCACCTTCGATGAAGATTTTATCATTCCTGAACAACAGCGCTACGCGTTCAACTTCTTGACGTCCTTTGAGGCGACCGATTGGGCCACGCTATTTTTTGAGGGCAAGTATGTCTATCAGGACGTCACCGACGGCGGGCCGCTGAATACATTTTACGATCTTCTCACCGGTTCGCCGGACAATCCGTTCCTGCCCGAAGAGCTTCGCCCATTGGCGGAGGAGTCGGGCGGCCTGTTCATCACCCGCGATCCAGCGGACCTTGGCGGCAACCAGACCGACAATGAACGTCGGACCTATCGCTTTGTCGGCGGCGTCGAGGGGTCGCTCTTCGACAACACCTTCAACTACAACATTTCCGCAAATTATGGTCGTTTTGAGCGCCGACAAACGAACCGCAATGCGGTGCTGGTCGACCGTTGGTTCGCGGCGATCGACGTGGTCACTGATCCGGCGACCGGCCAACCGGTTTGCCGGTCGGACATCGATCCGGACACATTGCCGCCCACCACCATTTTTGACATTCCCGCCTTCGACGCCGGTTTCTTCACCTTCCAGCCCGGAGACGGCCAGTGCGAACCGGCGAACATTTGGGGCGGCCGCGGCAGCATCTCGCCCGAGTCCGTCGAGTTCATCACCGAGAATGTGGTCGACAACTTTACGCTGGAGCAATTCGTCGTCACCGCGTTGTTTGACGGCAATACGGAAGAGTTTTTCTCTTTCCCCACAGGCGGGCCGATCGGCTGGGTGTTCGGATTCGAGTATCGCGATGAGGAAAGCGACTCCGACATCAGCGATCTTGGGGTCGGGCTCTTGCCCCAACCTGTTCAAGCCACCTACGACGCTTCGATAACGGTGCCTGCGGGAACGGATGTCGCGGTGGCGACGGACGATCCCAACGATATCGGCGATGTCGTGGTCGATTCGTTGATCTTTGACCCATCCGCGCAGGTGACCGATTTCGGAGGCAGCTATGATGTGTGGGAGGTCTTTGGCGAAATTCAGCTGCCGCTATTGAACGACTTACCTTTCGCTTACAACGCCGAGCTTGGCGCGGCCGTTCGCTATGCGGATTATTCCACGATCGGCAGCGCCCTGACCTGGTCGGTGAACGGCGCCTATGCGCCGATCCAAGGCCTCAGCTTCCGCGGCACCTATGGCGTGGCTGTGCGCGCCCCGAATATTTTTGAGCTTTTTTCGCCGCCGCAAGGCGCCACATTCCGACCGGTCGATCCGTGCGACATCAACGAAATCAACGCGCTTCGGCAGGCTGATCCAGCGACTGCAGAAATCCGCGAAGCAAACTGCATCGCCGATCTCTCCGCTCTGGGCGTTGATTTCTCTCAGGGTTTCACCTTTGAGGATCCCTTGTCCGCGCGCTTCTTCGGCACGAGCGGCGGAAACCCAAACGTCCAAGAGGAGACGGCGACGACCTACACGATCGGCTTCGTGTTTTCGCCGACTTTCCTCGAAGGTCTCGACATGACGTTCGATTACTACAATATCGAGATTGAAGACGGTATCGCATCACCAACCTCCCAAGACATTGTCGACAATTGTTACGACTCGGCGAACTTTCCGAACCAGTTTTGCGGTCAGTTTACCCGAAATGGGAACCCCGAATCGCCCCAGTTCGGCGGCTTCAACTTCCTCGCCCAGCAGCAAGTGAACTTCGGCCGCATCGAAACCGCCGGCATTGACGGCACTGTTCAGTATCAGCGCATGCTGTTCGGCATTGACTGGACGGCCCGCGTGACCGGCAACCTGGTGGACCGGCTCGATTTCTTCTTCGATCCAGGGGATCCGAGCGCTGTCGACCCTGAATTGGGTGAGATCCAACGCCCCGAATGGTCTGGAGTCGCGGCGCTCGCCGGCAGGTACGGCCCGGTGTCCCTGCAATGGTCCACCGTCTTCCAGGATCGGGTGACGCTCTTTGGCGCGGAGATCGAAACCGTGGACGCACGTTTCGGCGAAAACGGTTTCTCCGACCGCGTCTTTATCCATGATTTCTCACTGGTGGCGGACGCGCGCGAAAACATGAGGATCTTCGCCGGCGTCAACAACATCTTCGACCGCAAGCCTTTCCGCACGGCGATCGCCCTGCCGGTCAGTCCACGCGGCCGGAACTTCTTCCTCGGCGTCAATTACATCTTCTAAGCGTGCGGCTTAGGGCGGGCGGCCTTCGGGCCGTCCGCCTCTGTCCGCCCCGGTCGACAAAGCGCCCCCTGACGCACTATCTCCAAGGCGAACCGCGCCTGCGCGCGCGCAGAACTCCCAAAGCCTTGCGAGAAGGAAGCCCATGGTCCGCCTCAGCGACTATCAACCGCCCGCTTACGTCATTACCGACGTCGATCTGACCTTCGATCTGGATCCCGACCGCACTCTGGTGACCGGCCGTTATCAGGTGCGCCGGGGCGACGGCCCCGCCGGCCCCCTCCGTCTGGATGCTGAGGATCTGACGGTTCGGGCCTTGGCGGTCGACGGCGCGGCCCGCAGCGGCGGCACGTTGACCATTCAAGACGGGGCGGTCTTGGTCCACGAACTGCCGGACACGTGCACCGTCGAGATCGTCAGCGAAATCGTTCCGAGCGCGAACACGAAACTGGACGGGCTCTATTTGTCCGGCGGGCGTTTTTGCACCCAATGCGAGGCGGAGGGCTTTCGCCGGATCATCCCCTTCATTGATCGGCCGGACAATCTGAGCCGTTTCACCGTGCGGGTGGAGGCGGACAAGGGGCGCTACCCGACGCTTCTATCCAATGGCGATGAAATCGAACGCGGCGATCTCCAAGGCGGCCGTCACTTCGCCGTCTTCCGCGATCCGCATCTCAAGCCAGCTTATCTCTTCGCCCTGGTCGCCGGCGAGTTCGAGACCATCACCGACCGCTTTGAGACCATGTCCGGCAAAACGGTCGATCTCGCCATCCATGTGGATCCAGGCGACGGAGCGCGGGCGCATTTCGCCATGGACGCGCTCAAGCGCTCGTTCAAATGGGATGAAGAACGGTTCAAGCGGGAATATGACCTGTCCGTCTTCCACATCGTGGCCGTGCGCGATTTCAACTACGGCGCGATGGAGAACAAGGGGCTGAACGTTTTCAACTCCTCGCTTCTGCTTGTGGACCCGGACACGGCGACCGACGCCGATTTCCTGAATGTGGAGCGCGTCATTGCGCATGAGTACTTCCACAATTGGACCGGCAATCGGATCACCTTGCGCGATTGGTTCCAGCTCTGCCTAAAAGAGGGCCTGACGGTCTATCGCGATCAGGAATTCAGCTCCGACGAACGCAACCGCGCGCTCCAGCGGATCATGGATGTGGAGACCTTGCGCTCCATCCAATTCCCTGAGGATTCCGGCCCCCTGGCGCACCCGCCGCGGCCCGAGGCGTACGAAACGATCGATAATTTCTACACCTCGACCGTCTATCGCAAAGGCGCCGAAGTGGTGCGCGTCTTAAGTGAGGTGGTCGGCGCGGAGGCCTTCGACCGCGGCATGCAACGTTACTTCGACGCCTGCGACGGCAAAGCCGCCACCTTGGAGGATTTCGTCGGCGCGTTCGATTTCGTCGATGCGGACGCCAAAACGCGCTTTTTCAGGTGGTATCAGCAGGCGGGCACCCCGGAGGTTTCCGTACAGCGCGCCTATGACGCCGCCGCCGGAACCCTCACCCTCGACGTGTCGCAGACCCTGAAGCCGACCCCGGGACAAACGGATAAGGCGCCCCATCCGATCCCGCTGCGCATCGGTTTCATCGATAAGAACGGGCGCACGCTCGCGGCGCGCCATGATGGCGGCGCGCCCCAAGACGAGCACCGCCTTTTGCTGGAAGACCGTAAGGGCCGTTTCGTCTTTGAGGGCTTCGACGCCGAACCGATTCCCGCCGTGTTGCGAGGGTTCAACGCGCCGGTCGAATTGAAGGATGGACTGAACTCAGACGCGCGCCTGGTTCAGATGGCCCACGAGCCGGATCCGTTCACCCGATGGGACGCCGGCCAGACGCTTCTTCGCGACGCGGTGCTCGCCCGCGCCGGCGGCGCCAGCCAGGCGGGTCCGGCCGTCGCCCGCATTGCGGACGCGTTGCGGGCTGAATTCGCGCGCACGGAGTCCGATCCCGGTCTCACCGCCCGGGCGCTGCGGGTGCCGTCGCTTTCCGATCTGTTGCTTTCGGCGGATGCGCCGGATCCCGAGGCCCTCTACGAAGGGCGCCGCGCCGTGCGTGCAGAACTGGCGGAGGCCTTGGCGGACGCGATCGACGCAGAATTCGCCCGACCTGCGCCTGCGGGTGATGCGCTCGACAATGAGTCCATCGGTCGCCGCGCGCTGCGCGGCGCGCTTCTTCATCTCTTGGCGGCGACCCGCGAAGCCGCGGCGGAGCGGGTCCAGGGCGCCTTCGCATCCGCACGCAACATGACCGAAACGATGAGCGCGCTCGTCGCTTTGGAGGAGATCGGCGGGGCGGCGCGAGACGCGGCGCTCGACGCGTTTCACGGCAAATGGAAGTCCAACCCGCTCGTCATGGACAAATGGTTTTCGGTCCAGGCGGCCTCGCCGCGTCCCGGCGCCGCGGATCGGGTTCGCGCCTTGTCGGACCACCCGCTCTTCACCTTGGCCAATCCCAACCGGGTCCGGGCGCTCTACGGCGCCTTCGCCAACGCCAATCCGCGCTGGTTCCATGCGGCGGACGGCTCCGGCTATGAATTGGTCGCCGACGCGATCGCGAAACTCGACAAGACCAACCCGATGACGTCGGCGCGTCTGGTGCGCGCGTTCGAGACCTGGTCCCGCTTCGACGCGGATCGCCAAGCGAAAGCGAAGGCGGCGTTGGAGACGCTGCGGAGCGGCGGCGTCTCGACCAATCTCAAGGAAATGGTCGACCGCACCCTCGGCTAACGGGTCGGGCGGGCGTCGTTCAGACGGCGCCCGCCAAACGGCCAAGGATGCGGATCCAAGACCGAGTTCCCTTGCGAAAGCTCTCCAACTCGTACTTCTCGTCCGGCGAGTGAATGTTGTCGTCGTCCAGGCCGAACCCGACCATGACGGAGTCCATGCCGAGATGACGGCGGAAGTCTCCGACGATCGGGATCGACCCGCCGCTGCCCATCAAGACGGGATCCACGTCCCATTCCTCGCGCAGCGCGGCGACGGCGGCCTTGAGCGCGGGATTGTCCTCCGACAAAGCGATGCCCGGCGCGCCGCCGCGTTCATGGAAAACGACGTCGCAGTCGTGCGGCAGGCGTTCCCGGACGAAACGCTGAAAAGACGCCCACACCGCTTTCGGATCTTGATCGGGCACGAGCCGGAACGACACCTTGGCCCGCGCCTCAGCCGGGATCACCGTTTTGAAGCCTTCGCCCGTATAGCCGCCGATGACGCCATTGATTTCGGCGGTGGGCCGGCTCCAAAGCTGTTCCAATACGCTGCGGTCACGCTCGCCCGCCGGCTCCGCCAGACCCACCTCGCCGAGAAAATCGCGCGGATCGAAATCGAGCGTCTTCCAACGGGCGATGACTTCCGGCGCCGGCTCGCGCACAGCGTCGTAGAAACCGTCAAGCGCCACCCGGCCGTCGGGGTCGTGCAGCGCGCCCAATATCTGGGCGAGCACCGTGATCGGATTGCGCGCCGCCGAGCCGTAAAGGCCAGAGTGCAGATCCCGGCTCGCAGCTTTGATGATCACGTCACCCGCGGCCATGCCGCGCAAGCTCATGGTGATGGCCGGCGTGGCGCGGTCCCACATGCCCGTGTCGCAGACGAGCGCCAAATCCGCCTTCAACTCATCGCCATGGGACTCCAGAAAGGGCTCCAGGCTGGGCGAACCGGACTCTTCCTCGCCCTCGAAGAAAATCGTGACCCGACAGGGCAGCCGCCCGGTCTCCGCCTTCCAGCACCGGCACGCCTCAAGAAACGTACGCAATTGGCCTTTGTCGTCGGCGGCGCCGCGGGCGCGGATGATCTTCGAGCCGTCGTCGCGGGTCACGATCTGCGGTTCGAACGGATCCTGGCTCCACAGCTCCAACGGGTCGACCGGCTGCACGTCGTAATGGCCGTAAAACAAGACATGCGGCGTCTGCGATCCCGCGCCATGGTCATGGGCGACCACCATCGGATGACCCTTCGTCGCCGCCACGCGCGCCTCGAAGCCGAGTTCCGTCAATTCCGCCGCCAACATGTCCGCGGCCTGACCGCATGCCTGTCTATAGGCCGGATCGGTTGAGATGGACGGAACGCGCAAAAGCGCGAACAAACGGGCAAGGGCGGCGTCGAAATCGGCCGCCTGGCGCGCCAAGACCGCATCATCCAGGGAAATCGTCGCGTCCGCCGCCGTCATGTCGGTTCCTCATCCTCACATTCGGAAGCCGCGTTCTATCGCCGCCATGGGGCTGCGGCGCAAGGCGCGAGGGCCGCAGGTGGACAGCGTGACGCCCCCTGACTACCCCTAAAACTCGTTCCCAATTCGCAGTGGAGACCGCCGCCCATGGACGCCGCCCGCCTCTTGCTCGACCGCATTGATCAGTCGCCCTCGCCCTATCACGTGGTGGAGACGGTCAGCGGTTTGTTGGAGTCCGCCGGGTTTCGCCGTCTGTATGAGGGCGAGGCATGGGCGGTTACGCCCGGCGGCGCCTATTACGCGACCCGCGGCGACAAAACCATCATCGCTTGGCGTGAGGGAACCGCCGCGCCCGAGGATGCGGGCTATCGCGTCTTTCTTGCGCACACGGACAGCCCCACCCTGAAGGTGAAGCCCAATCCGGACCGGAACGCCGCCGACGCCGACTATCTTTCGCTCGACGTCTACGGCTCGCCGCTCCTTCATACCTGGTTCGACCGGGACCTGATCTTGGCGGGCCAGGTGCATGTGAAGGACGGCGGCTTCGTCTCCGCGCGCACGGTCCGTATGGAGACCCCCCGCCTGCGACTGAACTCCCTGGCCCCGCATTTGAAGTCAGAAAAACGGGTCGAGGCGGTCAACATCGATCTTCAAGACGGGCTTCTCGCCGCCTTCGGCCGTGCGGAGGGATCGGCGTTTAAGGGATTGGCGCGGGCGCTCGGCGCCGCCGCCGATTTTGCGCCGGACGATCTGCTCAGTTTCGATCTGTGCATGGCCGACGCCCAGCCGTCAGCCCTGGTGGGGATCGACAACGCCTTTCTCAGCGCGCCCCGCTTGGACAATCTCTTCTGCTGCTACACGGGATTGGAAGCGCTTCTCACATCGACCGCCGCGCCCCATGGACAGGTGCTGAGCCTGTTCGACGTGGAGGAGATCGGCAGCGGCGCATGGACCGGGGCGCGGTCGGACGCCTTAGCCCACATGCTTGAACGGAGCGTCGCCGCGCGCGGCGGCGACCGCGAGGCCTTCGCCCGCGCCAAAGCCCGCTCCATCCTGCTTTCGGCGGACATGGCGCATGCCGAGCATCCGAGCCACAAAAGCGCGACCGACGCGGAACATGCGCCGACGCTCAACGCAGGCGTGACGATTAAAGCGGGCGCGCGCGGCAATTATGCGATCGGACACGGCGTCAGCGCATGGTTCAGCTTGGTCTGCCGGGAGGCCGGCGTGCCGGTGCAAGACTTCATGTATCGCACCGACCATGGCGGCGGCGCCTCAGTCGGACCCTTGGCGACCACCGGCGTCGGGGTTGTCGGCGTCGACGTCGGCGCCGCGATGTTGGCCATGCACGCATCTCGCGAAATGGCCGGCGCGGACGATGTCGCGCACTCGATCAACGCCTACGCCGCCTTTTTCAATAGCCCGATCCCTCTGCCCTAACCGGCGCGGCCGAATCGGCGGCGAAGGTCCTCCAAAACCTCGCGATCGATGAAGGCGTCCTCGGGCAGGCGCGCGTCGTAATTCTCGTAGCCGAGGAAGGTCTTGAGCGCCGCGACATCCGCGGAACGCCATGGCGCGTCGGCCGATTCGGCGCTTTGGGGAGTGGAAAAACCGCGCGCCTGGAGCAGCGCGCGCAGTTCCGCCGCCAGAGCGCCGACAATGGGCATGCGGTCCTTCGGATCGGCGGGCAGATAGCTTAAGCGGTGGAGGCGGACGCAGCGCGCCAATTCCTCGATCGGCTCCCCATGATCGAAGATGGAGATATCCACCATGCGATCGCCCTCGCCGCCATAGCCGGCGCCCGTCTTCACCACCAAAAGCGCCGCCGATTGCTGCCCGCGCAGTTCGCCGCCCGCGTCGCGTCCGGCGCGAAGGCCGGCGATCAATCGAGACGCGAAGTCTGCGTCACATCCGTGAAAGGTCTCGACCATGGCCTGCACCACCTCCGCCCCGGCGAGCGCGTTGCCGAGCGAGAGCGCGCCGTGTCGTTGGCGGTGTCCCGCCCAACCGGGACCCTCTTGAAACGCCGCGCCCGTGAACGCGGCCGCGGAACCGTCCGCCGCCATCATCGCGAACTGCCGACGAGCCACATCCGCGTCGCCGCGTTTCAGGATTTCAATCGCCTCGTCGGCGCTGGCGCCCGCCTCCAGCAACGCCAGACCGTCGACGCCGTGCCGCCGCGATGCGAAGCCTTGCGTGGCCACGACGCCGACGTCCGCCGCGCCATACGGCGTCACGCCGCCCACACCGGGAAACTTGGACTGGACCGCCACGCCCAGCGCCCCGCTCTGCGGATCTCGACCAAGGAGGGAGTAGGTCAAAACCGCTCAGCCGACGGCGATCCAATCGACAAAAGCCGCGCTATATGCGTCTGGATCGGGCGTTTCCGGCGCCTCGTCAGCCGAGGCGATCAGAATCAGATCGGCGGACGCGGCGCCCAACGACTCCACAAGATCAAACGCCTCGTTCGCCGTCGCTCCAATGACCAGAGTCACGCCGCCGCTTCGGTCGAAGACAAGCGTCGCATCGGCGCTCGACGACGATGAACCGTCAAAGCCCTCCACGTCGTCCGGCCCCGAATCCGCGAGTTCGGACTGAACTGCGTTTCCAGAATCCGAGACGAACTGCACGCCCATGAACGACCCGCTCCGATCGTCCACGAATTCCGTTTGGATCGGCAGATCCGGCTCGGGAAACAAAATCTCGTAAGCGAGTTGAAATGCGGCGGGGTCCAGCGCCAGGCCGTCCGCGTCCATCTGAACGCCCGGCGTCACGCGAATGAGCGGGACAGACGGCGGCGCGTCGTCGGACAGAGCCACAATGCTCAACACCGTCTGCGGCGCGCTCAGAGCGTCCAGTTCGACAACCACCGACGGAACGTCGTCATGGGACGACGCACCGTCCGCCTGGACGGCCGGCGGTCGGGATCCTTCGCGTTCGCCGTCGTCCAAAACGCGCACGATCCGAAGGGGACCGTCAGACAAGACCGTCAGACGCGGCGGCGCGTCGGCCCCGCCCGCCCCCACGTCGTCATCGGTCCAAACGAATTGGGGCGCAGTCCGCGCCGCCTCGTCCTTGGACGCACCATTTTTCAGGACGAACGCGGGCGCGCCAGCGGACGGCCCGCCGCCGACATTCGAGATGTCGAGGCTGAGGAACAGGGCCCAAGCGGCGGCCCCGCCCATGGCGACCCGCTGGCCGCTGACCCCATCGCGCGTCGCCGCGCGCGGCTCCCGCCAAGCCCGCAGGCGGCGGCGCCAACGCACCGTTTCTTCAAACGGCAAATCAAACGCCTTCGCGTCCCCGCGGTGCAGCCAACGGCGCAAGGCGCGATCAAAGCGCACCGCCAAGTCTCGGGCGTCGTCCGCCGCGCCCAAGCGTTCTCCGCGCGGTCCGATCAAGGCCCATTGGCCGCTCGGCGTCGGAACCAGCGCATAGGCCGCGTAGCGGTCGCCGTCGCCGACCTCGATCGCAAGAAAGCGCTCGCCGGTCTCGGCGTCGACGATCTCCGTATCGATGAAGACGCACAAACCCCGCGCCCGCCAGCGCAACTGGGCCTCGGCGAGCGTCAGCGCGTCATTCGCGCCGCGAGCGTTTCCACGACGACGTCGAAAGGCGTCGAAGGGAATGATTTGGGCCAACGCGGCCATCGCGCTCACCTCGCATCATTGGCGGCGTCTTCGCCGAACAACGCCTCGAAATACTCCGGATTGTAGTGACGCATGACGCCGGCGGCGAAATCGGCGCGCCCCACTCCCAACACGTCCGCCCACCGGCCCAGATCTTCCGCCGGCACGCGCGCGCGTCCGACCTCGATCTGGCTGACGATGGTGTAATAGTCGTAGCCCAGGGTTTTCGCGAGCTGAATCTGCGTGAGGCCCGCCGCCTCGCGCAAGCCTTTCAACCAGACGCCGCAGGCCTTTCGTCGCTCCGCCGCCTCTTCGCCGCGCGTTTTCGCGCCGGACTTCGCCGCCTGTTCAATCGCCACAACTCTCTCCTTCGGACTCCCATTGTTACCGCCTCCTATGCAGGATCGCAATGTCTGGTTCCACCCTATCAAATTTTTATATGAGAAAATTACTAGACATAGGCCTTTGATCCGCGCTACACGCCGTCTCGAAGGGCAGGTTCACGTGTTGGAAGGAGCCGAACATGGCCAATTTTGAAACAGCTTCGATCGCGGATGCGGTGCAGATTCAGCTTTACGACCCGGACAACCCGATCACCGCCGGCCCCGGCGAAGCGGTCATCACTTCGATCGCGGACACAGCCGCCGCACTTGACGGCGTGTTCGACGCCGACGCCTATCGCGCCGCCCACCCGGACGTCGCGGCCGCCGGCGTCGACCCGTTGACCCACTTCTTGGAGTTTGGAGAGGACGAAATGCTCCGCGGCGATCGCAATTACGATGGCGTGGGATTTGACGCGGCTTACTATGCAGAGGCCAACCCGGATGTGGCTGCCGCCGTGGAACGTGGCGACTTCGCCAGCGGCTTTCACCACTATATGGCGTTCGGTGCTGCGGAAGGCCGCGCGCCCCGCGCCCTCGAGGCGAGCACGCCGACCGGCGTGACCATCACGATCGATCCCAACGATCCCAACACGCATTTCGTTGATCTGATCCGGACGGTGGATGGTGAAGCGGAATTGGTCGGGTCGTTCAATGTTTCCCGCGCCGGCGATCAAAGCATCGAGTCGCTGGCGGATTTCATCGACGACGTTCTCAAGGAGTTCGATGAAGCGCTCGCGGCGACCGCGGACGGGGACACCATCATCATCACCGACCCGTCCGACGCGTCCTACGCCGGAACCACCATGGCGAGCACAGAGATCGCCTTTCCTGGCGAACCGGCCCAAATCGCCATTCGCGGCGTGAACCCGCCTATTCCAGTCGAGCCCGGCGTGAGCGGCTTTTCGTTCCAGCTCGATCCGGACGATCCGAATGTCTACGCGCTGGAAATCGTGCGGTCCGTCGGCGGCGAGGACGCGTTTCTCCTGTCCTTCAGCTTCGAGCCCGGAGGCGAGGAAACGCTTGAAGAGATCGCCGACCGCCTGGCCGCCGAACTCGAAGACCTGATCCCCGGCGTCATGGTCGAATTGGTCGACGGCACGATCACCGTCACCGATCCAATGGGCCAAATCGGCGCGGAGCCGCCCTTTTACGGGAACTCGACGATCTTTGGCACCTTGATCGTATTTGACGGTCGTCCGCCCGTGGTGGAGCCGTTCGGCGGAATTGATTTGCCGGTCGAACCCGCGCCGAGCGGGCTCGCCGTCACCATCGATCTGAACGATCCCAACAGCTATGTCATGGACATCGTTCGGACCGTCGACGGGGTCAACGAGATCGTGGCGGGGATCAGCTTTACGCCGAACCAACTCGAGACGCTCGAGGAATTGGCGGAACGCATCGACGCGGCACTCAAGGAAACCGATCCGGCCTTGGCTGCGGTCTTGGAGGGCGACCAAATCATCATCACCGATCCCTCGGGCGCAAGCTATGCGGAGACGATTTACTTCGGCACTCTGATGGCCTTTGACGGGCGACCGCCCATCGTCGAACCGTTCGGCGAAGTCGGCGTGCTCGAAACGCTTCCGAAAACCGACAGCCGTTTGTTCCGCCAGGGGGACTCCTTCGCGGAAGATCCTGTGCTCGTTTCCGATGCAGGCGCGGAAACGGTTTTCGATTTCGTCACGACCCCGGCGCCGGAAGAAGGTTTGATCACGGACATCACGGCGATTCCGGCCGAGATCGTTTATCGAACAAGTGAGAGCGACGCTCTGCCCAGCGCGGATGAGGCCGGCTTCTTCGGAGAGGCGAACATCGTGGTGGTGGTCAGCCGCGGTGAGGACGGACCGTTATCCCGCATCTTCGTGGATGCGGATTTCGACGGCGATCTTGATGTGGAGACGGACTTGGCGATCGACGTGTCCGGGATCATCCCGGACGCCGCCGCTTTGAATCTCTTCATTTGACCCGAATGGGCGCGGTCCGGCCGCTTAGGCGCGCCGGGCCGCGTCGATCTCGGCCATCAGGCCGAACATCTTCACGTAATCGGGCGGGCTGCTCTCGCCCCGATACTCTTTGTAGAGCGTGTCGACATTGACCACGATCCGTTCCGCTTCGCCCCAGGACTCGAACGGACCCAGATTGATATCCTTGGCCGCGTCCACCGGATCCATGCCGGCGTCAAAGCGCTTCCGCGCCTCGCGATCCACGAAGTTCAGGTAATCCTGAACCCGGCGCACGCCGTCCTTGTCCGTGATCGGACCATGGCCCGGAACGATCACGTCCACATCCATCGCCAGAATGCGATCGCAGGCGGCGATCCAATTGGCGATCGGCCCGTCCCACATGATGGG
>CAYPOX010000031.1:0-23642 GCA_964412525.1 uncultured Caulobacterales bacterium
GGGAGACCACGTCCCGAGACGCCAAGTCCTTCGCCGAAGGCGCATAGCGCTCCATGAAGCGCTCGCCTTCTGAATTGGTGAGGTAACCGCCTTCGCCGCGCGCACCTTCAGTGATCAAGCACCCGGATCCGTAGATTCCGGTCGGATGAAATTGGATGAACTCCATGTCCTGGAGAGGCAGTCCGGCCCGCAGCACCATGGCGTTGCCGTCGCCCGTGCAGGTGTGCGCGGCGGTGCATGAGAAGAACACCCGGCCATAGCCGCCGGTCGCCAACACCACCTTCTTCGCGCGGAAGCGGCGAATGGCGCCGTCCTCCAGATTCCATGCGACGACGCCGCGGCAGACCCCTTCATCGTCCATGATGAGGTCCAGCGCGAAGTGCTCGATGAAAAAGTCCGCCGCGTGGCGCAGCGATTGGCCGTACATGGTGTGAAGCATGGCGTGGCCGGTGCGGTCCGCGGCCGCGCATGTGCGTTGGACCGGGCCGTCGCCGTAATTGCGCGTCATGCCGCCAAAGGCGCGCTGATAAATCTTGCCCTCCTCCGTACGGGAGAACGGCACGCCCCAATGTTCAAGCTCGTACACGGCTTTCGGCGCGTTCCGGCAGAGATATTCGATCGCGTCTTGGTCGCCCAGCCAATCCGACCCTTTGACGGTGTCATACATGTGCCAACGCCAGTCATCGTCGCCCATGTTGCCGAGCGCCGCCGAAATGCCGCCCTGGGCGGCGACCGTGTGCGAGCGCGTCGGGAACACTTTCGAGTTGTGGGCGGGCCGCAGTCCCGCCGGGGCGCAGCCGAGCGTGGGGCGCTGGCGGTAGCCGCCTGCGCCCACGACGACGACGTCATAGCTGTGGTCGTGGACCGTGAAGGAGCCGTTGGACGCAGACATGGCGAGCTTCCTTATGACTTTACAACGTGATCAAGACGACGGCGTAGGCGAATCCCACCGCGGCGGCGGCTGACAGCCCGATCGACAAGGCCATCAACGCCCAGCGGCTGCCGTCCTTATGGATGTAGTCTTCGATGACCACTTGAAGACCGAGTTGCAGGTGGAGTGCGGCGTTGAGTCCGAAAAGGATGACGACCAGGCCGATCAACGGCCGGCTCATCCACGCGCGCGCCTCTTCATAGGGTTGGCCGACCAGCGCGAACATGATCGTCGCGACGGCGGCGACCAAGACGATGTTGGCCACCGCCGTCAGGCGTTGCCGCCAAAAGTGTTCGGTGCCGTTGCGCGCCGCCCCGAGCCAACGAACCTTCGACTCGGCGGTTTCGTATTGAGCCATGACCGGCCTCCTAGCGGATCGCTGATGCGGTCGCCCAAGCGGTGACCGTCAACGCCAATGACCCGAAAATGATGATCCAGCTGCCCAGGCGGGCGGAAGGCAGATCGAAGCCAATCCCAAAATCCCACAGGATATGGCGGACGCCGGCGACCATATGAAACGCGACCGCCCAGCTCGCCAGGAACAAGACGGCGAGACCCGCTGGCGAGGTCATCAACCCGGTCGCCGCTTCATACGCTTCGCGCCCGCTCGCCAGAGCCGCAATCCACAGCAACACCGCGAGAAAAGCAAACAACGCGCCGAAAGCTGAGACCCGCGTCAGGATCGACGTGGCCATGGTGACCGTGAAGCGCCAGATCTCAATGTGGGGCGAAAGAGGACGATCGACCTCGCCGACCGAGTGACGCCGAACCGACGAATCCGCCATATCTCCAACCCTTCAATCGCGCTGCGCACAAGCCGCGCGGAGCATATGCGGCGCCGCACAGGGGTCAATTCGCATCCGCGACGCGAATGGTCGCGCGTCAGTACATTCGGCCGCCCAGCGGCACGTCTCGATCCGGGCGGAGCAATACCACGTCGCCGTTTTCGTCCGAGAGGCCGAGCGTGAGCACCTCCGACATAAAGGGCCCGATCTGCCGGGGCGGGAAATTGACGACGGCGACCACCAGGCGGCCTGCCAGATCCTCGGCGGCGTAGTTTTTGGTGATCTGTGCTGAGGACTTCTTGACGCCCAATTGCGCCCCGAAATCAATCGTCAATTTGTAGGCCGGTTTGCGCGCTTCCGGAAAGGGTTCGGCCGTCACGACCCGGCCGACGCGCACGTCCAGCTTGAGAAAATCCTCCAACGTCGCCGTCATCGCTTCGGAACCTTCACCCATATGTTGAAGTCGAGCAGCACGGCGGAGTCGTAACGCCCCGACGCGTCGCGAAGCGAAAACGGCCCCCCAGCGCCATGATCTTTAAGCGCGAGGAGGCGCAACCGCAACGCTCCGAAGCCGGGCGCCGCCGCAAGGTCCGCTTTCTCCATAACCTCCGAGCGCGCGTATACCGTATCGCCTGCGAAACAAGGGTTGGCGTGACTGCCGCTGTTGATGGCGAGAAGGCTGCAGGCGTTCGCCAGACCGTTGACGCTCGCCGCACGCGCAATCGAGATCACATGGCCGCCAAAGACCAGCCGCCGGCCATGGATCGAGCCCTCTTGCAGCTTTGCGTCGAAATGCACTTTCGCCGGATTCTGCCACAGCCGCGTCGCCAGTTGGTGCTCCGCCTCCTCGACGGTCTGTCCGTCCACATGGTCGATCACGTCGCCCACGGCGAAATCCTCGAACATGCGATCGGAACCGGATTGCGCGGCGTTCCAACCGGCGCGGTCCAAGGGCGGGCCGGCGGGCAACGCGTCCGCAGCCACATGATCCGCGAGGTCCGGGATGACGGTCTCGGGCGCGGGGGCAGCCCGATCTCGTTTGCGCACCATGACCCAGCGGGCGTAGCGCAGCACCTCTTCGCCGGTTTGTTTGCGCCCGATCGTGCGAACCCACACCACCCCGGTTTCGCCATTCGAGTTCTGTTTGAGCCCGATGACCTCGGACTCCGCGGACAGCGTGTCCCCTGGATAGACCGGCGCGCCGAAGCGTCCTTCCGCATAGCCCAAATTCGCCACCGCATTGACCGAAACGTCCGACACCGATTTTCCAAGCACCATGTGAAAGGTGATCAGGTCATCGGCTGGTGCCTGCGGAAGGCCGCATGCGCGCGCAAACGCGTCCGAGGATTGAAGGACGAAGCGATTTCCGTAGAGCGCCTGGTTCATGGCCAGATCACCGAGCGTGATCGTGCGCGGGCAAGCGTGAACCAGTGTCTCGCCAAGTCGGAAATCTTCGAAGAAACGGCCCTGCGTCATGGGTGGCTCCCATTTGTTGCGGGCCGTGTCTTAGGGGACGGCGTAGGCGCGGTCGATCCGTGAAAAGCCAAGTGCGTCATAGACGCCTTCGGCCGCGGGCGCGGATATCATTTTATTCTTGTCCCCGGGCCCTATATTGCGGCGGGCCGCCTCACGCTGGCTACGCCCGACGCCTTGGCCTTGCGTCGCGCGGTCGACCGCCAGGTCGCTGACATAGGCGCAATAGGCGAAATCCGTGACCGTGCGGGCGATCCCGACCATCCGGCCGTCCTCACGGGCGACGACCACAAGATCGGCTTGCGCGGCCATCATCGCCAGAACGGCCGGATCTTTGGGCCGGCGTTCGGCGAGGCCCGAAGCCTGGAGCAAGGCGGCGAAGGCGTCCGGATCCAGGCTCGCCTCCCGCGCGACCGTGATCACGCTGGCCAGACGGCGACGCCGAAGAGGTGCGCGTGCAGATAGAAGATAAAGGCGGCTGATGCGCCGAGACCGATCGCAACGGCCATGAGGTCGCCGACCAAGGCGTTGGATCCTGCGACCGGTCGGGTCACGAGGCCGGCTTTCTCCCGCTTCGCAACCGAAATGCGGTCGACCACGGCCCAAACCAGAAACGCGCCGAACAGGATCACGCTTTGGACCTCGCCGTTCACGAGCAAGTGGGAGAAGGCCCAGATCTTCACCGCCGCGACGACCGGATGTTTGATCGTCTGCTTGATTCGGCCGGTCGGCGTGTAGGCCGACGCGAAGATCACAAGGCTGATCGGCATGAGAATCAGAAGCAGGTGACCGAGCCAATAGGGCGGCGTGTAGAGCGGCGCGAGCCCCATGCGGCGCGCCTCGCCATAGCCGAACCAAATCATGGCGAGCCCGATGGCGGAAAGGGCGGAATAGGCCAGTTTGAACGGAGTTTCGCCCAGTTTCGCCGCCAAACCGGCGCGCAGGCCCCTGGGAATATTCGCGCTGTGGGCGGCGAAAAACACGGCCAATCCGGCGATCAACAACAACATCTTCTGCGTCCTCCCAAATGCGGGGGCTGCGCGCCGCCCCGCCTAGAGCAATTGCCTTATGCGATGCGCGGCTTCGGGGAAACGGGCGGTTAAGACGTCGGCGTCGCCATGATGATAGTCGCGGAAATCGAAGCCGGGGGCCATGGTGGCGCCCAGCAGGGCGTAGCGTCCGCCTGGCAGGAGCCGAGAACCCTGCCAAACGCCGCCGGGCACCACCAGTTGCGGGCGTTCGCCCGACGCCAGATCCGTGCCGAGCCGATGAAGCGTGACGCCGCCCTCAGGGCCCAGAAGCAAGGTTTCGACCGGATCGCCGAGATAAAAGTGGAACACCTCCTCGCCGGGTAGAAGATGCAGAGCCGAAAAGCTGTCTGGCGTGATCAGATAATAGATGGCGGTGGAGAAAGACCGCTCGCCCACATAAGCGTCCGGCAGAGCGGGCTGGGGAATCAGGCGTCCAGACCGATAGGTTTCGGCGAACCGGCCGCCTTCGGTCGGATGGGGCTCCAACCCCAACAAGGCGATCACGTCTTCGACCGGAGGCAGGTCGACGGGCATGGCGGACCCTCCCAAACTGGCGGAATGGAAACAGATCGTTCCCGGAAACGCCAGAGCGGCGTCGGCGACGCCGATGTCCAGCGGCGGGGCGTGTTGAACAGGGCTCTCGGTCTTAGCCGGCCTCACGCGCCGCGATGGCGCGGGCCATGGTCAGGGTTTGGCGCGCCATGTCCGCATGGAGACGCTCCACCATCCGACCCTCCACTTTGAGCGCGCCGGCCTCCGTATTGGCCGGGTCGTCAAAGGCCGCCGCCACTTTCTCCGCCCATACGATGTCTTCCGTCGCTGGGGCGAAGGCGCGGTTCGCCGCCGCGATCTGGGAGGGGTGGATGAGGGTCTTGCCGTCGAAGCCCATGTCGCGGCCCTGACCGCATTCTTGGATGAAACCGTCATGATCGGCGATCGCGTTCCACACGCCGTCGATTGCGGCGATCCCAAAGGCTTTCGCGGCGAGCAATGTCGTTTGGAGGGCGAATTGCAGAGCCGCGCGTCCCGGCGCGAGGGCGCATCGCAACTCCTTCGCCAGATCGTTGGTTCCCATGACGAAACCCGTGAGGCCGGCGCGCGCCGCATAGGCGGCGATGGCGCCGGCGTTCAAGATCGCCAGCGGCGTCTCCATCATCGCCCACAAAACGGGCCCGTCCGCACCCAGGGCGGCGCGGGCCTCGGCGAGATCGTCCGCCATGTCCACTTTCGGCACCAGAACGGCGTCGGCGGAGGTCTCCCGCACCGCGTCCATGTCGTCGCCGCCCCAGGGCGTGTCGGAGCCGTTGATCCGAACCACCATCTCCCGCGCACCGAACCCGCCCTCGGCGAGCGCTTTCACCATCAATGCGCGCGCCTCATCCTTTTTGTCCGGCGCGACCGCGTCTTCGAGATCCAAGATCACCGAATCGCAGGGCAGGGACCGCGCCTTCTCGATCGCGCGCGGATTGGAGGCGGGCATATAGAGCACGCTACGGCGGGGCCGGATCTCGGTCATGGCGTCGGCGTCCTTTTTGAGAAAGATGTAGGCGTGCTTCGCAATCTAGCGGGAACGCCGCAGATGTTCACCGTTCTGCTTCTTTCGAGCCATGTCGCCCGCGGGGCGGTCGGACTCCGGGCCGCCGGTCCGATCTTCAATCGTTTTGGCATTAAAACGATCGAGGTGCCGACCGTTTTTCTGTCCCATCATCCCGGCCACGGGTCGCCCGCGGGCGCCGCGCGTCCGGCCCAGGACATCGCGGATGCGGTCGCCGCTCTCGGGATGAAAGGTTGGCTTGGCGCCGTCGATGCGGTCGTGACCGGCTATTTCGCGGACGCCGATCAGGTGGAGGCGGCGGTCGATGCGATCGCCCGCACCCGCATCGCCCGTCCCCAAACGCGGGTGCTGTGCGATCCGATCTTGGGGGACGATCCGAAGGGGCTTTATGTCGCGGCGCCGGTCGTCGACGCCATCCGTGATCGCCTGATCCCGCTTGCGGACATCGCCACGCCGAATCGCTTTGAACTTGAGACGCTGACGGGCGAACCCCTCCGAGACCTCAAGGCGTTCGTCGCCGCGGCTCGCGCCCTGGCGCCGGAGGCGGTGGCCACATCCGCCCCGCTGGGGCCTGGGCGAACCGGGGCGGCGGCGTCCGCAGGGGGCCGCGTTTGGATGGCGGACGGCGTCGCCGTGAGCGGCGCGCCGACTTCTGGGGCCGGAGACGTTTTCGCCGCCACTTATCTCAGCCGGCGGCTCGCCGGGGCGTCGGAGGCGGCGGCTCTCGGTCACGCGGCGGGAGCGCTGCACCGTTTGATGCGCGCCAGCCGGGGACAAGATGAACTCGCCCTTGTCGAGTCGCTCGATAGTATGGTGAGCATGAACGCCGAAACGGCGCGGGAGTGGAGGGGCGAGCCGTAATGGCCCATTTCGGCGACAAGTCGGTCTATGGCGACGTGGCCGACGGTTACGGCGCGGTGATGGACGCGCTGCAATTCAATGTGGATCGCGGTTATGAGGCGGGGGTCGGCTTCGCCGCGCGCGTCGACGGCGAATTGGTCGTCGACATCTGGTCGGGCGCCGCGGATCGCTGGGGCAAAGTTCCCTGGCGCCGGGACACCATGGTGAACCTGTTTTCAACCTCAAAGGCCGCCTGCGCGATGGTCGTCGCCTTGCTGGTGGAGGACGGCGCGCTCGATTACGAACAGCCGATCGCCGACATCTGGCTCGATTTTGCGGGCCGCGGCCGCGAAAAAATGACCTTGGCCCAGGTCTTATCCCATCAATCGGGTCTCGCGGGGCTGCTTCGCGACATCACGCCCAATGATTGGTACGACCATGACAAGATTGTCCGTTTGCTCTTGGCCCAGGACAATCTGTGGAAGCCCGGCAAGGCTCATGGCTATCATCCGGTGACTTTCGGCGTGATCCTGCAAGAGATCGTGACGCGGGCCACGGGAAAGTCGATCGGCGCGCATCTGCGCGAACGTCTTTGCGAAGCCCATGATGTGGACGTGCATATCGGCATGTCGCCGGAGCTTCAGGCGCGCTGCGGCGACGTGATGAAACCGCCGGCGCCGCCCAATTACGGCGAGCTCACGGAAATGCGGCGGATCGCCTTTTTGGCCAATCCGACGCCGGGCGGGCGCGCCGTCACCTCGGAGGAATGGCGCGCCGCGGAGCTGCCCGCCGTGAACGGTCACGGAACGGCGTCAGGCTTGGCGCGCATGATGGATCTGATCGCCAATGACGGTCGACTGAACGGCGAGTTGGTGCTGTCGGCGGCGACGCTGGAGGCGGCCATGAAAGAGCGCGTCTGCGGGAAAGATCTCGTCCTTCCGGTGGAGACGTCCTGGGCGGCGGGGTTTCTTCGCAACCACCAGCGTCGCCTATACGGCCCCAATCCGGACACTGTGGGGCATTCGGGTTGGGGCGGATCGTTTTGCTTCGGGGATCGGACGGCCGGCGTCGCGGTCGGTTATGTGATGAACCAAATGTCCGAGCACATCATCGGCGATCCGCGCGGCCGGCGCCTCGTCGACGCGGTGTATCTTTGCCTTTGAGCGCTCATCCGCGCAGATTGGCTTTGGCGTAGGCGGCGAGCAGGCTCGCCTCGTCCACCGCCGTGTAGCGCTGGGTCGTCGACAGGCTGGCGTGGCCCAAAAGCTCCTGGATCGCACGCAAATCTCCGCCCGCCGCAAGCAGATGCGTGGCGAAGGCGTGACGGAAGGCGTGCGGCGTCGCGCTGTCCGGCAAACCCAAGGCGCGGCGCAGACTCGCGACGAGCGCTTGCGCCGTCCGCGCCGACATGGGTCCGCCGCGCGCGCCGCGGAACAGGGCGTCGTCATCGTCGAGCGCAAAGGGCAACGCCTCCGCATAGGCCTCCGCGGCGGCCGAAACCGCGGGCAAGACGGGGACGACGCGCGTCTTACGCCCTTTGCCGTCCACGCGCAGCGCGCCCTCAAGCGGCAGATCCCCAAAGGTGACGGCCAGCGCTTCGGAAATCCGGAGGCCGCAGCCATAGAGGAGGGTTAGAAGGGCGGCGTCGCGCGCGGCGATCCATGGCTCTTCCGCGCCGCCCGCGGCTTCCGCGATCAATGCGCGCGCCTCGGCTTCCGAAACCGGGCGCGGCGCCAGTTCCGGCTTTTTGGGCGCACGGACTGCGGATGCGGCCGGAAACGCGCCGCGGCCGCGCCGATCCAGCCAGCGGGCGAAGGACTTGAGAGTCGACAATTGTCGCGCGGAGGTGGACGCCCCGACGCCGTCCTGGCGGCGTGCGCCCAAAAAAGCGCGCACGTCGCGCGCGTCCAAAGCGTTCAGCTCCGCCAGGCGGGGTTCGGCGCCCACATGATCGCGGAGAAAATGCAAGAACTGCGCAAGATCCCGGGCGTAGGCCTCGGCGGTGTGGCTGCTCAAACGTCGCTCGTGGGACACGTAACTCAAAAAGTCCGACAGGGCGGCCTGAAGTTCTTGGTCAGCCGGCGCGCCGCGAAGGATCGCCTGCGGAGTCATGCGGGTCACGCCGCGTCGCCCGCGTCCCGATCCAGAGGCGGCAGGTCGAGCCAGGCGCGCACGCTCGCCTCCAATGCGTGGGCGAGAAAGCTCAGCAACGCGGTGTCCTGACCTGGCGCGAAATAGTCCCGATCGCGGCTTCCGAACGCCAGAAGTCCGACCGGGGCGCGGCGTGCGAAGTGAAGCCGGATCACCGCTTCCGATTGGACGCTGGAACCGTCCGCGCCGTAAAGCGTCTCCGTGCAGCCATCGGCCCGGCGAACCGCTGCGATGGCACCGCCCGGCAAGATACGGTCGACTGCGCCCGGAGCTAAAACATGCACGCCGCCCTGGGCGCAACCCGCGAGAGCCTGATCTCCGGTGGCGGACTCGACCGCCAAGGCCGCGGTGTCGGCCCCGACCACGGGCGCCAAGCCGCGCGCGGCGATTTGGATGACGTCTTCGAAGTCGCGCGCGTCCATCAGCTTCAAAACCGCTTCATGAACCCGCTGTTGGGCGGCGAAATTCTCTGCGGCCAAAGCGGTCAAGCGATCTCGTTCAGCTTCGAGCTCCGCCACGCGGCGCTCCAGGCGATTCCGGGCGAAAGCGTTGAGATCCAAGGCGCCGTCGGGGCGGGCGAGATCCGGCGCGATTCGGGCGATCAATTCGGGATCGTCGCGCACGATCTCCGGGTTCGCCTGAAGAAAGGCGCGAACGGCCTGGGCGTCGAGGCGCGCCCCGCTCATAGGATGGATTGCCCCGTAGCTTTCCAATCCTCCACGAAGGTGGCCAGCCCTTTCTCGGTCAACGGGTGATCGACCAAAGCGTCAAAGATCTTCAGCGGCAAAGTTGCGGAGTCGGCGCCGATTTCGGCGCACCCTTCGACATGGGCGACAGAGCGAATGGAGGCGGCGAGAATGGCGGTCTCCAACTCGGGATGCGCGTCGAAAATGGCGCGGATCTTGGCGATCAGACCCAGCCCGTCTTCGCCCTGATCATCCAAACGGCCAATGAACGGCGAGACATAGGCCGCGCCGGCCTTCGCCGCCATCAACGCCTGGGCCGCGCTGAAGCACAAGGTGACGTTCACGTCGATGCCCTCGTCCGACAAGGCGCGGGTCGCGGCCAGACCGTCCCAAGTCAGCGGAATCTTGACAACGACATTGTCCGCGATGTCCGCAAGCACGCGGCCCTCGTCAATCATGCCGGAACGGTCCGTCGCAGCCACTTCGGCGCTGACCGGGCCCTCGACGAGATCGCAGATCTGGCCGATCGCGCGCTTGAAATCGACGCCCGCGCCGCGGATCAAGGACGGGTTGGTCGTGACGCCGTCCACCAGGCCCAGTTCGGCCCGTTTTTCGATCTCAGCAGGATCCGCCGTGTCCAAAAACATCAACACGCGTGTTCGTCCTTTCCTTCGCCCTATGCGTCCTGACCATAAGAGACGCGTCCACGGCTCGCCAACTCCATGTCGTTAAGCACCACGGATGAGCCGCGCAACGTCCACCGGGTGATGTTTCCTCTGCCGCTGCCCGGACCCCTGGATTATGCGGCCGCCCCGGGAACGATTTTGACGCCGGGCGACATCGTGCGGGCGCCCCTGGGCGGTCGGACGGCCCGAGGCGTCATCTGGCCCGGATCTCCGGAGCGACGGGACGGGCTCAAATTTATCGAAACGAAACTCGACGTGCCTGCTTTGAAGCTCGACTTGATGGCGTTCGTCGACTGGTGCGCGGATTATGTGATGCAACCGCCGGGCGTCATTTTACGCATGGCCATCCGATCCTCCGACGCCCCGGACGGCCGACCTAAGGTCACGCTTTATCGGGCGGTCGATATGTGGCCGGAGGGCCTGCGCGAGACGCCTTCACGACGCCGGCTCTTCGCGCGCGCGGGTCAGGCGCCGGCCCTGCTGTCGACCCTGGCCGCGGACGCGGATTGTTCGACGGCGGTCGCGCGAGGTCTCGTTCAAGCAGGCGCGTTGGTCGCCATGGAGGCCGATGCGGATGCGCCCTTCGATGCGCCGGCCCCGGCGCGCGCGGGGGTCGTCTTAGAGCCGGAACAGGCCGAAGCGGCTCGCATGCTGCGCGAAACGGTCGCCCAGGGCGGTTACGCGTGCACTTTGCTTGAAGGCGTCACCGGCTCCGGCAAGACCGAAGTGTATTTTGAGGCCGTCGCCCAAGCCCTCGCCCAGGATCCCGATGCGCAGAACCTGATTTTGTTGCCGGAGAACGCGCTCACCGAAGACGTGATCGCACGGGTGAAGCGGAGGATCGGGGCGGCGCCGGCGGCGTGGCACTCCGAATCGAACGCAAAGGCGCGTCGTCGCGCTTGGCGGCGCGTCGCGGAGGGACAGGCGCGAATCGTCGTCGGCGCCCGGTCCGCCCTGTTTCTGCCCTTCGCCAAGTTGCGCCTGATCGTGGTGGATGAGGAGCATGACGGTTCCTACAAACAGGACGAAGGGGCCGCCTATCAGGGGCGCGACATGGCCGTGGCGCGCGCCCATCAACTGGACCCCCCGGTGATTCTCGCCAGCGCCACGCCGTCGCTGGAGACCCGATTGAACGCGGAGCGCCGGTCGTTATCAGCGTGTGCGGCTGACCCAACGCCGGGGCGGTCGCAGCGCGCCTGCGCCGGAGCTCGTCGACCTGCGAACCGCCAAGCCGGAGGTCGGACGCTGGCTGTCTCCACCAGTGGTAGAAGCGGCCACCGGAGCGCTCAACCGCGGTGAACAGGCATTGTTCTTTCTCAACCGACGCGGCTACGCGCCGATCACGCTCTGTCGGAGTTGCGGCGAGCCCCTGCGTGCGCCCGATAGTGACACATTGTTGGTGTATCATCGTTTTGATCTGCGCCTTGTTTGCCATCATACGGGCTTCGCCATGCCGATGCCGAAAGCGTGCCCGGCCTGCGGGGCGGTCGACTCCTTCGCGCCTTGCGGGCCCGGCGTCGAGCGTGTGGCGGAAGAAGTGCAGGAACGTTGGCCCCAGGCGCGCGTGTTGGTCGTTTCGTCCGACACGATCGGTCGGGGCGCCGCCGCCCGGCGCGCCTTGGACGCCATCCGAGACGGCGAGGTCGATCTGATTGTCGGCACGCAGATGCTCGCGAAAGGTCACAACTTTCCGAATTTGACGGTCGCCGCCGTGGTCGATGCAGATCTTGGTCTGAAAGGCGGCGATCTGCGGGCCGGCGAGCGCACCTTTCAACTCATGACCCAGGCGGCGGGCCGCGCCGGTCGGGCCGAGCGCCCTGGACGCGCTCTGATCCAAACCATGAACCCGGACGCGCCGGCTTTGCGGGCCCTCGCATCCGGCGATGCGGACGCCTTCTACGCCCATGAGGCCGAAGCGCGGAAAGCGCTGGGGTTCCCGCCTTTCGGCCGGTTGGCGGCCGTGGTGGTCGCGTCCGAGGATCATCGTGCAGCCGAGGAGACGGCGCGCATGCTCGGGCGAAACGCGCCGAATGATCCGGATGTGGCGGTTTGGGGCCCGGCCCCCGCCCCCATCGCGCTGCTTCGCGGCCGCGCGCGTTGGCGCCTGCTGGTTAAGACGTCCCGTCGCCGACGCATTCAACCGATCCTGCGTCGTTGGCTGGCGTCGACCCGCGTTCCCAACCGTGTGCGCGTGGCCATCGACGTCGATCCCTATTCTTTCCTTTAACGGCGGGTCCGGTAAGACAAACGGGTGAGCCGATCATCCGCCCGCGCCGCCGTCATCCTCGCCGCTGGCGAGGGTTCTCGCATGCGTTCGACCATGTCGAAGCCATTGCATGAAGTGGGCGGTCGTCCGCTGATCGCATGGTGCGCCGATCATGCGCGCGCCGTCGGATTGGAAAGGCTGGTCGTGGTGACCGGACCCTCCGGCGACGACGTCGCCGTCGCAGCCGGACCAGACGCCGTCCGCGCGATCCAAGATCCGCCGCGGGGCACCGGCGACGCCGCCGCCCAAGCCATGCCGGCGCTCGCAGGTTTTGAAGGCGTGGTCCTGATCTTGTGCGGCGACACCCCGCTTTTGCAGACGGACACCCTTCAATCATTGGCGGACGCCGCGGGGACGCCGGAGGCGGGCCTGGCCGTGCTTGGCTTCGAACCCGACGATCCTGGGGCCTATGGCCGTTTGCGCTTGACGCCGGACGGCGATCTTGACGCCATTGTGGAGCATGCCGACGCGACCGATGCGGAACGTGCGATCCGTCTGTGCAACGCCGGGGTTATGGCGGTCGAGGCGGCGTTGTTGCGCACGCTTTTGCCCGAATTGCGCCCCGACAACGCCAAGGGCGAACTTTATTTGACCGATCTCGTGGCGTTGGCCCGCAAGGCCGGTCGCCGTCCGAAGACGGCGCGATGCGCGCCGGAAGAGGCGTTGGGCGTGAACACCCGAATGGATCTCGCCGCCGCGGAAGCGGCGTTTCAAAACCGCGCGCGTCATCAGGCGATGGCGCTGGGCGTGACCCTCCAAGCTCCGGAGACGGTGTTTTTCAGCCATGACACGCAGCTCGCCGCGGACGTAACGGTGGAGCCCTTCGTCGTGTTCGGTCCCGGCGTGACCATCGAAACCGGCGCGCGAATCAAGGCGCATTCAAGCCTGGAAGGGGCCCATGTGGGCCCGCAAGCAGAGGTGGGGCCCTTTGCGCGCCTCCGACCCGGCGCGGAGATCGGCGAGGCGGCGCGGATCGGAAACTTCGTCGAGGTGAAGAAGACCCGCGTCCATCCCGGCGCGAAGGCCAATCACTTGGCCTATCTTGGGGATGCGGAGATTGGGCCGGACGCCAATGTCGGGGCGGGCGTCGTCACCTGCAATTATGACGGCGTGCACAAGCATCGTACGGAGATCGGGGCGCGCGCCTTTGTCGGTACGAACAGTTCGCTCGTGGCGCCGATCCGGGTCGGCGACGACGCCTTTGTCGGCGCAGGGTCGGTGGCGACCCGAGACGTGGAAAACGGCGCCTTCGCGATCGCGCGCGCCCGGCAGAAGACGATCCCGGGCGGCGCCGCCAAAATACGCGGCGCGCCGAAGAAACGGAGTTGAACCCATGTGCGGCATCGTCGGAGCGGCGGGCGTCGACCACGCGGTCGACATTCTGATCGAAGGTCTCAAACGTCTCGAATATCGCGGCTACGATTCTGCAGGCGTTGCGGTCCATGACGGATCGAGGATCGCCCAGCGCCGCGCGGTCGGCAAACTCGATCAGCTCATCCGCGTCGTGGAGACGGACGCTCCGCGCGGACGCGTCGGGATCGGGCATACGCGTTGGGCGACCCATGGTGCGGTCACCGAGACCAACGCCCACCCCCACCGACACGGACGCGTCACGCTCGTGCATAACGGCATCGTGGAGAACCACCGCATCCTCAAAACGCGATTGATCGACGACGGCGCCGCATTCGCCTCCGAGACGGACAGCGAGGTTCTCGCCGCATGGTTGGATCGGGCGCTTGATCGTCGCCCTGACGATCTTTGGGCCGCCATGGATGAGGCGCTGCGCGACGTCGAAGGCGCGTTCGCCTTCGGCGCGTTGATCGAGGACCATCCGGACGTCATTCTTGCCGCCCGCCGCGGCTGCCCGCTCGCACTGGGCGAAGGTGACGGCGCCCGTTTCCTCGGATCCGACGCCCTGGCCCTGGCGCCCTTTGCGCGCCGAATCGTGTTTTTAGAGGAGGGGGACCGCGCGATTCTTAGCGCCGACCGGTTCGACATTCGCGACGCGGCCAACCGACCGGCGGAACGCGCGGTGCGACCGCTCTCGCTGTCGCCGGCTTTGGCGGAGAAAGGCGAGTATCGGCATTTCATGGAGAAGGAGATCCATGAGCAGCCCGAGGCGATCGCGCGGACGCTTAGCGCCTATATCGACGCGGACGCCGGGACGTTGCGCAAGAGCGGCGTCAATTTTCGCGCCCTCAACGGGGTCTCATTGGTCGCCTGCGGCACGGCCGCCTATGCGGCGCAGATCGGCGCCCTGCAATTGGAGTCGTGGGCGCGCTTGCCGGCGCGCGTGGACGCGGCCTCGGAGTATCGTTACCGCGCGCCGGTCATCGCCGCCGACACGATGTGCCTCGCCGTGTCTCAATCCGGCGAGACGGCGGACACCCTGGCCGCCTTGCGCCTCGCCGCTTCGGAAGGCGCGATGGCCGCGGCGCTTGTCAATGTCGAGACATCCACGATGGCGCGAGAGGCGGCGCTGTTCCTTCCGATTCATGCGGGACCGGAAATCGGGGTCGCGTCGACCAAGGCCTTCACCTGCCAGCTCGCGGCGCTGTCCGCTTTGGCGTTGATGGCCGCGCGGGACAGGGAGACCATGGATCCGGGCGCCCTTGAGGAGGCGGTCGCCGCATTGATGGCGGCTCCGCGTCAAGTCGCCGACGCGTTGAAGTGCGAACCCCAGGTGGAAGCGTTGGCGCATGACATCGCAAGGGCGCGCGACGTGTTGTTCATCGGGCGCGGCGTCTGCTTTCCGCTCGCGCTTGAAGGTGCGCTTAAGCTCAAGGAAATCAGCTACATCCACGCGGAAGGTTATGCGGCAGGCGAATTGAAGCACGGGCCGATCGCTCTGGTCGACGAAAACACGCCGATCATCGCGCTCGCCCCGCGAGACGAGGTGTTTGCGAAGACGCTTTCCAATGCGGAGGAGGCCGCGGCCCGGGGCGGCAAAGTGGTTTTGATCTCCGATGCGAAGGGCTTGGTGGCCGCAGGCGACGGCTTTTGGCGACGATTGGAGATCCCGAGCGCGTCCGGGCCGGCGACGCCGATTGTAACCGCGGCGCCGCTACAAATGTTGGCCTATCATGTGGCGGTGGCGAAGGGCACGGATGTTGACCGTCCACGCAACCTGGCGAAGAGCGTCACGGTGGAGTGACGCGCGGAAAGACGCCTCTGTCTTTCCGCGCGACGTCGAATTCAGCGAGGCGTCAGGCCGCGTCGACGGACATCGAAATATCCGGCGACGCCGAGGCCGAGCGACCCGATCAGCACGGAGCTGAGGATCACGGTCAAAGTGGCCAACATGGCGATGCTCCTTTCTCACGTCCGGCGATGAGGCAGTTTCCGCCAAATCGTGAAAATTTTATGGAAAATTCGAATTAATTTTGAGGTGAACCCGTAGCGGCTTGTTCCCCATGGGTTTTTTCGCTGCAATTGGGTTGGATTTGGTGGGACATGGACATGGGTTCGCTCCTGCTCAAGTGTTGCGTAACTCATACACCCCCAGTTCCGGAGTGTCTAGTAACTTTCTAACGGAGGAATTGGAGGTCGTTGGGCGGCGTGTTCTCCGGTTGCGGGTCGTGAAACGCCGTGCTACCCGCCCATCCGAACTCGCGCGGCGCGCGTCCTGCGCGCGTCCGGGGCCTTTCACTCGCCAACCGCGCGCCTTTCGGGGGAACTTTGACGTCGCATAGCATCCATCGTGTGAGCCGCGTCGCGCAGGTCTATGCGGACGCCCTCTTTGAGTTGGCGGAGAACGCGGACGCCGTGTCTGCGGTGGAAAAGGATCTTTCCGATTTCGCCGAGGCGGTTCGCAGCGTGGAGCCGTTGCGTCGGCTTCTGGTGTTGCCGGGCGCCAAAAACGAGACGCGCGCGAGCGCCCTCGTGGCGGTGCTCGAGAAGGCGGGGGCCCATGAGCTCGTCCGCAATGTGGCGGGCGCGGCGGCGCGCAACGGGCGCGCGTCCGAACTTCCGGACGTGGCGCAGGCCTTCGCCCAGCGGGCCGCGGATTCCCGCGGCGAGGTGCGGGCTTTGGTGACGCTCGCCCAGGCGCCGAGCGAGGCGCAGGAGACGGACATCCGCGCGCGGTTCAAAGAGGTTTTGGGAAAAGAGCCGGTGATGACGATCGACATTGATCCGGCGTTGTTGGGAGGCATGATCGCGCGGGTGGGTTCGCGCTTGGTCGACGCCTCGTTGCGGAGCCGCCTTGAAGGCGTCCGCGAAGCGATGAAGGGAGCGTCCTGATGGACATTCGCGCGTCGGAAATCTCCGCGATTCTGAAAGAGCAGATCCAAAACTTCGGCGACGAGGCCGAAGTCGCGGAGGTCGGCCAAGTGCTGCAGGTCGGCGACGGCATCGCCCGTGTTTACGGACTGGATCAGGTCCAGGCCGGCGAGTTGGTGGAGTTCGCCAACGGCGTCAAAGGCATGGCGCTCAATCTGGAGCGGGACAATGTCGGCGTCGTGATCTTCGGGGCCGACCGTGAGATCAAGGAAGGCGACGTCGTCCGCCGCACCAAGGCGATCGTGGACGTGCCGGTCGGCAAGGGTTTGCTCGGCCGCGTGGTCGACCCCTTAGGCGAACCGATCGACGGCAAGGGGCCGATCGAGAATGTGGCGGAACGCCGTCGGGTGGACGTGAAGGCGCCGGGCATCCTGCCGCGCAAATCCGTGCACGAGCCGATGCAGACGGGCATCAAGGCGATCGACGCGCTCATCCCGATCGGTCGCGGTCAACGGGAATTGATCATCGGCGATCGCCAGACGGGTAAGAGCGCGGTCGTCCTCGACACGATCCTCAACCAGAAGGCCGCCCATGCCGGCGACGACGAAAGCGCGAAGCTCTATTGCATTTACGTGGCGATCGGCCAGAAGCGCTCGTCCGTCGCGCAATTCGTCAAGAAGCTCGAAGATGCGGGCGCCTTGGAATATTCGATCGTCGTGGCGGCGACCGCCTCCGATCCGGCGCCCTTGCAGTTTCTGGCGCCCTTCGCCGGCTGCGCCATGGGCGAGTGGTTCCGCGACAACGGCATGCACGCCCTGATCGTTTATGACGATCTCACCAAGCAGGCGGTGTCCTACCGTCAAATGTCTCTGCTTCTCCGCCGTCCTCCGGGACGTGAGGCGTATCCCGGCGACGTGTTTTATCTGCACTCGCGCTTGCTCGAGCGCGCTGCGAAGCTGAACGAAGATCACGGCTCGGGCTCCTTGACCGCTTTGCCGCTGGTCGAAACCCAAGCGAACGATGTCTCCGCCTATATTCCGACCAATGTCATTTCGATCACGGACGGACAGATTTTCTTGGAGACGGACCTGTTCTACCAAGGCGTCCGACCGGCCGTGAATGTCGGCATTTCGGTCTCGCGCGTAGGCTCGGCCGCCCAGATCAAGGCGATGAAGCAGGTGGCGGGCAAAATCAAAGGCGAGCTTGCGCAATACCGCGAAATGGCGGCCTTCGCGCAGTTCGGATCAGATTTGGACGCGGCCACACGCAGACTGCTCGATCGGGGCGCGCGCCTGGTTGAACTGCTGAAGCAGGATGAGTTTTCGCCGCTTCTTGTGCAAGAGCAGGTGTTGGTCATCTTCGCCGGCGTCAATGGATATCTTGACAAGCTGCCTGTTGATAAAGTTCGCCCCTTTGAGCTCGAACTTCTGCGTTATGTGCGCACGGAGCGGCCGGAACTGCTGGAGCAGATCGCCTCCCAGAAGAAACTGGACGATTCGCTCACGGACGATCTGAAGAAGGTCGTGGAGAAATTCGCGGGCCGCTTCGGCGACGGCTCCAATTACGCCACGCACGCATCCTAAGCTGCGGCGGCCGGAGGCTCGGCGGATATGTCCAATCTCAAGGAACTTAAGGGCCGCATCGGCTCCGTGAAGTCGATCAAGAAGATCACGCGGGCCATGCAATTGGTGGCGGCGTCCAAGCTGCGCCGCGCCCAGGAGGCGGCCGAGCGTGCGCGTCCCTATAGCGACGCCATGGAGCGGGTGATCGCAAGTTTGGCCTCGGGCGTGACGGGGGCGGACACGGCGCCGCCGCTCTTGCGTGAGCCTGAGAACGTCAAAGCGCGCTTGCTGATCGTTGCAACCAGCGAACGGGGCCTGTGCGGCGGCTTCAACACGAATATCGTCCGGTTGGCGCGCGAGCGCATCGCAGAAGCCGAACGCCATGGCGAAACGGTGAAGCTGCTGTGCGTCGGCCGCAAAGGCGCAGAGCAATTGAAACGCCTGCATGGCGAGAAGATCATCGACGTGATCCAATTGCCGGCCAATAAGCCGCCCAGTTTCGCCGTGGCCGCGGAGATCGGCGCCCAAGCGCGGACATTGTTCGAGGCGGGCGAGATTGAGATCTGCGAAATCTGCTACGCAGATTTCGTCAATGTGATCACGCAACGCCCGCGCGCGCGCCGCTTAATCCCGGCGGAGATTCCCGAGGCCCGAGACGATGCGGCGCCGGATATTGCGGGCGCGGTTTACGAGTACGAACCGGACGAAGAAGCCATTCTGGCGGACCTGCTGCCGCGCAACGTCAACACGCAGGTCTTCAAAGCGTTGTTGGAAAACGCCGCGGGCGAGCAGGGCGCGCGCATGACCGCGATGGACAATTCAACCCGCAATGCCGGCGAGCTGATTGACGATTTGACGCTGCAGTACAACCGAACCCGCCAGGCGAACATCACGACAGAACTGACGGAGATCGTCGCCGGGGCGGAAGCGCTGTAACCTTCTAAGCGGCGCGGGCCACCCGTTTCCGCGTGGTGACGGCGTTGAGAATGCGATCCGCATCCGATAGCGAATCGACGACATGTTGCCGGCGGCGGTTCACCGCCCCGCCATGCTGCGGAAACTGCAGACGGACGAGTTCGGTCCGCACGACGCGGGCCCCTGGTCGATCGCCGGTCGGATCCAGCCGCGCCATTGCGAGGTCGAAGCGCGATTGGATCCCATTCGGAAACGCCACGGCGTCGCGCAAATCGATGACGAGCGAATAGTTTGGGCCCAACCTTTTGGCGGCGCCGTTCAGCTCGCGATCGAAGTCGTCCATGTGGTTCAGCGTATCGAAGCCACGACCATAAATCGTGACGTAGAGGCGATTGCGCCGCGCGTCGACCACCACCGTCCAGGAATTCTGCATGACGTCCCTCTCATCCTTCGAATGTTGGGCATTGTTAATAAATTTTTTCATGCGCCGAAATTGGTCTGACGGATAAGGGCGTGCCTCGAATGGTATCCGTGGCGGCGATGCGGGCCACGCCTTCGGTGTGGTGGTTTGCGTTGGGCCTCAGCAAATTAACAAAGTGTTGACGATCAATTGTGTTTTGCCCAGAGAAAGGATGGCCTCGATCCCCGACATCGTTCGCTTGACTGCATATGGCTTTTTGCCCGTTCCATCGGCGAATAACTTCCAAAGACCCGTCGGCCCTTATCCGGGCGGACGCGAGGCGGCGGCGCAGCCCCAGGATGGCCGCAATCCTTGGACATCTTCGCGACATGAGCCGGGTCTTCTTCGTCTTGTGCGTTTGCGGGTTCGCCTGGGCTGGATGGGCGCACGCGCAACCGCATTTTCCCTATTGGGGTCAAGCGCCTTTCGGATATGGGCAAGGCGGTCGCGCCGCAATTTACCTGTTTCCGGCGGATGAGTTTCGTGGCGAGCCGTTGCCGCTTGGCGGCGATTGGCCGCCCGAAATTCCGGATCTTCGGGACTATGGGATCGACGACGCGATCGACAGCGCCCGCGTCCTGTCCGGCCTTTGGGAGGCGTGCGAAGGCTCCTATTTTCGGGGTTTTTGCATCTATCTCGACAGCGACATTCGCGACTTGCGCGATTGGGACTTCGACCGACGCATCTCTTCGATTCGCCTGTTTCGACCGCCCCGGCGCGCCGGCCTGTTGCTTTATGAAGACGAGGGATTTCGCGGCGGCGCGCGCTGGTTCGACGGCGATGTGGCGGACCTGAAAGACGCCGGCGTGAATGACGAGGCGTCGAGCGTGCGGATACGCGGCGGCGTATGGGCTCTGTGCGAGGACGCCTTTTTCGGCGGCGATTGCGTGGAGTTGGACCGTGACGCGCCCGACCTTTTCCGTTTGGGCGTCGAGGATCGGGTGTCCTCCATTCGCCGGTTGGACGTCGCCCGCCCACGCCGCCCCCAGGATGATCGCCCATTCCGGGGGCGCCCGCGCGTGGACGATTCGCGACGCGCCGATCCGTTCGGCCAATCGCGTCGCGCGCTTCTCGTGCTGTTTTCCGATTCGCGTTTCCGTGGACGGGCCTTGGAGCTCGACGGCGAGGCGCCGGATCTGGCCGACCGTCGTTTCAACGACGTCGCCTCCAGCGTTCGCATTTTGAAGGGCGCCTGGGCGTTCTGCGAAGACGCGTATTTCGGCGGACGTTGCGTGCAGGGGCGCGCCGGTCAGGAGATCGATTTCGGCGCGCTTGGCTTTAACGATACCGTTTCGTCTGTGAAACAATTGGGAAGCGGGCAGGCGGCGCGCGCCGGACTGGTGTTGTTCGAGCATGGCCGATTCTCCGGCGCCGCCTTGGAGGTGACGACGGAAATCGCCAATTTGGACGACAAACGTTTCAATGATCGAACAAGCAGCGTCCGCGTGATCACCGGCGAATGGCGTCTCTGCACCGACGCCTATTTCGGCGGTCGTTGCGTCACCATCGAGCGGGACGTCGATTTCAGCGGCGCGGAGTTCAACGACCGGATTTCAAGCGTTAAAAGGTTGGACTGAGGACGCTTCGCCAGGAGGCTGCGCCATGCCGACCCGACGCCGAATCATCTTTGAAGTCGACGGAGAACGCGTCGTCGGCGACCTCCATCTCCCGGACGGCGCGGGCGCGCATCCCGGACTGGTGGTCGCGGGCCCCATGACCAGCGTGAAAGAGCAGGTGACGGGAACCTATGCGGCGGCCATGGCGATGCGGGGCTTTGCGGCTTTGGCGATCGACCACCGCCATTTCGGCGAGAGCGGCGGACATCCGCGCCAGTATGAGCGCGCGGACCGGAAGATCGAAGACTTGAAGGCGGCCCTGAAAGCGCTTGAGAGCCAGCCGGACGTCGTGGACGGCGCCCTCGGCTATTTGGGGGTGTGCCTTGGTTGCGGCTACGCGCTTTGGGCGGCGAAGGACGAGCCGGCCGCGAAGGCGGTCGGCGCCGTGGCCGGCTATTATCGCGATGCGCCCGCCATGCGCGCCGCCGATCCGGTAGGGTTTCAGACCAAGATCGACCAGGGGATCGCGGCGCGCCGGCGTTACGAAGACAATGGTCGGGTGGACATCATTCCCGCAGCGGCTCTGGAGGGCGATGTGGCGATGACGGGGCCGGACACCTTCGACTACTACACCCGGCGTGCGGCGCATCCGAATTACCGCAACGAGTTCGCCGTCATGTCGCGGGAGCATTTTCTTCCCTTCGATGTGCAGGGCTCGGCGAAGGGCATGACCGCTCCCCTGCAGATGGTCCATTCCGAGCGCGCGCTGAAGCCCGAATGGGCGCGCGCCTATCACGCGGCGGTCGGCGGCGTCGGCCCGATCCACTGGCTGGGATCCAAGGGTCAGACCGATTTCTACGATGATCCGGTCTTGGTCGGCGAAGCCTGCGAAACCCTTGCGGGCCATTTCGACCAACACCTTCGTTGAGGCGGACCCGCCGCCTCGCCGGCCTAGTGCGCGGCCGGCCTCGAACCGCCAAACGCGCCTGATTCCAGGATCAAGGTCGCAGCCAGACCCGCGGCGCTTTGCAGAAGCAACGCCACGCTGACGCTGAAATGGCGCTGCACGGTGCGGACGAATTTGGCGTTGAACATTTTCAGGTCGCGCACATTGGCGATGAAGGACTGTCGCCAGAGAAACGCGGCGAGATTGCAGAGCGCCAGCATGCTCCAAAGATGAAGGCTTAGAAGCAGGCCCATGGCGGCGAGGGCCCCGAAAAACGGCCAGGACGGGTTCGCCAACGCCGCCTGCAACAAAACGTGAAGGACATAGACCGCAAGGATCACCAGACCGAGCGATCCGAGAATGGTGGTTTGGATCATCGTCATGAACGCGCCGACGCCGTCGGCGTGCGGGGGGTCGGACGGGGGATGGGCCAGGGCCGCCTCTTCGCGCCGCGCGGATCAGCGCGCCGCCGCCCGTTTGGGCGGCCGCGGCGTCTCGCGGGCGGCCTCATAGTCGTGTGGGTCGATCTCGTCCGCGAAGTTGAGGCCGAACATCTTGCAGACCACGCGGCTGACGTCGCCGCTGCGAACTTTGTGATGAAGATACTCAATGATGTAGCCGAAATCGTTGACCACGACCTCGATCTTATAGGTGGCGTGCCGCATCATCCGGCGCACCGCGATCGCCTTGCGGCTTTCGATTTTGCGCGCCTGATTTTGAAGGTTCCGCAGATTGGCGGTGGACGCGAAGATGGTCTCGGGCGCTTGTCGGGACGCTTCCTTGGCCACGGCCAGGATGTCGAGCGCTTTTACGTAGATCCGAATCGCTTGTCCGACCTGGGACTCAAGGTGTCGGACGTCGGCGCGAAGCCTGCGCAGCTGCCGGCGCACGGGTCCATGTTGGACGGCGCGCATCATCATACGCACGTCCCGCCGGGTCAGCGAATAGAACGTGTCGATGTCGAGATAGAGCAGATAGCTGCGATCCGCGTCGATTTTCATCGAACGAAGAATCTGCTCCGTGACCATCGCGCAAAAATCGTCTTCATGGTCGTGGATCAGCGGCAGCCAATCCTTCTTCCGGCGTTTGAGGAAGCCGCGGCGCGTTTTCACCACGCCCACTTGGCGACGGACGCAGGGCGAGACGATGGGCTCTAACGGGTCGCGCGCGACGACGCTCGGGGTCTCCTCAAAATCCATCGTCGGCTGCGCGCCCTCCGCCTTCGCCATGCCAGAAGCGGCCCGGTAGCGGGAAACGCCGCTTCAGACAAGCAGGATGGCTTGGCGCATGTTTACGTCGTGTGAACGTCGGCCCTTCGCTGGACACTCCGGGACCGGCGCGTTAGGACCCGCCGCAACGGTTTTTCCCTCCAAGAACGGTTACTCCTTCTCATGACAAGCAACGTCACTGGACGCATCACTCAGGTCATCGGCCCCGTCGTCGACGTCGCCTTTGACGGCCATTTGCCTTCGATCTTGAACGCGCTGGAAACCACGAATGAAGGTCGTCGCCTCGTTCTCGAGGTGGCGCAGCATCTCGGCGACGAGACGGTGCGTTGCATCGCCATGGATTCGACGG
>CAYPOX010000032.1:0-23050 GCA_964412525.1 uncultured Caulobacterales bacterium
CCTATGTCCCGCGCTCGGATACTTACATCGCCAAGGAAAGCTCCATCAACGAGCAGATCGACCGCATGCGCCACGCCGCCACCCGCGCGATCCTGGAGCGCGACGACGTGATCATCGTGGCCTCCGTGTCGTGCCTTTATGGCATCGGCTCGGTGGAGACCTACACGGCGATGACGTTCTCGCTGGAGGCCGGCGGCCGGGCCGAGCGGCAAGACATCGTGAAAAATCTGGTCGCGCTCCAATACAAGCGCAACGACCAAGCCTTCCAGCGCGGCGTGTTCCGCGTACGCGGCGACGTGGTGGAGATTTTTCCCGCCCACTATGAGGACCGGGCGTGGCGCGTGTCGCTGTTCGGCGACGAAGTCGAATCCATCACCGAGTTCGACCCGCTCACGGGCAAAAAGACCGCGGCGTTGGACTATGTGAAGATCTACGCGAACTCCCACTACGTCACGCCGCGCCCCACGCTCCAACAGGCGATCACCGGCATTAAGCGGGAACTGACCGGCACGCTGGAGCGCATGCAGGCGGAGGGCAAGCTGCTCGAGGCGCAACGCCTGGAGCAGCGCACCCGTTTCGATTTGGAGATGATGGAGGCGACCGGCAGTTGCGCGGGCATTGAAAACTATTCGCGATGGCTAACCGGGCGGCGTCCAGGCGACCCGCCTCCCACCCTGTTCGAATACCTGCCGGAGAACGCCTTGGTTTTCGTGGACGAAAGCCACGTCACCGTGCCCCAGATCGGGGCGATGTATCGGGGCGACTTCCGTCGTAAATCAACGCTCGCCGAATACGGTTTCCGTTTGCCGAGCTGCATGGACAATCGCCCGCTCAAATTTGAGGAATGGGACGCCATGCGGCCCCAGACCGTGCATGTCTCGGCCACCCCCGGCCCTTGGGAGATGGAGCGCACGGCCGGCGTTTTCGTGGAGCAGGTGATCCGCCCGACGGGACTGATCGACCCGCCGGTGGAGGTGCGCCCCGTCACCGCAAAGAACACCAACCAAGTGGATGACGTCATCGCCGAGGTAAAAGACACCACCGCCAAGGGTTACCGATCGCTCGTCACCACGCTCACCAAAAAAATGGCCGAAGACCTGACCGAATACATGCACGAGCAGGGCGTCAAAGTCCGTTATATGCACTCGGACGTCGATACGGTGGAGAGGATAGAAATCATCCGAGATCTGCGCCTCGGCGCGTTTGACTGTCTCATTGGGATCAACCTCTTGCGAGAAGGCCTCGACATCCCGGAATGCGCGCTCGTCGCGGTGCTGGACGCGGACAAGGAAGGGTTTCTGCGCTCCGAAACCTCCCTTGTGCAAACGATCGGACGCGCAGCCCGCAATCTGGACGGCCGGGTGATCCTCTATGGCGACCGGATCACCGGCTCCATGGAGCGGGCCATGGCGGAGACCGAACGCCGCCGCACGAAGCAGATCGCCCATAACGAAGCCCATGGAATCACGCCGGAGAGCGTGAAACGCGAGGTTGCGGATCTGATGGCCAGCTTGGAGTCCCGTGACGGCGAGCTCGCCGCGCGCGAGAAGGCGGAGCGCGGCATCGGCATGGGCGCTTTGAAAGAAGAGCGCAAAGCCTATGCCGGCGCCAATCTGCGCGCGCACCTCGACCATCTGCGCGAGCAAATGCGCGCGGCGGCGGCGGATTTAGAATTTGAAGAAGCGGCCCGCATCCGCGACGAGGTCAAACGCCTTGAGGCGGACGAATTGGCCGCGGCGCCGGACGCCTTGGCGAAGGCGGCGGGCGCGGAGGGCGAACTCGGCTTCGATCTCTCGAAGCTCGAGGCCACGGAGTCGCCCACCGGGAAGTCTGGCAGCTACACGGGCCGGTCCGGCAAGAAGAACCCCCGCGCCCGGTGCGGCAAAAAGCGGTTCGACGCCAGCGGCATGCCCAAACGCGGTTGACGAATGGCGGGCGCGCGCTCAGCTTGCGCGCCATGGGGCGGGGCTTTTGGATTTTGGCGGTTTCAGGGGCGATCGGCGTCGCCTCCGCGCAAACGCATCTCGACGACCCGGTGGTCGGAGATTGGCGCACCGAAGACGGCCACATCATCGAAATCGAACCCTGCGGCGACACCATTTGCGGCCATGTTGTGGTGTTCGACGCACCGTCCTTGTCCATGGACGCCGCGGAATTGGCGTCGATGCCGGACGCCGAGACCCGCCGTGGTCATCCGGTCTGCCAGGCGCGTGTTCTGTTCGGCGATTTCGTCTATAAGTCGCCCGGCAATTGGGAGGCTGGCCATGTCTTCAATCCGCGCAATGGCGAAACGTACAACGCCAAATTGCAGGTGAAGAATGACCGGGCGATTCTCAAAATGCGCGGCTATTTGGGCGTGCCGGCGCTCGGCAAAACCCAAGAATGGACACGCGTCGAGGATTTGCACGCATGCCCGGTCGAAGCCATGGCCATCCCGACCGGCGAGGTCGATCCGAACGTTCCGGGTTAAGCGATCGACTCAACATAAGTTTACTGTTGCCAACGGATTCCATCGTGCTTATGAAACGGCGGTCCGCGCATTCGGGCGACAGGAGGGCGAGGTGCGGCGTTTCATTCAGTTCCTTTCAGCGCTCTTTGTGCTGGGTCTCGTCATGACGGAGCGGGCGGGCGCGGAAACTCCGGAACCCAATCCGGAGCGGACGGTCTTCATGGCCGCCCGGGTGGCGGAGATGGCGGGCGCAGAGGTGGCGCGCGTTTTGGTCGTCCATGACCCCAATCTGGCGTTGAGTCTGCAAACCGCCGATCGCATCAAGACGGCCGGCGACAATGACGCCATCCTGGTCGGCCGGCGCGCTTTGCCCGTCACCTTGGTCGACGTTGCGGAGATGCCCCGTTTCGATCCCACCACGCTCGTCTATGTGACCGCCAATTTGGACGATCGCCATCCTGTCGTCGCAGAGGCGGCGCGCTCCAGCGGCGCTTTGGTCGCATCGGGCGATTTGGATTGCGTGCGCAGCGCCTTTTGCAGCCTCGGCGTGTCCCTGCAACCGCGGACCGAACTGTATCTAAGCCGTAGCGCCGCCGAGGCGGCCGGCATCTCGTTCGGCGCGAACTTCCGGGCCTTTGTGAAGGAGATCGACTGATGCGGACTCGCCGTTTCGCCGTCCCTCACCCCGCGCACGCATTTGGGCGCACCGCCGTCGCCGCATCCGCCATTCTGGCCGGAGGGGCCTGTGCGCAAAGCATCGACTATGACGCCTTCGAGTTGTTTGCGGGCGAGCCGGCGACCTTCTCCGCGACCGGTTCGCCGCTGCGCGCGTCTGACGCGCCGGCCAATGTGGAGATTCTCACCCAACAAATGATCCGGGAGTCCGGCGCGCGGGACATCCCGACCCTGCTGCGCCGCGTTCCGGGCTTGCAGGTTTGGTCCACAGGGGCGGGCTCCGCGGAAGTGGCGATCCGCGGGCTTAATCAGGGCTATTCGCGGCGCATTTTGGTGATGCTGGACGGCCGCACCGTCTTCAACGACGCCTACGCCAACATCGCCTGGTCTACGATCCCGGTCGAGTTGCAGGAAATCCGCCAAATTGAAATCGTGCGCGGGCCGAGCGTCGCCTTGTTCGGCTTCAACGCGGTGGCGGGCGTGATCAACATCATCACCTTAGACGCCCTGCGCAACCCGACCAACGCGGTGAGTTTTCGAACCGGGGAAGACTATTACGCCCAAGGCTCCGCCGTGGTCTCGAAAACATTCGGCGACCGTGTCGGCATACGGTTTTCCGCGGGCGGCGCCAGAGAGGACGCCTTCGAGAACAGAGTGACGGACAACTTTCTCAGCGGTCCCGAAGACGGCGAAAGCTGGCGCACCAGCCTCAAGACCGTGCTGCGGGCGACGGACCGTTTGACCTTGCTTGCGGATTTCGGCGCATCCGGCGCGACCGCGTCGGAGTTCATCGTCACGAGCACGCCCGAGTCGAGCACCTACACCCGCCATATGGCGTCGCTCGGTTTTGACTATGAATTGGCGTCTGTCTCCATATCCGGCCGGGTGAATTATGCGGCTGTCGACCAGGAAATCGGGGCGACGGAGGCGGAGGACGATTTCGATTTCGATCTGGAGACCGACGCGGTCAACGCCCAACTCAACGCCTTCTGGAAACCGGCGCCGGCGCATGTGTTGCGCGGCGGTTTCGAGTTTCGTCGCGTTCAAAGCGGCCAACAGCCGATCGATCTTGGGGATGTTTCCTACGACATCTACTCGGCGTCGGCGCTCTGGAATTGGGCCGCCACCGATCGGCTGACCCTGAACCTCTCGGGCCGCATGGACCGATTGGCCTTGAATTTTGATGGAGATCTGACGGGCGTGCTCAACCCCGCCTCGTTCGACCGAACCATTACGGAAGGCTCGGCCAACGCCGCGGCCGTTTGGCGCGCCACCGACAGCGACACGTTTCGGGTCGTCTTCGGGCGCGGCGCGCTCTTGCCGTCGCTCTTGGAGTTCGGCGCGTTCGTCCTCCCGATCTCGGGAACCGATTTTATCGGCAATCCTATCCAAGGCCTCGTGCTGGTCGGCAATCCGGACGCGAATGTAAGCCGGACGCATTCTTTGCAGGGCATCTATGACCGCACCCTGCGCGACATCGACGCGAAACTCTCGTTTTCCGTCTTCCAACGCTGGGACGATATCTTCTTATCGCCCTTGGAAGGATTTGTGAGAGACGGCGGCATGGGCGGGGTCGGTCAAAGCATCACGGATTTGGATGCGGGCGATTTCAGCACGATTGGATTTGAGGCGCGCTTCGCCGGTCGCGCCAAGTGGAACCTTCGCTACGACCTGAACTATGCGTTTCTTGACGTTGAATCCGACCTCACAACCCTCGGACGCGAACTCGACCTCCTGGGATTCCCTTCCGTCGCCGCTTCGGCCGCAGCCCCGTCCCATACCTTCAACGCCGTGATCGGATATGAAAGGGACAAGTTCGCGGCGGAAGTCTCCGCAAACTGGGTGGACGACTACGAAGTCGCGATCGTCTCCGACATCCTTGAGGATCCGGAGTCGATCGCCATTCCCGCACGCTGGCGGCTCGGCGGACGGATCGCGTATGCGTTGACCGACCGGATTGAAGTGGAGGCGGTCGTCGACAACGTTTTGGATGACTCCTATCCCGAAGTCTCGAGTTTCGAGACCGAGCGCCGCGCATTTGTTGGCGTTGCGTTCCGCTATTGATGCGGCGTCAGCCGGCGGCGCGTCGAACTGGCGCCTATGACGCGCCCAGCGCGAGGGACGCCAAACCGGCCGCAAGCGGCTTTTTTGCGGTTAAGCCGGGTTCCTCAGGCGGCGCTGGAGCAGACCGTGGGCTCCAATTGGCTCACGCGCGCGCAGACGTCGTCGACGATAAAGCGCGGCGCGCCAAACTCTTCAAACGCGTCGACGAGATGTCGAAGAAGCGCGCAAAAATGCGCCGACGTCAATTGAAGATCGCCGCGCACGGCGCGTAAGCCGTCGGGCAAACGCGTCTCCGGGCCGCCGAGCGTTCCGGCAAGAAACGCCGCCAAATCACTGCGAACAGCTTGCGCATCCAAGCCGTCGACAAAACGCGCCAAGCCGGGATCCGCCGCGATCCTGTCGAAGAACAAATCGGTGACGGACTCCACGGCGTGGCCGCCGCCCAGACGATCGTAGTGCGAAATGGCCATCCACCCACTTCGCCACGAAGTGCTTAACAAAGTACGAACGGGCGGGGTCAGGCCGTCTCTTCAAACAGCTCCCGACCGATCAGCCACCGACGGATCTCGTTGGTTCCCGCCCCAATATCGTAGAGCTTCGCATCGCGTGCGATCCGGCCCGTCGGATAATCATTGATGTAACCGTTTCCGCCGAGGCATTGGATGGCTTCGTTCGCAAGCCAGACCGCCGTCTCAGAGGCGAGCAGGATGGCGCCCGCCGCATCCTTTCGGGTCGTTTCCGCGCGGTCGCAGGCGGCGGCCACGGCGTAAACATAGGCGCGGGCCGCGTTCATGCGCACATACATGTCCGCAAGCTTGCCCTGCATGAGCTGGTTCGACCCGATCGGCCGTCCAAACTGGCTCCGCTCATGCACATAGGGAATCACCACGTCCATGGCCGCCTGCATCAGTCCGATCGGCCCCGCCGCCAAGACCGCTCGCTCATAATCAAGCCCGGACATGAGAACCGCGACGCCTTGGTCGACGGCGCCCAGCACGTTGTCCTCCGGCACCTCGCAGTCTTCAAAGACCAACTCGCAGGTGTCGGACCCACGCATGCCGAGCTTGTCGAGTTTCTGGGCGGTGGAGAATCCGGCGAAGTCCTTCTCGATCAGAAACGCGGTGATGCCTCGCGAGCCGGCATCCGGCGTGGTCTTGGCGTAGACGACCAGGACGTCCGCCTCCGGTCCGTTGGTGATCCAGAATTTCGACCCGTTCAGAACGTAGCGGTCGCCCTTTCGTTCGGCGCGAAGCGTCATCGACACGACGTCCGAGCCTGCGCCTGGTTCCGACATGGCGAGCGCGCCCACATGCTCACCTGAGACCAACTTCGGAAGGTAGCGGTCCTTTTGCGGCTTCGAACCGTTCAAGGCGATCTGATTCACGCAGAGATTGGAGTGCGCCCCATAGGACAACCCCACCGATCCTGAGGCGCGGCTGATCTCCTCCATGGCGACGCAGTGCGCCAGATAACCAAGCCCGGCGCCGCCGTCCTCTTCCTTCACGGTGACGCCCAACACGCCGAGATCGCCCAGATGGGGCCAAAGATCGCGCGGGAATTGGTTGGTCCGGTCGATCTCCTCCGCTCGCGGCGCGATCCGATCCTGTGCGAAACCGCTAACGCTGTCGCGCAACAGCCGAACCTCGTCTGGAGCGTCGAATTGCAAGCTGACATAGGCGTTCGTGGCCATGGCGGTCTCCCTTTTAAGGCTTTCCCATACCTTAGGGCGGCCTCCTTGCGCCGGCCAGGTCCGCATGAAGATGCATTTTATATAAAATTTTCCAAAAGTTTTTTGAAATTTAGAATCTGTTTAGAAATATCTCTCTAGAGTGAGGGCGTCGGCGGGAACACCCCAGCCGAGACGAGAAAAGAGGTCAGCCCGATGATTACGAAGCATCTGAATCACTTGATGATTTTCGCCTCGCCGGTCGCCCTTCTCGGCGTGCTGGCGTCGGATTTGTCCGACACGGCGAAAATGCAAGGCGCATTCGCCACTCTGGCGGTCGCGTCGACGGTCACCGCCTTGGACTTGATCCGAAGCCGCGGTGCAGGAGCCTTTGGACTTGCTGGCGGCGGATGGCGCCGCTCGGGCGCCAAAGACGCGGATCCCCTGGCGCGCGTCGCCAATGAAGCAGTTTGGTCCCGCCACGCTTTCCGGGAAGGCGACGTCGCGCGCCATGAAGGTGTCTATGGCGCGTTTGACGGCGACGTTCATCTCGGCAGGGAACTGGAGCGTTATGTCCGCCGTGGCATGCGGCTCCCGACGGCCTCGTCCGTCGGCCTAAGCGATCCGATCACCTGGCGACGGAAAATTTGGTCTCACGGCGGCGGGGCGTCCATCGCCCGTCGCTGAACCGGTTCGGGCGGACCCGCCCGAAGACAGGCCGGCGACTTCGCCGGCCCCGCCTGACGCGCCGCTCGGGGTCCTTACAGTTCCCCCTTTCTCCGGGCGGCGCGGCCCGGCTTCAACGCCTTATGCAGGCCATAGGCGCTGATGCCGAGCCAGAAGAGTTCGATCATCACGCTTCCCAAATTGAAATTCACCAGCAAGGACGTGAGCAACAACGCCGCGCCCGCGTGGTGCGCCGCCTAATGGGCGACGGTGGTCGGTTGTATTTTCTCGGTCTGGATTACCCAATCGCCCGCCACGATCCGGGGGGCGCCGACCGCGCCCACAGCGCCGGCGGCGTATTCCAGCATCACTGGGAAACCGTGTGCCCGCGGTCGGCTAAGGCGCGGACAGCCACCCCTAGGTCATCTTCACGGACCAGGACGTAATCCGTGTCATAGGTCGACAGCACGAAGATCGAGACATCCGCCTGGGCCAAGGCGCCGGCGATTTCGGCGAGCACCCCGGTCAATGCGAAATCGAGCGGGCCGCCCACCTTCAGCAGCCGAAAACCTCTTTCGGTCGGCTTGGACTGCGGCACGGCGTCTTCCAACCCGACCACAGACAGTTCGTCGGATGTGCGCGTCACGGACCAAAACCCGGCGGGCGAACTCGGCGGCGGCGGCGCTGACGGATCAAGCCGCGCGACCGCATAGCGGCCTGGCCAAAGCTCGAAACTGAGCTTCATAGGAGAAGCGTCGCCGCGAGCCCGAGAAAGACGAAGAATCCCACCACATCCGTGACGGTGGTGACGAACACCGAAGAGGACACGGCGGGATCGAAATTCATCCTTTGCAGCACCATCGGGATGGCGATGCCCGACAGGCCCGCGGCGAGAAGATTGACCACCATGGCGATCGCCACGACCGCGCCCAAGGCCGGATCCGCAAAGGTCAGCCCCGCGGCGATTCCCAAAGCCACGGCGAAAATCACGCCATTGACCAGCCCGACCAACGCCTCCCGCCCAACGACCCGCACGCTGTTCGCGGCGCTGAGCTCGCGCGTCGCCAAGGCGCGCACGGCCACGGTCATGGTTTGCGTGGCGGCGTTGCCCCCCATGGACGCGATGATGGGCATCAACACGGCGAGCGCCACATAGCGCTCGATCGCCTCGTCAAACACCTTGATCACGGCGGACGCGAGGATGGCGGTCCCCAGATTGATCGCAAGCCAGCCGACCCGCCCGCGCACGATCGAGCCGACGGTCTCCGACAAGCCTTCCGCGCCCGTGACGCCGCCGAGAGCGAGCATGTCCTCGTGGCTTTCTTCCTGGACCACCTCCACCACGTCGTCGACGGTGATCACGCCGACGAGCCGTCCGTTCGCGTCCGTCACGGCGGCGGAGACCATGTTGTACTTTTCAAAGAGGTAGGCGACTTCTTCCTGGTCGGTTTCGTCGCGCACGGCGTGGAGATCCACATCCATGATCTCGCCGATCGGCACGTCGCGGGTGGTTTTCAGCACACGCGACAAAGGGATCGATCCGATCGGATGGAAACCGGGATCAACCACAAAGATCTCGTAGAACTGATCCGGCAGATCTTCCGCGCCGCGCATGTGATCGATGATCTGGCCAACGCTCCAATAGCTCGGGGCCGCGACGAACGCCCGTTGCATGATCCGACCGGCTTGGTCGTTCTCATAGGACAGCGCGGTGCGCACCGCCTCGCGCTTCGTCGCGGCGGTTTGGACGAGAACCTGATCGCGGACCGTGTCGTCCAGATCCGCGAGAACGAAGGCGGCGTCGTCGGATTCGAGACAATCGATCGCTTCGGCGATCTGGTCCGGCTCCAAGAGCGCCACAACACCGGCGCGCGCGTCCTCCACCAATTCGGGCAGGATCGCCGGATCCAGCGTTTCGCCCAGGGCGCGCACCAGGGCGTCGCGCGCCTCCACGGGAAGCGCCTCGATCAAATCCGCGGCGTCGGCCGGATGCTGCTCCGCAAACACTTCACGGACGGCCAAATGATCGCGATCCGCCAGGGCCCCGATGATCAGCTTCAAAGCGTTCGGGTCGTATCCGGCGTCCGAGGAGACGTCGGACGCGGTGTCATCAGTGCGATCTTCCGTTTCGGCCATTTCGCGTCTCCTGGAGCGCTGGGCCCGAGGCGCGCGCCGCGGCTCGTTCACCTCGCCTGCAGGCGCCCGGCGAAGAATGGTGCGGCCGAGAAGACTCGAACTTCCACGGGTTGCCCCACAGCGACCTCAACGCTGCGCGTCTACCAATTCCGCCACGGCCGCATCGTCACGGAGCGCGGGGCTTACCAAGTTGACGCGACCTTGTGAAGGGCGTGAGGGCCTTGACGCGGCGACGGGGCGGCGGAAAAGGCGAGTGATGACCGTAGCCTCGCCGCGTCCGGCGGACATGTTTCGCCGACAGGATGATCGCCCGACGGGCTGGGCCGTCTCGTCCGGCCTTGTCGATTATGAGATCGCTGTCCGGGCGATGGAGGCGCGCGCCCGGGCGATCCGTGAGAACGACGCCGGGGAGCTGGTTTGGCTTCTGGAACACCCTCCGCTCTACACCGCCGGGACCAGCGCCGATCCATCCGATCTTAAAGACCCGAACCGGTTTCCCGTGTTTCAAGCCGCGCGCGGCGGCCGTTACACCTATCATGGGCCTGGCCAACGCGTCGCTTACGTCATGCTGGACTTGCGCGCGCGCCGTCCGGATGTCCGCGCATTCGTCGGCGCGCTTGAGGCGTGGTTGATCGACGCCCTTCAACGCTTGGGCGTGACAGCGCGAACGCATGCCGACCGGGTGGGCGTGTGGGTGCCCGGCGGCGAGGCGCGGGAGGATAAGATCGCTGCGATCGGCGTCCGGCTGAAGCGCTGGGTGTCCTATCATGGCGTGTCGCTGAACGTTGCGCCGGATCTCACGCATTTTGACGGGATCACGCCCTGCGGCGTCGCCGACCCGCGCTACGGCGTCGGCAGCATGGCCTGTCTCCGTCCGAACACTTCCATGGAGGACGTTGACGCCGCGCTTCGTGAGGCTTTCGCCGCGCGCTTCGGCCCGGTGCAACCCACAGCCGCGCCCGCCTGAGCCGATGGTCGCCGAATCCCCTTGCGCCCGCGCGCCCGGGGCCTATGGTCCCCGCGTCGCAACGGAGGCGTCAAATGGAGACGGATGATCGCGTGCGCGTCGGCGAACATATGAACATGAATCCGACTCGGATCTGCCTCGGCGTATCCATGCGCGAAGCCGTGGAGATCTTTACGAACAGCGAGGCGTCGGATCTCGTGGTGGTCGACACGGAGGGCAAATTTGCCGGCACCCTTTCGGAGGGCGATTTGATCCGCACCACGCTGCCCAATCTTCAAGAGCTGATTGAGGAGATGGAGCAACATGCGGGCATGCCGCGGGTTTTTCGCCTCTTGGAGGAAAAGGGTCAGGACTTGGCGCGGCGTTCGATCGATTCGATCGTGATCCGCGACGCGCTCGCCATGCACCCGGACGACCATATTCATAAAGCCGCGTCCACGATGGTTTCGAGGAACATACGACGGCTGCCTGTCGTGAAAGACGGCGAACTTGTGGGGACCATTTCGCGCGCCGACGTGTGCAGGGCTCTAATTCGATAAGAAAGGACGCAACCGATGAAAGTTCGGCAAGCGATGAACATCAATGCGGTCCGCGTGCTGATCGGCACGACGGTTCGCAAAGCGGCGGAGATCACCGCCTTCTCCAGCGTCAGCGATTTGATCGTGATCGACTCGGAAAACAATTTTTTGGGCGTCTTGTCGGAAGGCGACTTGATGCGCGCCGCTTTGCCGTCGCTCACCGAATTGGTGGAGCACGGCAATGAGGCGAGCCTCCCGGACGCCTATGACCTCTTTTCCGAGAAGGGCCAGCAGCTTTCGGAGCGGCCCGTCGACGAATTGGTGATCAAGGATCCCCTGACCGTGTCGCCTGAGGACCACATCCAGAAGGCGGCCGCCCTAATGGCGGCGCGCAACATTCGACGTTTGCCCGTGGTGGAGCGGGGCAAACTCGCCGGCACGATTTCCCGCGCGGACGTTTGCCGCGCAGTTTTCCGCTAGGCTAGGAGGCGGGTTCGGCGGCGCCGGAGCTTCCGGCGCGCGCCGGCAAGATCACCGCAAGGCCGGTGGCGCAGAGTTTTTCCGCTCCGTCCTTCACGGCGAGGACGTCCATGGCGACCGTCGCCTGACGTTTGCCCGCCTTGACCACGCGTCCGCGCGCCACGAATTCGTCGCCCACGCCCGGGCTCACCAAATTGATGGTGTAGCTCGACGTGACGACGTCGCCGATGAGCGTCGCGGCGGCGTAGGCCGCCACATTGTCCGCCAGGAGCCCGACCAAGCCCCCATGGAGGAAGCCATGGTGCTGGCTCATGTCGTCCGGCCGAAAACGCATCCGGGTCTCCACGAACCCCGGCTCGGCCTTGACGACCTCCAAGCCGGTCCAATGCGTGAAGGGCTGCGCCAGAATGACTTGCCGCAACAGCGCCGCGTCGACGACGAGCCCTTCCCCGCCTTGGCTCACGATGAGGCGCCTTCCACGACAATGGCCGCGAGATCTTCGTCGAGCTCCAACTCCAACAGACCGCGGCGAACATGGGACTTGCAGGTCGCCTCGCCGTCCGCGCCGGTTTCATGGTTGACGTCGACGGTGAAACGAAACGCGTTGGTTCCGCGTTCCGCGTAATCGGTGACCCGCATTTCGACCTCGTCGCCAAGGCGTTGTTTGATCGCCGCGTCGCAGTGGCCCCACGCTTCACGGGCCGGGGAGCGATCGGCCGCCGTCGCCGAAACGAACGCCAAGGGCGCGCTCAACAGAAGGGTGCGTATAAAAACAGACATGACCGAGTTCCTTTAACAGACTTGTGACTTGCAAGTTAGCGTGCCATAGAGGCTTGCGCTTTGCAAGCGGCTCAAACTCGTCATACGATCGTCATATGCCTCAGACGCCCGCCTTTCGTTCCGACTGCCCTGTGTGCCGCACCCTCGACGTGATCGGCGACCGCTGGACGCTGCTCATCGTCCGCGACCTCATGCTCGGGCGCTCGACGTTTAAGGAGTTGAGCGAGAGCCATGAGCGTTGCGCCACCAACACCTTGACTGATCGCCTGAAGCGTTTGGAGCAGCATGGTCTGATCACGCGCAGCGCCTATCAAGAAAGGCCGGTGCGCTACGCTTATGCGCTGACGGAGCTGGGATGGCGGCTGAAGCCGGTCATGCTGGCGGCCAGGGATTTCGGTCGCGTGTTCGAGGCGGAGATGGACGCGCGCGGCTGGCCGGCGCCCGCGTCAGTTCAGAGCGGCGCCGTCAGCCCCTCGGCCTGAAGGGTGGCTTGGATGGCCGGCCGTTCAAGCATATGGCTGACGAGATCCGCGTAAGCCGGCGCAACGGCGCGAAGGTCGAGTTTCACGCGCAACGCCCAGAAAGCGAACACCAGAAGGTGGCAGTCGGCGATGCTGAAGGCGTCGCCCGCCGCCCAAAACTGTCCCTTGAGGCGCGCTTCGGCGTCCGCGAAATTGCGTTGAACGCGCTGCGCGCCGAACGCCTTCACCGCCTCGATCGCGGCGTCGTCATTCTCATCGACATATTTGTAAGGGCGAAAGCAGGCGCGGAACGACTCATGCATGGTGTTGGAGCACCACGCGGTCCATTCCAGGGCGCGCGCCCGATCCTTCGCCGCAGACGGCAAAAGACCCGCCTTCGGATACATGAAGGCGATCTCAAGAAGGACGGCGCTGCACTCGGCCACGATCTCGCCGTCGCGCGCGAGAGCCGGCACCAAACCCTTGGGATTGACGGCCAGAAATTCGGGCTTTTGGGTGGAGCCGTCGCGCGTCGACACCAGCCGAAGCTCGAAATCGGCCTCCGCCTCGCGCAGCGCCGCATGGCAGGCGATCGAACACGCGGCGGGCGAGTAATAGAGGATAGGACGCATGGGCGCTCCGTCATGGGGCGCCGCGCTGCGGCGCGAGCCTTCAACCCTCAGCGGCGGGTCCGTGATAGATGAGCGGCAGGCCGTAGGGATGGGCTTCGGTGAAAACGGTGGCGCCGCCGGCGGCCGTAAAGCGCAGCACGACGCGCGAGTCGCCGTCTAGATACAGCATGTCTCCACGTGGACCGATTTTTTCATGGACTTGGATCCGGTCGCCGTCCTGGAAGCGAACCCAACGCTCAGTCGGGGCGCACTCCAAAACCACGCGCAGGTCCGCACCATCCGCCGCGTAAAGGCCCGGCGCCGCCATCTGCGTGATGCGGGAGGGCGCGCGAAATCCGCTGACCGCCTCGCGAAAGCCGTCGCGCGAAGGAGGCGGTTCGCGGAACGCCGCCAAGCCGAAAAGCGCAAGCGCCGCAAAAGCAAAGGCGGCGCGGCGCGCGCTCGCATGAATTCTGAATTGCATCTCCATGTTCGTAGGCCGTCCGCGCGCGGACATCAAGACAGCGCTTAGGCGGCGATGTATTGGCCGCCATTGGCGGTGAGCGTGGATCCCGTAATGAATCCAGCCTTCTCGTCCGCCAAAAAGGCCACCGCACGCGCGATTTCGTCCGCCGCGCCAAAACGGCCCACCGGCACCGTTTCAAGGATCGCCTTGCGCGCCTCCTCCGGCACTGCGGCCACCATATCGGTTTCGATATAGCCCGGGGCGACGGCGTTCACGGTGATGCCGCGCCGCGCGGTCTCCTGGGCCAAAGCGCGCGTGAAGCCCAACAGGCCGGCCTTGGCGGCGGAATAGTTGGTCTGTCCCAACTGCCCCTTTTGGCCATTGATCGAGGACACATTGACGATCCGGCCGTAGCGGCGTTCGCGCATGCCGTCGATCACCGCGCGGCACATATTGAAGGCCGACGTCAAATTGCAGCCGATCACCGCGTCCCAGGCGGATTTGTCCATCTTGTGGATCATCGTGTCGCGGGTGATGCCGGCATTGTTGACCAGAACGTCAGTTCCGCCCTGGGCCGCTTCGACCGCCTTCACGCCGGCGGCGCAGGCGTCGAAATCGGCCACGTCCCATTTATGCACGGCGATGCCGGTCTCGTCTTTGAACTTGGCCGCCGCCTCGTCATTCGAGCCGTAGATCGCGGTCACCCGCATGCCGGATTCCAAAAGCGCTTTCGAGATCGCCGCGCCGATGCCGCGCGTGCCCCCCGTTACGATCGCCGTTCTCGCCATGTTTCATCCTCCCCTTTTTATGGTTTGCGCGGCGACGGCGGAGCGTTCTGACGCGCTCCCGCCGTCCCACGCCTTCGGCCGAGCCTAAGGCCGTTCGAAGCACATGGCGATGCCCATGCCTCCGCCGATGCAAAGCGCCGCCAAACCCTTCTTGGCTTTCCGTCGCTCCATTTCGTGCAGCAACGTCACCACCACCCGAGCTCCGGACGCGCCGATCGGGTGGCCCAGCGCGATCGCGCCGCCATTCACGTTCACGATCTCCGGGTCGATCCCCAGATCGTCCAACACGGCGCATGATTGCGCTGCGAAGGCCTCGTTCAGCTCGGCCAGTTCGAGATCGCCGACGCTCCATCCCGCTTTCTCAAGCGCCTTCTTCGACGCCGGAGACGGCCCGATTCCCATAATCGCGGGATCGACCCCCACATGCGCCCAGGACACGATTCGCGCGAGCGGATTGACGCCGCGGCGTTCCGCCTCGGACTCGGTCATCATGACAAGGGCCGCTGCGCCGTCATTGATGCCGCTTGAGTTGGCGGCGGTGACGCTGCCGTCCTCGCGTTTGAACGCGGGCTTCAGGCGAGAAACCATATCCATGGTCGCGCCCGGTCGGAAGTGCTCGTCTCGTTCCACGATCGTATCGCCTTTACGGCCTTTGATCGTCACCGGGACGGTCTCCGCGTCGAACCGACCGGCCTCCCAAGCGGCCTCCGCCTTCTGATGGGACGCGACCGAAAAGGTGTCCTGCCGATCGCGCGTGATTTGCCATTTTTCCGCGATGTTCTCGGCGGTGATGCCCATGTGGTAATCGTGGAATGCGTCCCAGAGGCCGTCTTTGATCATCACGTCTTCAAAGTTCACCGGCCCCATCTTGTGGCCGCTGCGCAGATAGGAGGCGTGAGGCGAGAGGCTCATATTCTCCATGCCGCCGGCCACGGCGACCTTGGAGTCGCCGACCGCGAGGCCCTGCCACGCGACGGCCGCGGCGCGCAAACCGGACCCGCACACCTGGTTCACCGTCATGGCCGGCGTTTCCTTGGGAACGCCCGAGCGCATGCTGGTCTGGCGGGCGGGGTTCTGTCCCAGCGCCGCTTGAAGGACGCAGCCGAGCACCACCTCGTCCACCTGTTCGGGATCGACGCCCGCACGGTCCAAGGCCGCGGTGACCGCGACGCGGCCGAGTTCGGTCGCCGGCATGGCCGACAAGCCGCCATTGAAGCCGCCGATCGGCGTGCGCGCGGCTCCTGCGATTACGACATTCTCCATGGGACGCCCTCCTCTTTGGTGATTTTTAGCGAGCTTAGGATGAGCCTGTGGTCGTGCGCAGCGGCGCGCGCTTGACGCCTTGGCCTGCGGCGTGAGAAGCCGCATGCGGCGAGGAGGCGCGGCCTCCGATTTCCCAAGACGCGAGGTTCACCTGTGGGCGACGGCGACGCTGGCCGCATTACCATTAAGAAGTACGCCAATCGACGTCTCTACAACACGGCGAGCAGCAGCTATGTGACCCTTGATGATCTCTCGGCCATGGTGCGTGAGGGCGTCGAATTGTCGGTGGTGGACGCCAAGACGGGTGAGGACATCACGCGTACGGTGCTCGCGCAGATCATTTTTGAGAAGGAAACGCAGGGCGAGGCGATGCTCCCGGTCACATTTCTTCAGCAATTGATCCGACTTTACGGCGACAGTCTTCAAAATGTGGTGCCGCAATATCTCGACATGTCCATGCTCGCGCTGCTTCGCCAGCAGGAGCAGTTTCGTGAGGGCGTCACGGAAGCGATCGGACGCGGGTCGCTCGACATGTTCGAGGAGCAGGCCAAGCGCAATGTTGAATTGTTCGACCAAGCCTTGCGCATGTTTTCAGGGCAACGCGCCGAAAAACATGCTGTGAAAACTGGCGACGCGGACGAACTTGCAGACTTGAAAGCCCAAGTGCGCGACCTGTCCGCCAGGCTCGACGCGCTCGCCAAGACGCCGCCGGATAAGAACTAAGACCTCGCATTCTTTTCGCGCGTCTCAAGCTCCTGACGTTTTTGATTGCGTCAGGCCGCGTCGGCGGTCGTCGAGGTCTCGCCCAATCCCAGTTCATCCACCCGTTTGGCGTGCCGGCAACGTCGGCGCAGCCACATCACCCCTTGCAGATCGCCGATCGTCACCTTGAGCCGGCGCCAATTGGTGTATTTCGACGTGCCCGCCATGCGCTCGCGATGGGACACGTCCACAAATTCGACGTCATAGCCCTCGCGCCTGACGAGCGCCGCGAAAAACCGGTGCATGCCGTCGAAATAAGGAAACCGAAGATAGACGTCGCGCCACATCATGCGCAGGGCGCAGCCCGTATCCCGGGCGCCGTCCTTCAAACACCATTGGCGAATGCCGTTGCCGATCTTCGATCCGATTCGTTTCGACCAGACGTCGCGACGCTCCCGGCGCTGGCCCGCCACCATTCCGACCGGCCCTTCCGGCCCGCCATGGGCCAGGAGTTGATCGAGCAGCGGCGGCGCGTCGGCCGGGTCGTTTTGACGGTCGCCGTCGAGGGTCATGATCACGCGCCCCCGCGCCGCGAGCACGCCGTTGCGAATGGCGCGGCTCTGGCCTGCATTTTCCGAATGGGCCAGCGCCCGAACGCGCGGCATGGCGCGCGCCAAGTCGTCGAGCCGGGCCCGCGTGCCGTCGCGCGATCCGTCATCGACGAAGATGATCTCGAACGGCGTTCCCCAGGCTGTCAGCGCCGAATCGATCTCCTCGGCCAGCGGACCGACATTGTCGACCTCGTCGAACACCGGTACGACGACCGAAACGACCGGCCCTTCTTGATCCGACACGGCACGCTCCATGAATTCCCCGCGATCCGACTCGCCGCCGGCCCTCGGCGGGACGCCGTTCCATACGAACCGAGACGGAACGGCGCAACACGGCCTCTGGACGGCGGCGTTGGCGCGCCCGCGCCTCGCCCTCGCAGTACTGGCTTTGGCGATCGGCCTCGCCGGCCTCTTCAACACGCCGCCTTTGGATAGGGACGAAGCGCGCTACGCTCAAGCGACGGCGCAGATGCTGGAAACCGGCGATTTCGTGGAGATTCGGTTTCATACGGTGGCCCGCAATAAAAAGCCGGCGGGCGTCCATTGGCTCCAGGCCGCCTCCACTGCAGCGTTTTCCAGCGCCGAGGCGCGGGCGATCTGGAGTTACCGGGTTCCCTCGGTCCTTGGCTATGTGCTCGCGATTCTTCTGACTTTCGAACTCGGGCGAATGTTCGGCGGACGGGAAACGGGCTTCGCCGCCGGCGCGATCCTGGCGACCAGCGTGGTCGCCGCCGCGGAGGCGCATATCGCCAAGACGGATGCGGTCTTGCTGGCGACGGCGACCGCAACGCTCCTCGCAATGGCGAAGCTCTATAAGGACGCCCGCGAAGGCGCGACGCCCTCTGCGTCCGTCGCTTACGGCTTCTGGTTGGCTCTGGCCGCCGGGGTTTTGATCAAGGGGCCGGTGGTCCCGGCCATCGCCCTTTTGGCGTTGTCGTGCTTGGCGCTTTCGGACCGGGACGCGCGTTGGATGGCGCGGCTCCGCCCGATTTCCGGATTGACGCTGGCGCTGCTGGTCGCCGCGCCTTGGTTCGTGTTGATCGGGTTCGAGACCGATGGCCAATTCTACCGTGAAGCGCTCGGGCGCGATTTCGCCGGCAAGCTCGCGAGCGGTCAAGAAAGCCATGGCGGCCCGCCCGGCTATCACACGCTTCTCAGCATGCTCACCTTCTGGCCGGGCGTCATGTTCTTGCCCCTTGGCCTTTGGATCGCTTGGAAGGCGCGCAAGGCGACGTGGGCGCGGCTCATGCTCGCTTGGGCGGTTCCGTTTTGGCTCGCCTGCGAGGCCGCGCCCACAAAGCTTCCCCACTACACGCTTCCGGTGTTTCCAGCCCTGGCGGTGATCGCGGCCATGGCCCTCACGGCGCATACGTCCCGAAAACTGAGATTGTGGACGGCGATCCCCGCCGCCATCGGAACGCTGGCGCTCGCGGCGACGCCGCTCGTCGCGACGCTTCTCTATGCGCCGGACGATCCGGTCGCCTACGGGCTCGGCGGCGCGATCGGCGCAGCCGCGCTGGCCCTTTTCGTCATCGCCGCATCCCGCTGGATCCGGCGCGGAGACCAAGCGTCCTTACCGCCCTTGGTGGTTGCGGCCGCGGCGCTGTTTCTCGTGACGTTTCAAGTGCTGGCCCCACGGGTCGACACGATTTGGGTGTCGCGGGACGCCGCCGCCATGGTCGCCGCAGAAACTGCGCCAAGACCCGTCGTGCTCGCCGGCTATCACGAGCCCAGCCTGATTTTCATTCTTGGCACGCCGACCGTCTTGGCCAATGACGGCGCGGCCGCCGCAGAGGCCTTGGTCCAAGGGCGCGCCGCCTCGGCGCTCGTCGCCGAACGCATGAAGGCGGATTTCGACGACGCGCTCGGTGCGGCCGGCTTGTCCGCTTCGATCCTCGACAGCCTGTCCGGACTGAACTACTCCCGCGGCGACCCCGTGACCTTGCACCTGATCCAACCCGTGGAAACGCTCGCCCCATGACCCAAGACGCGGTTCGCGCCTCCGAAGCCGCGACCAGCTGGACGCGCGCCTTTTGGTTCGCCGCAGGTCTTTGCGTGGTGATCGCGGCCTTGCGTGCGGCGGCGTTGATCCTCAGCCCGCTCGATCTTGGGCCGGACGAAGCGCAGTATTGGTTTTGGAGCCTCGACCCCGATTTCGGCTATTATTCAAAGCCGCCGGTGATCGCTTGGGCCATCGCCGCCACCACCGCCTTGTTCGGGGATTCCGAGTGGGCGATTCGGCTCTCCTCGCCGCTGTTCCATTCCGGCGCAGCCTTCCTGCTGTTTCTCTCCGGGCGGCGCCTTTACGGAGAAGCGGCCGGCGTGTGGGCCGCGATACTTTATCTCACCGTGCCTGGCGTCGCCTTTGCTTCCGGAATCATTTCCACCGATACGCCGTTGCTCTTTTTCTGGTGTTGGGCGCTCTACGCATTGTCACGGCTGATCCAACAGCCGTCCAAGGGCTGGGCGGCGACCCTCGGCCTCATGGTCGGCATGGCGCTGATGGCGAAATACGCCGGCCTCTATTTCATCGCCGGGATCGTCATCTGGACCTTGATCAGCGGGACCGGTCGGCGCGTGCTTTGGAGCCGGGACGGCGCCGTCGCCGGGGCGGTGGCCGCGCTCGTTTTCGCACCGAACATCGCCTGGAACGCGCTGAACGGCTGGCCGACCGTCGGACACACGGCGGACAACGCCAATCTGGGCGGCGAGCTGTTCAACCTGGAGGAGATGTTGCAATTCGCAGGCGACCAATTCGGCGTGTTCGGTCCGTTCCTGCTGGTCGCGAGGCTGATGATTTTGATCGGCGCGCTGCACCGCCCCTATGAGACGCGGCCGCAGACATCTCTTCTGCTCTGCCTCTCCCTGCCGATCCTCCTGTTCGGATTGACCATCGCCTTCATCAGCCGCGCCCACGCCAACTGGGCGGCGAGCGCCTATGTGGGCGCCACCGTTCTGGTGGCGGGGGCCGCCTCTGTCCGCCACCAAGGCGGTCGGATCGCAAAATTCGTCCGCGTGCTCGCGCTCGCGTCCCTTCCGATCCACATCACCGCCATGGCGGGTCTCTATGTCATCGGGCTCAATCCGCGAATCGCCGACCAAGTGGGCCTCGCCAACGCGTTTAAGCGCGTGCGCGGCTGGGAGACCCTGGTGATGGAGGTGGCGGATGTCGCACGGGACCACCGGGTGGACGTCATCGTCGCCGAAGACCGGCTGATCATGGGCGAATTGCTCTATTATGGTCGCCAAGCCCTCGCCCCCGTCCTCGCCTGGGACAAGGACGGCCAAATCAACCATCATTATGAAATGACGGTCGCCTATACGCCGGAACGCGGCGGCCGTGTCCTGTTCGTGAGCCGGGACGACCGGCCGGACTACATCCTCAACCGCTTCGAGGCCGTCCGCGCCCTCGACCCGATCACCGTGGTCACCGGCAGGAACAAGACCCGCACCGTATGGCCTTTCCTGTTGGAGGGGCCGCGAACGGGATGAAGACGCGCCTCGCGCCCTAAAGCCTAAATCCGCCGGATGGGCGGAAAGCGGATCTCCGCGGCCTCGTCCGACATCGGAACGCGATACCATGCGGGGGCTTCCAAATCGCCGCGCCAAGCATAGACGCCGAACACCGGCTCTGCGCCCGTGCGAATGCCGTGCGCGACGTTCGGTCGATGCAAGACCACGTCGCCCGGCGACTTACTTTGGTAATCCGCCTCCGCGCCGATCCGAAAAGCGGGCGCGCCGGTCAGAATGACGTAGACCTCCTCAGCCGCGTGAGCGTGAGGCGGGTAATCTATGTGAGGCCCGAAGCAATAGAGGCCGACGATCACATCGTCGGCGCGCCAAGGCGCGCCCGGTCCCAATATGTCGCCATTGGCGAAGCGATCGAGGAACGGCGCGCTCCATGGGTCGTCTTCATAATACTCCGCCCACGCCGCCCAACCGACCGCCGATCGCGCCACAGACCAAAGATCCTCAGAGCCGCGCGGCGCCTCAACGAAGGCGGCGGGCAAATGACGCAGGCCGCGCACCGAGCGGGATCGTGCGCCTTGAAAGGGCGCCTCGCGGCCTGCGCCGTCGACCGCTGCGGCGAATTCGACGAGGGCCGCGCCGTCGTCAACATGCGCCGCCGCCGCCCGGCGCAAATGCGCCACGAGCGCCTGAACCAGGGCGTGGGGAATTTCCGCCTGGGTCATCGCCGTAGCTCAGTGGACCGTCCGACCGGCCTCTTCGCCGCCGTCTTGGCCGCCGGCGCGGGCGGCTTGGGCGGCTTGAGCCCAGTCCCAGCTTCGGGCCCGAACCTCCTTGCCGGCGATGATCAGTCCCTCGGCGCCGGCGGAGACGGGCACGGTCGTCCCATCCAGCACCTCCCCGGCGAGCAGCAATTCCGCAAGCGGATCCTGCAGACGCTTCTGGATCGCCCGCTTCAACGGCCGCGCGCCATAAACGGGATCGTAACCGGCGTCCGCCAACCATTGCTTGGCCTTGTCGTCGAGCTCCAATGTGATCTTACGGTCGACAAGCAAACGCTGCAGGCGCGCCATTTGGATGTCGACGATCGAATCCATCTCCGCACGACCAAGACGGCGAAACAGGATCACCTCGTCCAGCCGGTTCAGAAATTCCGGCCGGAAGCGCGCGCGCACTTCGGCCATGACCGGTTCGCGCACCTCCTCCACATCTGCGCCGTCCTCCTGATCCGCCAGGAACTGCGCCCCGATATTGGAGGTGAGGATGATGATGGTGTTGCGGAAATCGACCGTATGGCCTTGGCCGTCGGTCAGCCGCCCATCGTCCAGCACCTGCAGCAACACGTTGAAGACGTCAGGATGGGCCTTCTCGATCTCGTCGAACAAGACGACTTGATAGGGCCGCCGCCGCACCGCTTCCGTCAGCGCGCCGCCTTCCTCATAGCCGACATAACCCGGAGGCGCGCCGATCAGGCGGGAAACGGCGTGCTTCTCCATATATTCGGACATGTCGAGCCGGATCACGGCTTGATCGTCATCGAACAAAAAGTCGGCGAGCGTTTTGGTCAACTCCGTCTTGCCGACGCCGGTTGGCCCCAGGAAGAGGAAAGAGCCGATCGGACGCGAGGGGTCCTGCAGGCCCGCGCGCGAACGGCGCACCGCGTTCGATACGGCGATCACCGCCTCTTCCTGGCCAACCACGCGCCGGGCCAGGGTCTCCTCCATGCGCAAGAGTTTGTCCCGCTCGCCCTCCAGCATTTTGTCGACGGGCACGCCGGTCCAACGGGAGACCACATGGGCCACCTGTTCAGAGTCCACCGTCTCTTTCACCAGGTCGTCGTCGCGGGAGTCCGCCTCGGCGATTTGCCGCTCGAGGTCTGGAATCGCGCCATATTTAAGTTCGGAGGCCCGCGCGAGATCGCCTTTGCGTTGGGCGTCCTCAAGATCGAGACGCGCCCGCTCCAGCCGCTCTTTCAACTGGGTGGCGCCCGCCAGCGCCTCTTTGTCGGCGCGCCAACGCGCGGTCAATTCCTCCGAGCGCCCTTCCAGATCGCTCAACTCCACCTGCAGCTTTTCCAGACGGTCCTTGGAGGCCGCATCCGACTCCTTTTTCAGCGCTTCGCGTTCGATCTTCAGTTGGATGATGCGGCGATCGAGTTCGTCGAGCTCCTCGGGCTTGGAATCGACCTGCATGCGCAGGCGGGAGGACGCCTCGTCCACCAAATCGATGGCCTTGTCCGGCAAAAATCGTTCCGTGATGTAGCGCTTGGAGAGATTGGC
>CAYPOX010000033.1:0-22448 GCA_964412525.1 uncultured Caulobacterales bacterium
TCGAAGCGCGATCTTTTAAAGTGGGTGCAAGACTCCGTCAGCTGATCGCGTCATCTGGAAGAGCGGCGCCGATCGCGTAAAGCGATCCCGCAAGGATCAAACGGCAACCGGGCGCAGATGCGGCGCCCAGCAGCGCCGCTTGCTCCAGGCTGTCGCAGGACTGGGCGTCGACCCCTGCGCGCGACGCCACCGCGGCGGCCTCTTCAGGGGTGAAGCCGGCCTCGGTCTTCGGGACCGGCGCCGTGCGGACCGTGCGTACGATACCGCGAAAGGCGTCAAAGAAGCCGGCCGCGTCTTTCGTGATCAGGATGGCGGCGACCATCACGACGTCCTTAGGGTCGCGCGCGTTCATATCGGCAAGCCACTCAGCCAGAGAGCGTGCGCCGTGGGGGTTGTGCGCGCCGTCCGCCCACACCTCCGACGCGCCCCCGCGGGTCGCGGCGTCGTAGAACGGTCCACGGTCCAATCGTTGCAGCCGTCCAGGCCAAAAGGCGTGTTCCACCCCCTCCGCGATCGCGCCGTCGGAAACGGACAAATGATGCCCCCGCCGCACGGCGGCGACCGCCGCGCCGGCGTTCTCCGCCTGGTGGCGTCCGATGAGACGTCGGGGCGGGGGAAGATCGAGCAATGTCTCATTTTCTTGGTAGACCAGCCGTCCGCCTTCCATCCACGCGTTCCACTGGCGCCCGAAGGCGTGGATCGGCGTCATCAAACGCCGGGCCTCCTTTGTGATGGAGTCGAACGCGTCGGGATGTTGGCGCGAAACGACGAGCGGGCGATTCGTGCGGCAGATGCCGGCTTTTTCGCGCGCGATGGTCGCGTGGTCGTCTCCGAGAAACTCTCGATGGTCGAGATCGACCGGCGTGATGACCGAGACGTCCACATTGCCCAGGACATTGGTCGCGTCGAACCGGCCGCCAAGGCCGACTTCGCAGACCAAGGCGTCGGCGGGATGTTCCGAAAACAGCAGCATGGCCGCCGCCGTGGTGATCTCAAAAAACGTGATTCTTTGACCCGCATTGACACGATGGCACCGTTCCATCGCCTCGATCAGCCGGTCGTCGTCGACAATGTCGGAACCGCCGCCGGGCCTGCCAAGGCGGATTCGCTCATTGAAGCGCTTCAGATGCGGCGACGTGTAGGCGTGCACGCTGTACCCGGCCGCCTCTAGTCTCGCGCTAATGAAGGCGACCGTGGAGCCCTTGCCGTTGGTGCCGGCCACGTGAAATGCGGGCGGCAAGCGGTCCTGAGGTCGATCAAGGTCGTGCAGAAGCCTTAAGATCCTGCCCAAGGACAGGTCGATCGTCGCCGGATGCAACTCACCCGCTTTGCGAAGGGCGTCATCCGTCGAGACGAAGCGGCGCGTCATACGGCGGTCGGTTCGCCGTTCGGCTCGCCCGTCGCGTCTGGTTCATCGATCGGGTCCGGCCGTGGCGCCGGCTCCGGTTTCTCCGCGAACGGCATGAGATGGCGAAGAATGCGCGCGATCACGGCGCGCAATTCGTGGCGTTGGACGACCGCGTCGACCATGCCGTGCTCATAAAGATACTCGGCGCGCTGGAATCCTTCGGGAAGTTTTTCGCCGATGGTTTGTTCGATCACGCGGGGTCCGGCGAAGCCGATCAGCGCGCCGGGCTCCGCCAGATGCACGTCGCCCAGCATGGCGTAGGACGCGGTCACGCCGCCCGTGGTGGGATCGGTCAGGACGACGATATAGGGCAGCCCTGCATCACGCAGCGTTTGCACCGCGATGACGGTGCGCGGCATCTGCATCAGAGCGAAGGCGCCTTCCTGCATGCGCGCCCCGCCCGCCGCCGTGAACCCGATCAACGCGGCGTTCGTCTCATGGGCGCGCAGCGCCGCGGCGACGATCGCTTCGCCCGCGCCGACGCCGAGGCTTCCGCCCATGAATTCGAAATTGTGGCCGAACGCCACCGCCGCCCGATCCGCGATCCGCCCTTCGGCTGCAATGACCGAGTCGAGCGCGCCGGTCTTTCGGCGTGCGTCCTTCAACCGGTCTGCGTAGCGCTTCTCGTCGCGAAACCGCAGGGGGTCGAACGGCGTCTCCGGAGGCGGCAGGTCCTGATAGATCCCGTCATCAAACAAATGGGGAAAGCGCGCGGCGGCCCCAAGCCGCATGTGATGGCCGCAATTGGTGCAGACATTTTGGTTTGCGGAAAGATCGCTCTGAAACAGCATCTCCCCGCAATTGGGGCATTTGATCCACAAATTGTCCGGCGTTTCCCGGCGCGTGAAGATCCGCTTGATGCCGGGCGGGGTGAGATTGGAGATCCAGCTCATCGTCGGCCTTTCACGTCGCGCGGTCGAGCGCGTCGGACAGAGATTGAAGGACGGCCCCCACCCGGTCGGGCGCGGTGGCCGGCGGACCGTCCGCGGCCGCGTCCGCCAAGGCCGATCCCACCACCACCGCGTCGGCCAGATCGCGATAGGCTTCCGCGTGGGCCGGGGTGCGGACGCCGAACCCCACCGCAATCGGAGTGTCGGTCCGTTGGCGGATCCGGTCGATCATGCGCCCCACGTCGCCGACCGCGCCGCGGGTCCCGCCGGTGACGCCTGCGGTCGAGACGCAATAGACGAATCCCGGCGCCGACACCAAGGCGCGGTCAAGCCGGTCGTCCGTCGCCGTCGGCGCGATCAGCCTGATCAAAGCGAGCCCTTCGGCTTCGAAGGCGGCGCGGGTCTCGGCTTCTTCTTCGAGTGGAACGTCGACCAGGATCGCGCCGTCCGCGCCGGCTTTGGCCATCTGCGCCGCCGCCTTTTCCGGACCATGCCGAAGCAAGGCGTTGGCGTAACCCATCAAGACAATCGGGGTGTCGGAGTCTTTAAGGCGAAAATGTCGTGCAAGGTCCAGTGCGGCGGAAAGGCCGCCGCCGGCCGCCAAAGCGCGTCGCCCGGCCTTTTGGATCGACGGGCCATCGGCGGTCGGGTCCGTGAAGGGCACGCCGATTTCAATCAGATCCGCGCCGTCCGCCGGCATGCGCTCAAGGATGGAGGCGCAGGTCTCCAAGTCCGGATCGCCGGCCATGTGAAACGCCGCAAGACCGCAGCGGTTGTTTCGTCTTAAGGCGCGAAATCGCGCGTCCATCCGAGGGGCGAGCGCGGTCACAGCGTCCGCCCCAACGCGCGGGCCACGGTCTCCACATCCTTGTCGCCGCGCCCGCATAGATTCATCAACACCAGCTCGTCTCGATCGCGCGCGGCCATCTCCGCCATCGCCACATGCAGCGCATGGGCCGGTTCCAAGGCGGGTATGATGCCTTCTTCCCGTGCGCAGAGTTGAAAGGCCGCCAGCGCATCCGCGTCGGTCGCCGCGCGATAGGTCACGCGCCCGGAGTCTCGAAGCGCGGCGTGCTGCGGTCCGACGCCGGGATAGTCGAGGCCCGCCGAAATGGAGTGGGCTTCAAGAATCTGCCCTTCATCGGTTTGCAGGACATAGCTTTGCGCGCCGTGGAGCACGCCTGGCGCGCCGCAGCTGAGGGGGGCCGCGTGACGGGCCGTGTCGAGCCCGTCTCCGGCGGCTTCGACGCCGATCAGCTCGACGTCCTCATCATCAAGGAAGCCGGAGAAAAGCCCGATGGCGTTTGAGCCGCCGCCCACGCAAGCGACGCACACATGCGGCAGGCGGCCTTCCGCCTCCAAAATTTGCGCGCGGGCTTCGCGGCCGATCACCGACTGAAAGTCGCGAACCATGGCGGGATAGGGATGGGGTCCCGCCGCGGTGCCGATCACGTAGAACGTATCGTCCACATGGGCGGTCCAATCGCGCAGCGCCTCGTTCATCGCATCCTTGAGCGTCGCCGCACCGGCTTCAATCGGGCGGATTTCCGCGCCCAACAATTCCATGCGGAACACGTTCGGCCGCTGCCGCTCCATATCCGCGGCGCCCATATACACGACGCAGGACAAGCCGAACCGCGCCGCCACCGCCGCCGTCGCGACGCCATGTTGCCCCGCGCCGGTCTCCGCGATCAGGCGGGTTTTGCCCATGCGCCGGGCCAAAAGGATCTGGCCGAGGCAATTGTTGATCTTGTGGGCGCCCGTATGGTTGAGCTCATCGCGTTTGAACCAAAGCCGCGCGCCGCGCCCGGAGGGCGCATCGGCCCGGACCCGTTCGGTCAACCTTTCCGCAAAATAGAGCGGACTTGGCCGGCCCACATAGCGGGCGGCGTAGCCGTCAAACTCCGACCAGAATTCGGGATCCGCCCGCGCGGCGCGGAAGGCGTCCTCGACCTCCAAAATGACGGGCATCAAGGTTTCGGCGACATATCGGCCGCCATAGGGTCCGAAACGACCGGTTTCAGGCCAGGCCGCCAGATCAGATTCTTGCATCATGCTCGAATTGCTAACGCGCGTGCGCCGACGCGCCTAGGGGGCTAAAGCGCCGAGCAGGCGTCCAAAAAGCCCGCGATCTTCTCGAGATCCTTGACGCCGGGCTTGGACTCGACGCCTGAGGAGACGTCGACCGCGCGCGCGCCGCTCATCGCCACGGCCTCGCCCACATTGTCCGTGGCCAAGCCGCCGGACAGGAACCAGGGCGTCTCAAAGCTGCGGCCGCGCAGAAGGGTCCAATCGAACGCGACGCCCGATCCGCCGCGATCCGCCGTTTTTGAGTCGAAGAGCAAGCGATCGACCGCCCCTTCATAGGACCGCGCCGCATCCAGATCCGACGCCCTGTCCACGGCCACGGCCTTCATCACCGGTGTTCCGAAGTCCCGTCGGATGGCGGCGCAACGCCCGGGCGACTCGGCCCCGTGGAGTTGAATGAAGTCCGGCTTGGTCGCGGACACGACGTCGTTGAGCGTGTCGTCGTCCGGATCGATCATCACCACCACCGCGGAGGTCGGCGGAACGACATGCGCGCGCAGTTCTCGCACTTGATCAGACGACAAAGCGCGTCGACTGCCTTGGACCAAAATGAAGCCGATGAAGTCCGCGCCGTGTCGTTGGGCGACGGCGATCGCTTCCACCGTCGTCACGCCGCAGATTTTCGCCGAAACCGCCATGGCCCCCTCGACCTGCGATCAACCGTGCGTGTCATCCTCGCGGTTCAGACGTTCGCGCATGTCCTTGCCGGATTTGAAGAACGGCACGTCTTTCGCGGGCACCGCGACGGCTTCGCCCGTGCGAGGATTGCGCGCCGTCCGCCCCGGACGCCGCCGAACGGAAAACGCGCCAAAACCGCGCAATTCCACACGATCGCCACGCGCCAACGCCGCGCTGATTTCATCAAAAATCACCGCCACGACCCGTTCGACATCACGTTGATAAAGGTGCGGATACGCCGCTGCGATCCGCGCCACCAGTTCGGACTTAATCAATGTCCGCGCCCCTAAACAACTTTCACCCAGGTTACAATATACTGGATGGAAGCTGATCGCCTAGACGTATGCGCCGGCGAAGGCTTAGGACTCCTTCGTTTCCTCGTCCTCGGGTTCGCCCGCCTCACGCAGGGCCGCTCCGAGAATGTCGCCGAGCGAGGCGCCGGAATCCGCCGAACCATATTGCTGGACGGCCGCCTTTTCATCGGCCAGCTCGCGGGCTTTGACGGAGACCGAGATGCGGCGCGAATCTTTGTCCACATTGGTCACGCGCGCGTCGATCTTGTCGCCCACCGCGAAGCGTTCCGGACGTTGTTCGTTGCGGTCACGGCTCAGTTCGGATTTCCGAATGAAGGTCGTCATGCCCTGGTCGTCGCCGACTTTCACTTCGATCCCGCCGCTCGTCACTTCCGTGACCACGCAGGTCACGTCCGAACCGCGATTGAGGCCGGCGATGGCCTCCGCCGGATCGCCGGCGAGTTGCTTCACGCCCAGGCCGATCCGTTCCCGCTCGACGTCGATCTCCAACACCTTCGCTTTGACGACGTCACCCTTCTTGAAGTGTTCGATCGCGCGTTCGCCCGGCTCGTCCCACGACAGGTCGGACATGTGGACCATGCCGTCCAATTCCTCGTCGAGACCGACAAACAGGCCAAACTCGGTGATGTTGCGAACCTCGCCCTCGACCACAGTCCCGATCGGCGCCCGTTCCGCGAACGCCTCCCAGGGGTTCTGCATGGTTTGTTTCAGGCCCAGCGAGATCCGACGCTTCTCGGTGTCGACTTCGAGAACGATCACCTGGACCTCTTGGCTCGTCGACACGATCTTGCCCGGATGGACGTTCTTTTTCGTCCAGCTCATTTCGGACACGTGGATGAGGCCTTCGACGCCGGGCTCCAACTCCACGAACGCGCCGTAATCGGCGATGTTCGTCACCCGACCGGAATATTTCGCGCCGATCGGATATTTGACTTCGACGCCGTCCCAAGGATCGCTTTCCAGCTGCTTCATGCCGAGACTGATGCGCTGGCTCTCCGGGTTGATCTTGATCACCTGGACTTTGACGGTCTGACCGACCTGGACCACCTGGCTGGGATGGTTCACCCGGCTCCAGGACATGTCCGTGACGTGGAGCAAGCCGTCGATGCCGCCCAAATCCACGAAGGCGCCGTAATCGGTGATGTTTTTGACCACGCCGTCCCGGACTTCGCCTTCGGTCAGCTTGTTGACCAGTTCTTCGCGCTGCTCCGCACGGGCCTCCTCCAGCACCGAGCGCCGCGAGACGACGATGTTGCCCTTGCGGCGATCCATTTTAAGGATCCGGAAGGGCTGAGGAATATTCATGAGCGGGCCGACGTCGCGAACGGGACGGATGTCGACCTGGCTGCCGGGCAGAAACGCCGCGACGCCGTCCAAATCCACCATGAAGCCGCCCTTCACACGGCTGAAGATGCGGCCCTCGATGCGTTCGTCGGTTTCGAACGCTTTCTCCAAACGGCCCCAGCTCTCTTCGCGACGCGCCTTCTCGCGGGACAGCACCGCTTCGCCCAGGGCGTTCTCGACGCGCTCGATGAACACTTCGACGTCATCGCCGACTTCGACCCCGTCGCCGTCGCCCTTTTGAAACTCTTTCAGCGGTATCCGGCCTTCGGTCTTCAATCCGACGTCGACGGTGGCGTGGTCATTCTCGATCGCGACCACACGTCCGCGCACGACGGAGCCTTCTTGAGGTTCGCCGCCGCTCGCGAAGCTGGCTTGAAGCATTTCCGCGAAGTCGTCGGTCGTCGGGTTCAGTGTTTCGGTCATTGAGCGTCAGGGCTCTCTAGCGTTGATGGATCCAAAATTATGTCTGCGCACGCCCAGGATGCGTGAACCTCATGGTCGGTCCGCGATCCACAATCCCGAAAACAAGCAAGGCCCGCGCGCTAACGCGCGCAGGCGGCATCGACAAGTCGACGGGCGACGGCGAAGGCCCCGCGGATACTCAATTCGGTCGTGTCGATCAAGTGCGCATCGACCGCGGGCTTCAACGGACTTGAGTCGCGCGCCTCGTCGCGCCGATCGCGGTCGGCCAAACCGTCCCGAACTTGGTCTTCCGTCACATCGGCGTCCGTCTCCCGCCGCTCCAGCCATCGGCGACGGGCCCTGACGTCGAGCGACGCGGTCACGAACAGCTTGATGTCCGCATCGGGCAGCACGACCGTGCCGATGTCGCGCCCGTCCAACACGGCCCCCGCCTTACGGTTCGGCGGGTTCGACGCAAACCGCCGTTGGAAGTCGAGAACGGCCGTTCGAACGGCCGGATGCGCAGCCACCACGGACGACGCGGTTCCGACTTCGGACGTGCGCAGCGCGGCGTCCGGATAGGCGTCGGGGGCGAGACGCTCGGCGATGCGTGCGACAACGGCCTCCTCGGTCGGATCGACGCCCGCATCAAGCGTCGCGCGCGCCACAGATCGGTAAATCGCGCCGGTGTCGAGATAAGCGAGATCATAGGCGTCCGCGAGAAGGCGCGCCAAGGTGCCTTTCCCCGCAGCCGCGTGGCCGTCGATCGCAATGATCACGCCTGGGGCTCCGTGATCGCCGCGCCCAGCCCGCACATCGTGTCGGCGAAATCCGGCCAGCTCGTCGCGATCGTCTCCGCGCCAAGGACTCGGATCGGCTGCTCCGTCGCAAGCCCGAAAACAAGAAACGCCATCGCGATGCGATGATCGCCATGGGCGTCGATCGTCGCGCCGCCAGGCGGCGGTTCGCCAGCGCCCGTGACCAGGAGATCGTCGTCCTCAATGGCGACTTCGACGCCGCAGGCCGCCAAACCGGACGCGACGGCCGCCAAGCGATCGCTTTCTTTCACGCGAAGTTCCGCGAGACCACGCATGCGAGAGGTCCCCCGCGCGCACGCGGCGAGGACCGCGAGGATCGGATATTCGTCGATCATGGATGCAGCGCGGCCCGCGGGAACGTCGACGCCGACCAACTCCGACGTTCGCGCCGTGAAATCGGCGCGCGGTTCGCCGCCCGACGCCCCGCGATCCGACATGTCCAGCATCGCGCCCATGGACGCCACCGTTTCATAGAAGCCCGCGCGCAGCGGATTGACGCCCACATCCGTGACGGTGACCTCCGCCTCGGGCGTGATCAGCGCGGCGGCGAGCGGGAACGCGGCGGAGGACGGATCGCCAGGCACGTCGATCGGCGTCGCCGTCAACGCCGCGGGACCCTGGAGCGCGATCCGCCGTCCGCCATTGGCCCCGGCCTCCACCTCCAAGTCCGCGCCGAACGCCCGCAACATGCGTTCGGTGTGGTCGCGGGTCGCCGTGTGTTCGACGACGATCGTCTGGCCCTCGGCCTGCAGGCTCGCCAGCAGGATCGCGGACTTCACTTGGGCGGAGGGCGTGTCCGGCGCGTGGCGCCGCGCTTTGGGGCGCCGGGCGCCGGCCAGCGTCAAAGGCAGCCGACCGCCGGCCCGCGCGATCGCTTGCGCCCCGATCTCCGCCAAGGGCCTCAAAACGCGCGCCATGGGTCGCCGGGACAAGCTGGCGTCCCCGATGAAAGTGGCGGTGAGATCCGCGCCCGCCGCCATGCCCATCACCAGACGGCAACCGGTGCCCGAATTCCCAAAATCCAAAGGCGCAGCCGGCTCGCGTAGCGCTCCCGCGCCAGAGACGCGCCAAGCGCCGGGATTTTCGCGCCGGACATCGGCGCCGAGCGCCTCCATCGCGCGGGCCGTGGCGAGAACATCTTCAGATTCCAACAGCCCGGTGATCTGCGTTTCGCCTGTCGCCAACGCTCCGAACATCAAGGCGCGATGGGAGACGGACTTGTCGCGCGGTGCGCGCAGCACGCCGCGAAGGCCGCGTGTCCGGGCGGCGTCCAAGCGTGTTGCGGGGGACGATTGTGTGGGGGATCGGGTCGCCATGAGCAGCCGCGGTTTTGACAGGGGGCGACGGACGTGGCAACTGCCCCCGCCGACCCCTGCACTATCGTCATCAGGAGAACGTTCTTTGGCTAAGCCTGAACTCGGCGAGAAACGCGATTGTCCGAATTGCGGCGCGCGCTTTTACGATCTGCACCGCCGCCCGGCGGTGTGCCCGAAATGCGCCCATGAGTTTGATCCGGATGCGCTCGAGGTCACGGATCGCCGCGCGTCCCGCGCGAAGGCCGCGCCCGAGACCAAGGCGCCGGAACGCGATGCGGACGAGGATGAGGAAGACATTGAGACCGCGGCGCCCGAAGCGGACGACGCCGATGAGTCGGTCGCTGAAGTCGACGAAGTGGATGAAGTCGACGACGTTGATCTCAGCGACGATGACGACGATGACGGCGACGTGGACATCGATATCGAAGACGGTTTCCAAACCGACGGCGACGACGATTTGGACGACGACGTCGAGGACGACGATGTGGCGACCGGGGACGGGGACAGCGAACCCGACTGATCCGCGCTGCGCTTGATCGCTTCGCGCGGCTTCGATACAACCCGCGCTCCCGCGCGACGCGGCTCGGGGCCATAGCTCAGTTGGGAGAGCGCTTGAATGGCATTCAAGAGGTCGGCGGTTCGATTCCGCCTGGCTCCACCACGCGTCGCCGCCGTGATCCGCTAAAGCGCCCGGCGAAGATCCTGCTATCACGGCGAACAATGTGCATCAGATGCGGACGGCGCGGCGGTTTCGACGCATTCCGCATCGCTTCATGCGGCGGTTCGCCGCAGCTTGGTCCCGATCCCATGGAGACGGCGCGGTTCGCGCCCAAGCGGCCCCCTGCGGCGGCGCGGTCCGATTGACTCCGCGATAAACGACGACAATTGTAACGGCGTTGCTGGGGAGGGCTGCAGACGGGCGAAGGCGCATGCTCGCCCGTCGGTTGGGAGTGTCGCGCGTGAACGCGCCCTATGCATTCCAAAACGAGACCGACGAGCCGGCGATCGGCCCGGACGTGATTCGCGCGTTTTATTCGGAAGAGATCGAAGCGCTCCGGAGCCCGCGGACGAACGAAATCCATGATCGCGATATCGTTCGTGCGGAATGGAGCACCGCGGTGCGCGTTCTGAAGCTGCTCGGCGTCACCTTGACCCGCGACCTCAGCGCGTCGGGGGAAACATGGTTCAACACAGTCCCCAAGATCCTCCTGCTCCGCCGGTGTCGCGAATGGGGCATTGCGCTGGAGGATGAGGACGGCCGCTTGGCCCCTGCTTGGGCCTATATCGCCATGGGGTTGGCCGGCTCGCATTTGGACGACTGACGGACGGCGGCCGAAGCCGCCGCCCGCCGCCGCGCTGTGTCGAGTGGTTAGGGAGCCGGGATCGCCGCACCAGGCGTCCAAGGCGCGTTCGCGTCCAAGAGCGCGTCTTCGAAGGCCGGGATGGTTTCCGTGTCGAGCGTGTTGAGGCGCTCGCGCACGTCCGCCAAGGCGCTTTCGATGTAGCCGGTCGTTTGCAGATGGGTGGCGGTTGGTCCGTAGGTGGAAAAGCCGACGCCCACAAACAACTTGCCCATGCGCTGTTGGATCGTGATCGGGCCGGTTTCGCCGATGGCTCTGCGCGCGGGAGAACCGCTCAACGCGGCGCGGAGGTCATGGGCCTCGGTGCGAATGGCCGCCCAGTCATCGTCCAGCGCGCCGGGTTCCGCACGCGCACGATCGACAGCCACCTTCATCAGTTTGATTTTGCCTTCGATCGCCTCAAGCGTCGCTGAGGTCGCGCTGAGCGAACGCTGGAGCCGTCCCAAACGTTCCCAGAAGGCGACGACGTCTTCAGGTTCGCGCGCTGTGTCGAGCGCGCCCTCGCGCAGGCGCACCACTTCGAACGCCTGCGGTCCGACGAGTTCGGTCGTCTCGCCACGGACGCGCTTGTGCAACGACACGGTGTATGCGCCTGGCGCGGCCATCCAGCCGTCCCCGTCGTCATCCTGTCCCGGAGCCTTCGTGATCGCTGAGATCCAGGGGTACATTAGGTTCCAGGACGCCCGATGCATGCCCTTTGACGTCGGCCCCTTGATGCGTCGGACGACATTGCCGTCGGCGTCGCGCACCGTGAGCCAGATTTCTGGCTTCACTTCGCGCAACTCCTCGTCAATCGCGTCAAAGCCGGGGAACGGGGTGTCCTCCCATTCCTTAAGCTTCGGCTTTTCGTCCTCCTGACGAGCGGCCTCCAAGGTTTGAAGGCTGTCCTTCAGGTAATAGGTGAAGACTGCGCCGAAGGGCGGATTGGGCGCTTGATAGAAGTCGTGCCCCTTTGAACTCCGTTCGCCGAAGCCAATGGGATGGCGCTCCATATACCACCAAGCGCGGCGGCCGGGCCAAAGCATGGCGTCTTGATCCAACGCCTCGGCGTCAACGTCGCGCAGCGGCGTGTAATCGTCGAGGATGAAGAAGCTTCGTCCGAAGGACGCGGCCACCAGATCGTTTTCACGACGTTGGATCGTCACGTCGCGGAAGCTGATCGTGGGCGTGCCGCCCTCAAGTTTGATCCAACGATCACCGCCGTCGACCGTGAAGAACAGGCCAAACTCCGTGGCGATGAAGAGCAGGTCCGGATCTTCGTGATCTTGCACCACGCGCCAAACGAGATGCCGCTCGGGCAAGTCGCCGGCGATGGAGCTCCAGGACCGGCCGCCATTGGTGCTCTTCAAAAGATAAGGCGTGAAGTCGCCATATTTGTGGTTGTCGAGCGCCACATAGACCGTGTCGGCGTCATAGAGGTCGGCGCGGATGTCGTTGACGAATGCGGTGTTCGGCACGTCGGGCAGACTTCCAGCCTCGATGCGGGTCCAGTTTTGGCCGCCGTCGCGGGTCACTTGGATCACGCCGTCATCCGTACCGACATACAGCGTGTCTTCGTCAATGGGCGACTCGCCGATGGACGTGATCGTGTTGTACTGGGACATGGCGTCGAAATCCCAGCCGGCGTCCCAGGACCACTGGCGTCCCTGGGCAGGAATGCGCATGCGGTCTTCATTGCGTGTCAGATCCTCGGAAATCGCGGTCCAGCTGTCGCCGCGATCGTCCGAGCGCCACAGGCGTTGGGATGCGAAATAGATCCGCGCCGGATCGTGCCGGCTGACATAAATCGGCGAGTCCCAGTTGAATCGTTCCGCCGGATCGTCCGGGCCCGGTTGCGGCTGGATGTGCACGACCTCGCCCGTGGTGCGGTCGACGCGAACCAGATTCCCCTCTTGCCATTCCGCATACATGATGTCGGGGTTTCCGGGTTCGGTGGCCGACTGGTGGCCGTCCGCGAACAGGGTCACGAACCAATCGGCGCTGCGGATGCCGTGGCGGTTGTCCGTGCGCGACGGGCCGCCATGGGAGCCATTGTCCTGGGTGCCGCCGTAAACGAAGTAAAACGGTTCCGCGTCATCGACCGCAACTTTGTAATATTGGGTGATCGGCATGTTGTCGATGAAGCGCCAGGACTTCTCATCATCATGGCTTTCATAGAGGCCGCCATCCGACCCCACCAAAATGTAGTCCGGATCGGTTTCATGGAACGCGATCGCGTGGTCGTCGCTGTGCTTGTTCTCCATGTTGATGTTGCGCCACGTCTTGCCGCCGTCATCGGACACTTGGGTGACGTTGGACACCAAATAGACCCGGTCGAAGCGATGCGGATGGGCGTAGATTTCCTGGTAATAGTGAGGTCCCGTGGCCTTGCCGACGGCGTCGGACATTTTGGTCCAGGACGCGCCGCGATCGGACGACCGCCATACGCCGCCCTCGCGGCGGTTCAGTTCGATCGCCGCGTAGAGAACGTCCGGATCCAAGGGTGAAATCGCAAGACCGATCTTGCCGACATTGCCGCCGGGCAAGCCCGTGGTGAGCTTTGACCAGGTTTCGCCCCCGTCTTCGGAGACGTGAACGCCGGACTCCGGTCCCCCGCCAATATAGTGCGCGACCGTGCGGTGGTGCTGCCACGTGGCGGCGTAAAGCCGGTCGGGATCGCGCGGATCCATGACGATATCGGTGACGCCGGTCCATTCGCCGTCGGACAACACATTGGTCCAGGTCTCGCCGCCGTCGGTCGTCTTGTAGAGGCCGCGCTCGCCGCCGGGCGACCATAACGGACCCTGCACCGCAACCCACACCGTATTTGAGTCGTTCGGATGAACGAGAATCGTGGAAATGTGCTCGGAGGCTTCAAGGCCGCGCTTCTCCCAAGTCCGGCCGCCGTCCTTGCTGCGATAGATGCCGTCGCCATAGCCCACATGCCGACCGCCGACATTCTCCCCGGTGCCGACCCACACGACATTCGGGTTGGAGGGATCAAGCGTCACGTCGCCGATCGAATAGCTCGGCTGGTCGTCGAAGATCGGGGTCCAGGTCGTGCCGGCATTGTCCGTCTTCCACACGCCGCCGGAACCGACCGCCACATACCAGCTCGCCGGATCGTCGGGAACGATGGCGATGTCAGCGATGCGCCCGGCCGTGAAGGCTGGGCCGATGTTCCGAAGCTCGAGTCCCCTAAACGTGCCGCTCGACAACGGACCTTTCTCTTCGACGGTCTCGTCCGGCTCTTGTGCGCACGCGGCCAGCGGCGCCGCCAACAGGGCGGCCGCCAAGAACGAAAAACGCATGATACCCCTCTTCGCTTTCGCGTCGTTTTTTAATTTCGCCGGCGAACCGTAACGTGTCTTAGGAAGGCGTCAAATGCGGTTCGGCGAATTCGCCCGGAGGATCGGTTCGCCGCGAAATTGGCGTTCGAATTTTCATGGAACTGGCCGTGGACGCGCGCCAAACGGCCGCAGCACGACATGCGTCGCTTAGGGGCCGTCGCCCAGGACGTCCGCGACCGGATCGAAGAGAACGTCGCGGATGACGGCGCCAGGAGCCGCGAATTGCTATACGAGCGCGCTCTTGGCGTTCGAGGTCATCCTGGTGTCGTCCGGTCGGCAAAACATGGCGTGCAACAGCTCCATAATCTGGCGGGCGCCATCATCCGCCAGGCGGTAATAGATCGTCTGCGCGTCGCGGCGCGCCTCCACGATGCCATCTCGGCGCAACAGGGCCAATTGCTGGGAGACCGTGCTTTGACGGGCGCCGATCGCCGCGCACAATTCGCCGACGTTCTTCTCACCCTCCACCAGATTGCAGACGATCATCAGGCGTTTCTCATTGGCCAAGCTGCGCAAGAAGTCCGCCGCCGCTCCCGCCGATCGCTCCATGCCTGACCAATCCGTCGCCATGCCGCCGTCTATGCCGACCGAAGCGCCGAACGGCAACCGAGGGTTCTCAAGCTCGAAGCGCCTCGTGTTTCTTCGGCGTCCACCCGAGAAGGTCCCGCCAGGGCCGGCTCCCAATCCGCAATCTCCGCCACGGCCGCTTCCGATTGCGTCGGCCTCGTGGCGTGAAGCGACGAACATCGCAAAAACCGGATCGCCGCAAAATCGCCGTTAAGGGAATGAGTCGCCGCCATGGGAAGGCCTGCGCAGCGCCGCGACAAGGGGGCCGGGAATCACCGTCAGAGCGACCATGCGGATCTCCCAGGCGCCCGACCACACCAGAAAGATCAGCGCGACGCCCGCCAGATAGCCAAGCCGAAGGGCCTCGTCCGTCCGGCTCCAACCGCCGCCCGGATAGGCGACGAGGGCCGCGAACCACGACGCGAGCAGGATCAAGCCGACGGGTCCCAACTCGAAGAGGATTTGTGCGGGCGCGTTGTGCGGATGGTTATGCGTCCCAAAGGGCCGCGCCCCGGTCGCCGGGTCCGGATCCCGTGAGGCGTCGAGCCCGCGCCCCCATGGGGCGACGTCTCGGGCCGCGTCCCAGGCGCTGCGCCAGAGGCCGGCGCGCACGTCATGGGACGCGGGAAGAGAGACCCGCTCGGCGACCGCCGGTCCTGCGAGGCCCACGATCGGCGGGGTCGCGAGAACGGCCAAGGCCACGACGCCGAAGAACCACGCCGGTCGAACTCGACTGCGAAGAAGCGCCGCCGTCGCCCCGAACGCGCCCAGCACGGGCGCCGCCACAGCCGTCACGCTACGAAACGCCAAGACGACGATGAAGGCCGCAAGCGGCGCGATCCCCGCGATGCGGGCTGCGTTAAGGGACGCCATGGCGGCGGCGGCCGGCCAGGCCAGAAGCGCCAGCATGATGGCGCCGCGATCAAATCGTCCGACCGCGCCCTCGGGCGGAACCGTGTTCACGAACAACCAGTCATAGCCCTGAACCGCCTCCGCGATCATGATGGCGAGGCTGAACACGAAGCCGCATGTCGTCGCCTGGGCGATCCGTCGACGGATCGCAGGGTCAAAGGACGCCTGGGCTTGGAGAAGGGTCCAAACGCAAAGCCCGATGGCCCAAGCGCGCCAGGCCACGCCGGCGCTCCGGCTGAGATCCGGCGCCCACAGAGCGGCCCCGGCGCCCCAGACCAAAAACAGCGCCGCTCCCGCCGTCGGCGCGTCCGGTCGTCGCGCCTGTGTCCAGGCGAAGGGGGCCGCCGCGACCGCCGCGACGGCGAGCAGATAGGGCAGCCAATCCGAGATGTAGATGGCGATCGGGCCAGCCGCGATCGCCAGAAGCGCGAAGCCGGAGACCGCACCGATGCGCGCGGCGCGCCTCATGGACGACCAAGCGCCGCCTTGCGCCTCATCCCGTCCGTTCCCAAGTTAAATCTTGAAATCGGTTCACAGAGAGAAAAATCCATGAGCGAACGGAACTACAAACTTTCCGAAAAGGATTTCGCCGCGCTCGGCCTGAGCGAGGTCGGCTATATGCGTCCTATGACGGCGGGCGTCCTTTTCGACGAGCTTCGTGAAGCCGGCGCAAAAGTGATGACCGACGTCCCGGACGACGCCACGATTTACGCGGTGCGCGCGGCGGACGGCTCCTGCGTGGCGATTGCGGGCGACGCGCAGATGGCGTTGTCGCAAGCGCGGGAGCACAATCTCGAATTGGCGGCGCTGCACTAGGCCGCGCCGCTTTCCGACTCCCGCACGACGGCGTAGAGCGCGTCCGCCGAGGTGGCCGCGCGCAGCTTCTCCCGCATGTCCTGCCGCCGAAACAGTCGGGACACGCGCGCCAGCGCCTTTAAATGATCCGCGCCCGCATTGGGCGGCGCGATCAGCAGAAACACCAAATCCACCGGCGCATCGTCGACCGCTTCGAACGCGATCGGATCGGCTAGGCGCGCGAACGCGCCCACGATCCGCGCGGGTCCTTCGATCTGCGCATGCGGCAGCGCCACGCCGCCGCCCACGCCGGTGGAGCCGAGACGCTCGCGCTCGAGAAGCGCATCATAGACGACGCCCGCGTCAAGCTCGAAAGCCTGCTTCGCGAGGTCGGCCATGTAACGCAACGCCTGCTTCTTGCCGCTGACGCGCACGTCGGCGGCGACCGCGTCTCGCGACAGCAAATCGGTCATCTCCATGGGGAACGCTCCCGGATACGGGTCGCCCTTGTACGACGCTCGGCGCGCCGTTGAAACCGTGTGCGTCAGTCTTTCGACGGCGGGTCGATCCAGCCGATCGCGCCGTCGGGCCGCCGATAGACCACGTTCATGCCGCCATGGGCGGCGTTTCGAAAGACAAGCGCCGGCGCATCCGCCAACTCCATGCGCATGACCGCTTGGCTGACCGTCAGCGGCGGAAGTTCGCTGCGCGTCTCGGCGATGATCACGGGTTGTTCGACCGCGCCCTGGGCGTCGTCTTCCAGGTGGTCGTCATGTTCGGGCTGAATGACGTAATCCGCGACGGCCAGCGCCGGAATATCGGGTTTCTGGGTGTGGGTGTGGTCCTTCAGACGGCGCTTGTAGCGCCGCAGCCGCTTCTCCATGCGGTCGACGGCCCCGTCGAAGCTGGCGTAGATTTCCGGCGCGCGATGGGCGGACTTCAACAGAATGCCCGACGCGAGATGGACCGTCACGTCGCAGGCGTAGCCGCTGCCCTCATGCCCGAAAGCCACGCGGGCTTCGCCGCCCTGACTGAAATACTTCTCAATGCCGGCGGAGAGCGAATCCGTCACATGGGTGCGCAGAGCATCGCCGATGTCGATATGCTGCCCCGTGATTTCAATGTCGACCATAGTCTCCTCATATTGCGTTTTAGGAAGGTTCGGACCCTGGCGCGGTTCCGGTCAAGCGATCTTCATAACGTGAAATCGGCGCCGAGATAGGAGGCGCGCACCGCCGGGTCCGCAGCGACGGCCTGCGGCGCGCCTTCGGTCAAAACCTGGCCGTCATGGATGATCACCGCGCGATCAACGATTCGCAGGGTTTCGCGAACATTGTGATCGGTCACCAAAACGCCGATGCCTCGGCGCTTCAAATGCAGAATCAAGTTCCGGATTTCGTTCACCGCGATCGGGTCGATGCCGGCGAAAGGCTCGTCCAACAAAAGGAAAGAGGGCTTGGCGGCGAGAGCACGGGCGATCTCCACACGCCGGCGTTCGCCCCCGGACAGGCGCGCGGCTTGGCTGCGCCGAAGACGCTCCATCTGAAACTCAGCGAGCAACGCCTCCAACATGGCTGCGCGGCTTTGCGGATCGCGTTCGGAGAGTTCCAGCACCGCGCGGATGTTCTGCTCCACAGTCATGCCGCGGAAGATCGACGGTTCCTGGGGCAGATAACCCAGGCCGAGCCGCGCCCTTTGGTAAAGCGGCAAGCGCGTGACGTTCTGGGACTCTAGGAACACCTCACCGGCGTCCGCCTTCACCAGTCCCATGATCATGTAGAAGCAGGTCGTTTTGCCGGCGCCGTTGGGGCCGAGCAGTCCCACGACCTCCCCGCGGCGCACTGAAAGGCTGACGCCGTTGACCACGGCGCGCCGCCGAATGCTTTTGCGAAGGTTTTCGGCGCGCAAGCCTCCCGCCGGATCCGGTCGGCGCTCCCCGTCCATCACGCGTCTGTCCGATCAGCCTTCGGGATCGTCCGAGGCTTGGGGTTCGGCGAAAAACACGCCGCGAACGCGACCGCCCTCTTCGGGGCATGGCTCCATCGCGGTCTCGCCGGTCGTGACGTCATAGGTCAGCTTGCATCCCACTGCGACGTCACGATCCCGTGCGATCGAAACGTCTCCGAAAAAGGTGATCGTCTCCTCGACCGCGTCGTAGATCGCTTGTTCGCCCTTGGCGGTTTGCCCGCGCGATTCATAAACCACGTCGCCGTCCGCTTCGAGACGTTCGATCGCTTGGGCGCCGCCCGCATTGTTCTCGCCGAAAAAGGCCACCATGCGCGCGGCGGTGAGGCGCGCTTCGGCGCGCAACACCACCACATTGCCCGTTATGACCGCGCGGCGTTCGTCGCGCAGCACGTCCATGCGATCTGCGCTGATGTCGAAACGATCCGAAGCGGGCGCCCCTTGCGCCAGCGCCGCCGCCAACGCGACTGCGATCGCGGTCACGGGCGTGGGTCGCGCCCCGTCGCGCGGTCCAGGGCGGACGCGTCGACCGAAAGACGGACGCCGCCTTCGAAGCGCAGCGCGGCGCCGTCGTCGCGAATCTCGAAACGATCCGCCGCGATCGACCCCATGGGACCGTCGCCGCGAACCGGCGACGGGCCGTCGACCTGGCCTTCTTCCAGCTTCATGGTCGCCCGCGCCGTTTGGAAGACGTGGCCGTCCCCAAGGTCAAGCCGCACGTCGCCGTCAAGTTGCAGCTCTTGGCTTAACTCATGATAGGCGCCCCAATCGGCGACGACCGCGCGGGACAAGCCGTCGACGTCCTGACGCGCCTCGGGCTGCACCAATTCGATCCGACCGCTCGCCTCGCGCCGAATCGCGCGCTCCGCCGAAAGTTGGAACGGGCGTCCGTCGTCGTCGGCGCCGAGAAATGTGGGGCTCGTCATCAAATCTTCGCCGGAGGCCAAACCCAACGCTGTCATGGCCGGGCTGGCCGAAAGGCTCTGCGGGCGCACCGTGGCGACAAACACGGTCGCCACCCCGATGCCCAGCACGGGCAGCGCGATGCGCAGGCGGCGCGTCAATCGCGTCACCTTTCGCGCCTCCGAGATGGTCGCACGGGGCGCGTAGGACCAGTCGTCAGTCCGAAGACCCTTTTGGTCGTTCGACGGTGACTCCATGGAAAGGAAAACCTCGATTGCCGCCCGGCGGGAGATAGTCTCGTCACGGTCGGTTTACAGGCCCGACCGCACCGCCGCTCTATGGCGCAGGCGCGAGAGGCGCGTCAACGTCTTTCTCAAGAAGAAGCGCCGCTTCGCTTCAACTATGCGCGAAGATGTCGACGTCCGGCCAACCCGCCAGGTCTAATCGCGCCCGATGCGGCAAGAAATCGAAGCAGGCTTCAGCCAATGAGATGCGCCCTTCGCGGTGCAGCAAGTGAGTTAAGGCATCCTTTAATTTATGCAGATGCAAGACATCCGATGCGGCATATTCCAACTGTGCATTGGTAAGACTGCTTGCGCCCCAGTCGGAACTCTGTTGTTGCTTTGAGATGTCGACGCCCAATAGCTCTTTACAAAGATCTTTAAGCCCATGGCGATCGGTGTAAGTCCGCGTGAGTTTGGAGGCGATTTTGGTGCACCAGACGGGCGCGCAGGGCACGCCGAGCCGATGCTCCAGCGCGGCGATGTCGAAGCGCGCGAAGTGCATGATCTTCACAACGCCCGGATCCGAGACCAGCGCCGCAAGCCGTGGGGCGGAGTCCTGGTCCGGCGCGATGCGCACGATGTGCGCGTCGCCGTCGCCGCTCGACAATTGCGCCAGGCAAAGGCGGTCGCGCCGGGTCTGCAGCCCCATGGTTTCGGTGTCGATCGCCACCGAACCGCCCAACTCCAAGTTCTCCGGCAAATCGCGTTCGTAGAAATGGACGGCCATGGCGCTCCGGCGGATGATGCAAGTCCGACCGACACGACGTCGGCCTACGGCGCGGCTGGTGCCCAGGAGAGGACTCGAACCTCCACGAGCTGAGCTCACTAGCACCTGAAGCTAGCGCGTCTACCAATTCCGCCACCTGGGCGGGCTCCGCGCGGCGCCGCGGGAGGCGTCCAATAAGGGGGCGCCGCGCCGGATGTCAACGTGCCGCGCCCGATTGCGGCGCGCGGAAAGATCGGGTGTAAGCGAGGGCGACAGGCATCACACGGGGCGACCTGACATGCGAAGCGAATTGGTCACGATCTTCGGAGGATCCGGCTTTCTCGGCCGGTACGTCACGCGGGAGTTCGCCAAGCGCGGATGGCGGGTTCGCGCGGCGGTGCGTCGTCCGCATCTGGCCCCCGAACTGCGCGTGGCCGGCATCCCGGGCCAGGTGCAAATCGCCGCGGCGAACATCCGAAAGCCCGAAACGGTGCGCCAGGCGATCGAGGGCGCCGACGCGGTGGTCAATCTCGTCGGAATCTTGAAATCGATCGGCAAGCAGACCTTCGCCGCCACCCAGGCCGATGGGGCGGCGACCGTCGCGGAAGCTGCGCGCGACGCCGGCGTGACCGCTTTCGTCCACATGTCGGCGATCGGCGCGGACCGCGAGAGCAAATCGGCCTACGCCCGCACCAAAGCCATGGGGGAAGACGCGGTGCGCGAGCGCATCCCAGAGGCCATGATCCTTCGACCGTCCATCGTGTTCGGCCCGGAGGACGAGTTCTTCAATCGTTTCGCGGCCATGGCGAGCATCTCGCCGGTTCTCCCGGTCTTCGCGCCGAAGGTGCGGTTCCAACCGGTCTATGTGCGGGACGTGGCCGAAGCGGTCGCAAACGCCGTGGAGCGCCCGGACGCTCGCGGTCGGACTTTTGAATTGGGCGGACCCCGAGCTTACACCTTCAAGGCGCTGATGCGGATGATTTTGGACGTGACGCGTCGGCCCCGCGTGCTGCTTCCCCAACCCCAATTGAGCGCGCTCGCCATGGGCGCGGCGTTGGGATGGGCGCCGGGCGCGCCGATCACGTTGGATCAAGCGCGCCTTCTCGGCAAAGACAATGTGGTCTCCGACGGGGCCGACACCTTGGCCGATTTGGGCGTGACGCCCACCTCGGTCGAGACGATTCTGCCGACCTATCTTTATCGCTTCCGCAAGGCGGGCCAGTTCACGCCGGCCGATGCGGAGTCCGAAGCGGATTCGGTCTGAGAACGACGTTCAGAAGTTCGGCAAGGGCGGCAAAGGCTGCCCGCGCTGGGGATCGAGATAGCGCGCGGCCGCGATTTTCAGATCGTTCTCGATGAAATGAATGAGCAGCGGATTGCCGGTCGGAACCTCGTACTGCGCGACGCGCTCGCCGTTGACGTTGAACAAATGTTTGATCAACGCACGGATCGAGTTGCCGTGGGCGCAGATCAGCACGTTCGAACCTGAGCGCAGTTTCGCGCTGATCGCGCTTTCCCAGAAGGGAAGCACCCGCTCCAGCGTGTCTTTCAAGGATTCGCCGCGCGGCAGGCTGTTTGGGTCGAGTCCGTGAAACCGCGGATCCCAACGCGGATGGCGATGGTCTTCATCGTCCAGCAATGGCGGAGCGACGTCGAAACTGCGGCGCCATTTCATGACCTGATCTTCGCCGTGTTCCGCGGCCACCTCGTCCTTCACCAGTCCTTGCAACGCGCCGTAATGGCGTTCGTTCAACCGCCAGGAAAGCGCTTGGGGCACCCATTGCCGGTCCATCGCGTCCAAAATCGTCCAAAGCGTTTGGATCGCGCGTTTCAGCATCGAGGCGTAGGTTTGGTGAAACTGCACGTCCAAATTGCTCAGCAGATCCCCGGCCAACCACGCCTCTTCGCGGCCTTGATCGGAAAGGCCCACATCGGACCAGCCGGTGAACCGGTTTTCCGCGTTCCATACGCTTTGGCCGTGGCGGACGAGGGCGAGAACGGTCATAGGCGCTCCTTCAATTGGCGTTGGCGGCGGCGAGGCGGCGCGGTGTCATGCTTGCCGGCGCGATTCCGCGAGACTTATAGAAGCGCATGAGCGCCCCGTCTTCCACCGACGACCAGAAATCCGCGCCGAACCATGCAGACGCCGCCCGCAGGGTGCTGCAATTGGAGGCCGACGCGCTCCGAAGGCTCGCCGAGGCACCGCCGCCGCGCTTCGGCCAAGCGGTGGACGTCATCGCGGAAACCCGAGGCCGCGTCATTCTCTCGGGCATGGGCAAGAGCGGCCACATCGCCCGCAAGATTGCGGCCACCCTCTCGTCCACCGGGCGCCCGGCTTTCTATCTCCATCCCGGGGAGGCGAGCCACG
>CAYPOX010000034.1:0-22193 GCA_964412525.1 uncultured Caulobacterales bacterium
TGGCGTGTTGCAGGGCGACGTCAAAGACGTGCTGCTGCTCGACGTGACGCCACTGTCGCTCGGCATCGAGACCAAGGGCGGCGTGTTCGAGCGCATGGTCGAGCGCAACACCACCATCCCGACCCAGCGCGCCAAAGTGTTCTCGACCGCGGACGACAATCAAAACGCGGTGACGATCCGCGTTTTCCAAGGCGAGCGCGAGATGGCGGCGGACAACAAGCTGCTCGGTCAGTTCGACCTTGTGGGAATCCCGCCGGCGCCCCGCGGCGTGCCGCAGATCGAAGTGTCCTTTGATATCGACGCCAACGGCATCGTCCATGTGGGCGCAAAGGACAAAGCGACCGGCAAGGAACAATCCATTCGCATCCAGGCGTCCTCGGGCCTGTCCGACACGGACATCGAACAGATGGTGAAGGACGCTGAAGCGAACGCGGAAGCGGACAAGCAACGTCGCCAATTGGTGGAGGCGCGCAACCAAGGCGAGGCGTTGGTCGACTCGACCGAGAAAGCTCTGAGCGAGCACGGCGATAAGGTCGGGGCGGAGGACAAGTCCGCGATTGAAGCCGCCGTCGCAGAGCTGAAAGCGAAGATGGAGGCCGAGGACCTGGCGGCGATACAGGCCGCCACCCAAGCTCTGGCCCAGGCGTCCATGAAGCTCGGCGAAGCGATGTATCAAGCGGAGCAATCGGACGCCGAGGCGGACGGCGGCCCAGGCGATGGAGACCAGACCGCGCCGGAAGACGACGTGGTCGACGCCGAGTTTGAAGACGTCGACGACGATCAGAAAAAGTCAGCCTGAACGAAGCGTAAGGCGGCCGAACCTTGAGTTCGGTCGCCATCCACCAGTTCACGGGACGTGAAAACTTGGCATGAGCGAAGATCTCTACGGCCTGTTGGGCGTGGCGAAAGACGCGGACGAGAAAACTCTCAAATCCGCCTATCGCAAGGCCGCCATGCAATATCACCCGGATCGCAACCCGGGTGACGCCGAGGCGGAAAAACGCTTCAAGGAAATCTCGCAAGCCTATGCGATCTTGAGCGATCCGCAGAAGCGGTCCGCCTATGACCGCTTCGGCATGGCCGCCTTCCAAGGCGGCATGGACGGGGCGCGCGCGGACGCCTTCGGCGCGCAGTTCGGCGCCTCGTTCGCCGACGTGTTCGACGATCTGTTCGGCGAATTTGTGGGCGGACGCGGCGGGCGCGCCCGGCGCGGCGGTCCCCAAAGAGGCTCGGACCTTCGCTACGATCTGGAGATCACGCTTGAGGAAGCGTTTTCCGGACGCGACGTCGAGGTGGAGTTCACGACGCGCACGACCTGCGAGACCTGCAATGGCTCCGGCGCGGCGCCGGGCTCCAAACCGCAAACCTGCGACATGTGCGGCGGTGCGGGCCGTGTCCGCATGACCCAAGGCTTTTTCACGGTGGAGCGCACCTGTCCGCGCTGCCAGGGTCGAGGCGTGGTGATCACGGATCCATGCAAGGATTGTGGCGGAGCCGGACGGAAAGAGACGAAGCGCAAGCTTTCCGTCACGATCCCGCCAGGGGTGGATGACGGCACTCGGATCCGCATCAGCGGCGAAGGCGAGGCTGGCCCGAAGGGCGGGCCCGCCGGCGATCTTTATGTGTTCATCGCTCTCGCCCCCCACGATATCTTCGAACGCGACGGGCCCAACCTGTTCTGCACCGCCCCCGTCTCCATGGTGGACGCAGCGCTCGGCGGGGAGGCGGAGATCCCCGTGATCGACGGCGCCCGCGCCAAGGTGAAGATTGCGGACGGTGCCCAGTCCGGCCAGCGTTTCCGGCTGCGCGGCAAGGGCATGCCCAGCGTCCGCAATCAAAAGCGCGGCGATTTGATCGTCGAATTGGTTGTTGAGACGCCGGTGAACCTGACCGACCGGCAAAAGGAGCTGTTGCGCCAGTTCGCCGCCGAATCGGACGGCGACACGCACCACCCAGCCAAGTCCGGCTTTCTGAAACGCGCCAAGGCGTTTTGGGACTCCGTCCGTCCCCACGCCTAATTGACCAGAAGAGTCGCCGGCGCACGCGACGCGCCGGTTCTCAAATCAGCGTCAAATCCTCAATAGGATCGGACACTAGCCCGATCGGCGAATCGAAGCCCACGGGAAACACCTGGAAGGGCTGGCCTTGATTGATGAAGCCTTCCGTCGCGGATACGGCGGACCTCTCCTCGCCGCTGATGGTGTAGAAAAAGACGTCCGACGCCCCGTTCGTGTTGCGAAATCGCGTGGCCGGGACGGAACCCGGCGTTCTCTCGCTGAGGACGAAAAACGCGATTCCCTCGCTGCGGTAAAAGTTGTCGTCCGCAAACGCTTGGGCCTCGTCTGGAAATGACGTGAACACGTGCACGCCCGTGACGCGATTGAGAAAGCGGTAGACGGGAATCGCGTTGAGAGCGTCGGGCGCCGCGGCTTCAAAGACGATCCCCTCAAACGCGAAATTGGGGAGCGCCTCAAGGATCGCATCGCGTTCCTCGAGACTCGCCGTGTAGAAATGCGCCCCGGTCTCGGAGTTGAAGAAGCGAAAGACGTCCGGCGTTTCCAAAGTGAGATCGTTGCCGACCTCGGGCAATTCGCCCACAAGATCCACGGAGAAGGTCTCCACGAGCGCGTTGGACGGCGTGGCCGAATTCGCAGGATAGAAGAGTTCGATGTCCAATCGGTCCGCCCCTGGGACCGCGGCGACGTCGCCGATCTCCAGCGCGACCTCGCCCGTCAGCGTCTGGGGAACGAACACGAACCGATCGCGATCGATCGAGGCCCCCAGCCCGGTCTCGCTGTCGACGGCCGTAACCTCGTAGCCCACCGACGGAAGACCGGACGCCAGGCCGTCCCGGGAAATCGTGAAGCTTGGCGATTCCGCCTCGACGTCGATCAAATCCGGCTCGACGATCACGGTCGGGGTCAGTCCGCCGTCTCGAAAATCCACCAAAGGGATGTCGTTCGGGATCACGACGTCCAGTCCGAGATCGCGCAAGAGCGCCAGCTCCAAGGCGCCGATTACGTCCCGTTCGCCGAACTCGATCGCTGCGGACATGAGGGCGTTGGTGAGATCCTCGCGCGGCCCGCCTTCATCGCCGAAATGGTAAATGTTGGAGCCGCGTCCGCGACTCGATTCCACCGGCGCCGCCGCGCCGTAAAGATCTGAGGTCGCCTCGCCGACAAAGGTCGGAAGACCAAGATCGTCGAGCTCGACAAGCGCGTCGAAGGTCGTCCCGTCGGGCGGAAACTCCAATTCGAAGGTCTCCGGGTCCCGAATGCCGATGAAACCGAGGATATGGAGAACCTCGTGCAACAGCACGGAATAGAGGTCGATTTGTTCAGGCGGAACGATGTCGCCAGGTTGGGGATCGGTGTCGATGAAGGCGAACTGTTGAAGAAACTCCAGACCGATATTGATGATGCCGTCTGCGGCGTTTCCGTTTGGATCGCGTCCGGTCTGCAATTCCCGGATTGAGCCCGGCTCGAACACGCGCACGCCGTCATCAAAGCGCTCGAAAGGCACGGAGGTGGGTCCCGCCGAGGCGAGCACGGTTCCCGAGACGTTCGGGTCGTCCGCAAAGGACTCGATCTCAATCCGCAGATCCAGGCGTCCAAGGCCGGTGATGAAATCGCCCCATCGATCCATCACGGCGGTCATCACCGCCTCGACGTCGTCGATGAACTCTGCGCCCTGGCCGCTGACGTCGACGATGTTCAGACTGTAGGCGAAACCGCCTGATTGCGCGTCCGCCGGATCCACCAATTCGGTCGTAAAGCTCGCACTTGTCGCCGCCGCGGGCTCGACGTTCTGGTCGAATCCTTCCAGGACATAAGCGTCGGCGCTTTCATTAAGGACATAGTTCAGACCTGCCCCGCATCCCGCGCAGCAGCAGCCTGTCCAATGGGAGAGGGTGTCGGGCGTCGTCATCACGCGCTACCTCTTAAAACGCCCCCACGCACTCTCTTGTACAGTGGTATGCTAAACATGGAGCCGCGTCTATGACGCCTCATCACGATCCGTTGATCCAGTCGCTTGGCGACGACTTTTATGACCCGGTGGAGCCTGCCGCGTTCCCGAAAACGATCGTGCGGCGTCGGCTGGATCGTTGGGCCGATCGAATAGGGCTTGGCGGTTTCTCCAACGAGGCCTGGATTGATCGCTTCGCGCGCTTTGAGCCTTTTGACGGCAACCTGCCCCAACCTTTGGCCTTGCGTTATCACGGCCACCAGTTTCGCGTGTACAATCCTGACATCGGCGACGGGCGGGGCTTTCTCTACGCACAGCTCCGAGACCCGACCGACGGGCGGCTCCTTGATTTCGGCACCAAGGGCTCCGGTCAAACGCCGTACTGCCGGCAAGGCGATGGTCGACTGACCCTGAAAGGCGGCGTGCGTGAGATCCTCGCCTCCGAAATGTTGGAGGCGCTCGGCGTCTACACGTCCAAGACCTATTCGCTTATCGAAACCGGCGAGTCGTTGTGGCGCGGAGACGAACCGTCGCCCACGCGTTCGGCGGTCTTGGTGCGGTTGTCCCATGGCCATATTCGACACGGCGCCTTTCAACGGCTGGCTTACTTCAACGAGCCGCACAACATCTCCCGTCTGGTTGATTATTGCGTCGCCGCGTTTTTTCCGGCGCTAACGGACACGTCCGGCGAGGAGCGCGTCGCGCGGTTTTTCGACGCGATCGTTATGGGCGCGGCGGAGTTGGCCGCCTCCTATTTGGCCGCGGGATTCGTCCACGGCGTTCTGAACACCGACAATCAAAATGTGACCGGCGAGAGTTTTGACTACGGGCCTTGGCGGTTCCTCCCAACTTTAGATTACGACTTCACGGCCGCCTATTTCGACCATGGCGGACTTTACGCCTATGGCCGTCAGCCCGAGGCGGTCTTCTGGAGCCTCAATCAACTTGCAGGCAGCCTGTCTATAATTTGCGCCAAAAATGTCCTGGAGGGCGGGCTCGAGCGCTTTCCAGAGCGGTTTCGGGCTGCGCTGGCGCGGCGCGCCATGGAACGTTTGGGGCTCTACCCGAAGGGCCTGGAGGCCGACGCGGAGACCGCAAAGCTCTGGTTTGAGTTTCTGACCGAGAGCCAAGCGCCCTTTGAGCAAGCTCAATTCGATCATTGGGCCTACCCGCTGGACTCCCGCCGCGCGGCCGAAAGCCCGGAAGCCACCTTTTATCAAGGCCCGCGCTACGACGCGTTTCGGGACCGGCTCGCGGATTACGCGCCGGTTCGGTCAAACGCTCTTTCTCACCCCTATTTCGCGAGGCCGCGTCCGGAAACGATTCTCATCGACGAGGTTGAATCGATCTGGGCGCGCATCGCGGAGAACGACGACTGGACCCTCCTTGAGTCGAAATTGAAAGGCATGTCCGAAGCGCGGGACGCTTACGCCTTGGATCCCGACCGCGGCCGTGCACGGTCTGTCGACGAGGCGTAGCTCAGCCTGTGATGGGAGACGCCGCGGCGATGCGCTCCAGGGCGTCGCCCTCCAGGCGGTAGGCGCAAAACTGCTCAATTTTTTGCGCGCCCAAGCTGTCATAGAAGTGATTGGCGAGATCGTTCGCACGGGCGACGCGCCATTCCAGAAATGCGCCGCGTTGGGCCGCCGCCTTGGCGACAGCCGCCAAAAGCCGCCGGCCGACGCCATGGCGCCGCCAGGAATCGCGGACGAACAACCCCTCCATCAAGAGCGCCGGCGTGGGCAAAAAAATGGAATGCAGCGGGGCCACCGTCGCGAATCCGACCAGTTCACCGCCGCCGGCGTCGGCGACGATCGCGGCGCCTGTCGCCTTCGCTCCGAACAAATTGTCCCGAAAGGGACCGCCAGGCCCCACGAGAAAGTCCAAGACCGCGCCGGCCTTCTCGTCGCCGCCGGTCTCAAAGTCCAACAATTCGCGCGCCAAAACGCCAAGACAGTCAGCGTCGTCAGGTTGTGCGCGGCGAATGCGGATCGACGTCACGCGGTTGCGCCCAATCGTGACAACGCCGGATCCATCAATCGATAGCGGCGCCATCCGTCGACAGGCCGCGCGCCGAGTCGATCGTAAAACCGTGATGCGGCCGCATTCCAATCAAGAACCATCCACTCCATGCGGGCGCATCCGTCGGTGCGGGCGCGCGCTGCGAGAGCGCGCAAAAGTCGAAGGCCGACGCCGGCGCCTCGCCAGGCCTCCGCCACATAGAGATCCTCCAGCCAGAGAGTCCGCCGCCCGGTGAAGGTCGAGAAGGTGTGGGCGAAGAGCGCGAAGCCGGCCGGCTCCGCGCGGGGCGCCTCCGCAAGAAGCGCTTGGCATGCGGGCGCCGGTCTGCTGAGCGCGTCCGCAAAATGCGTCGGCGTCGCCGCGACGTCGTCCTCCAACTTCTCGAAGCGCGCCAAATCCACCACCAGTCTGTGGATCACGGCGGCGTCTCCAGGTGTCGCATTGCGGATCAAGATCTGGTCGGATGAGACATGCGGCATGAAACGTACTTGGCCCGGCCCCTGTGTCGCGTCAAACCAAAGGCAAATGAGGACATGGCTGCGCTGCGCCGACGATGTCGCTGTCGATGGCCGGTCGCAGGGAAAGAATGATGTCGGAACCCATTCGAATTGCGGTTGCGGGCGCGTCCGGCCGCCTTGGTCGCCACGTCATGGGCGTGGCGCTCAACACGTCGGCGGTTCGGTTGGTCGCCGGTTTGGTGCGCGCCGACGGCGAGTCCGTCGGTCGCGATTTGGGCCAGATGGCGGGGTATGACGCCAATGGCGTGGCGGCGAGCGATGATCTCCACGAGGCGCTGGAAGCCTGCGACGTTCTGATCGACGTGTCGGTGGCGGAGACCGCGGCTTTTCATGCGCGCGCCTGCGCCGCCGCGAAGCGCGCCTATGTCACGGGCGTGACCGGGCAAGACGCCGTCGGCATGCGCGCGATCGAGCAGGCCGCCGAATCGACCGCGGTCGTCGCCGCACGAAACTTCAGCGTCGGTGCAGCGGTGCTGGAGGCGCTGGTGTTACGCGCCGCATCCCTCACGGACGAGACCTATCAGATCGAGGTGTTTGAGGCCCATCACGGCGCCAAACGCGACGCACCGTCGGGGACCGCTTTGAACCTTGGCGTCGCCGCCGCGGACGGACGCGGCGTGCCCCACGAACCGAACGCCATGGGCCGACATGAAGGCCGCTCGGGCCAACGTCCAGAGCGCGCGATCGGTTACGCGGTCATGCGCGGCGGCGGCGTGGTGGGCGAGCATCAGGTGCGGCTTTTGGGCTCGTCCGAGCAGATCATCTTGGAGCATCGGGTGCAGGACCGGCGCGTTTTTGCAGAAGGTGCGGTTCGCGCGGCGCAATGGGCGCATGATCAGCCGCCAGGTCTCTACGATATGCGCAACGTGCTCGGGTTGGCCGAGTGAGTCTCTCCTCGCGCGCACTAGGAATTCCAGCCAATTCGCCTGGCGTGTTGCTGGCGCCGCCGCCGGGTTTCGCTAAGCGGTTTTTAGAGGGCGACGACGCGCCGCGCGTTGAAGCGATCGGGAAAGTCGACCTGGCCTGGGGCGTCGCCTTTTGTCGTTCGCTTCAGGACGCAAATCGGTTCGGCGCAGTGCTCGCGGAAAGCTTGGCGGATGACGGGCTCCTTTGGTGCGCCTTTGAAACGGGAGGCCCGCTTTCCAAGCAAGACGCGTGGGCGTCCTTGCGCGGTCTTGGCTATTGGCCTGTCGCGGAACTGCATCTGGAAGGCTCCTGGCGTGCGGTGCGCCAGCGAAAAGTTTCGGCCCTGCTGTCCGAGGCGCGAGGTTAACCCCGCAAGAGCGCCGGCAAATCGCCCAGACCGCCGCCGGCTTCCCTCATGAAGAGCCGCTTGGCCGGGCCGATCCGTTGCACGACGCCGAGGCCGGCGCGGCGCGCCCAACGCATGGGCGCGATGTCGTTTGAGAAGAGCGCGTTCAGGCCATGAGTCGCCGCGCCCAGCGCCACCGCGTCGAAGCGGCGCCAGCGGTCATAATCTTTCAGGAGCTCCGGCGCCCCAATATCCAAACCGTGACGCCGCGCATTGGCGGTGAGTTCGGCCAGCGCCGCCACATCTCGGAGACCCACATTGAGACCCTGACCGGCGATCGGATGGATGCGATGCGCGGCTTCGGAGACCAGCGCCAAGCGCGGCGCGGAAAAACGTCGCGCGATCTGGATCGTCAGGGGATAAGCGTGCCGCCCGCCCACCAATTCGATGTCGCCGAACCAAAGGTCCAAACGGGATTGGAGCGCCTCGACGAAATCGTCTTCCGGCATCGCCAAAAACGCCTGCGCGCTCTGGGTCGACTCCGTCCAAACGATCGATGCGTGGTTATCCGCCATGGGAAGGAATGCGAAGGGTCCGGCGGGATAGAAAAGTTCGAGCGCCAGACCCTTGTGCGGACGCGCGTGCTTGATCATCGCCACGATCGCCGTCTGTGGATAGGTCATCCGAACCATGTTCACGCCGGCGATTTCGCGCAGACGGGATTCGCGTCCGTCTGCGGCCGCGACTAAGGGCGCTGTGATCACCGCGCCGTCCGCCAGCGTCAGTTTCGCAAGACCGGGTCCGCGCCCCTCGAAATCGACCACATCGGCTGGCGCATGCACGGCGATATTCGATTGGGCCCGGACGTGTTCGATCAACGCGGCCCGGAGGCGACGGTTCTCGACAATCCAACCCAGCGGTTGATCCGGCCCCAAATCATCCGCCTCAAAATGCACAAAGCTCCGGGAGAGCTTCGCGCGGCCTCGCTCCATCCGCCCGTCACGGACGATGATCTGGCGGATCGGCTCCGCAGCGAGCGCCTGCTCATCCCAAAGTCCGAGCTTTTGATAAATTCGCGCTGTCGAGAAGGCGATCGCCGTCGTTCGCGCGTCGAAACCAGGCGCAATCGTTTCTTCCAGCGCAGACGATTCCACCAGTGCGACTGCGTGTCCGTCGACCGCCAAAGCGCCCGCCAGAGTCAAGCCGCTCAACCCGCCGCCGACGACGGCGATGTCGGCATTCAAAGATTCGCTCATATCGCCCGACTAGCCTGAGCCGCTGGGCGCGTCCACACGCGGTCCCGGCGGCCTTGCGCCGCAAGCGGGCTTCGCTACCGTCACGCCGGTTCGTCGTCGTCAGCGAGATTTGCGGATGTCCAAGCGCATGGTCGCTTCGATCGCCCTGATGGTCGCCATGGGGCTCTGGCCGGGAAACGCGCGCGCGATTCCGGCGGAGACCGCCTTTGTGATGCAGTCTGGCTTTGCGGCGCTGGCCGCGTGCGCCGTTTTTTTGGCCGCCAGCGGCTGGGGTCTCTACACGGCCGGGCGAATCCGTGAAGAAGGCGCTTCGGCGGCCGCCATGGCCCTACCGCTCACGCTCGCAGCCGCCATGCTCGGGCATGCAGTTTTCGGTTTCGGACTGGCGAGCCATGGCGCCCCTGGCGGCGTCCTGGCGGTTCCTGGAACCTTTCGTGCGGACGACGTGGCCGCCTTGGCTGGCGATTTCGGCGCGCTCGCGGAACGCGACCGGGCCTATGCGAGCGGCGTGTTTTGGGTGGGCGGCGCAACGCTCGCCGCGCTGGCGGCGGTGATCTCGGCAGGGGCGGCGTTCGGCCGCCTACGCCCCTGGACAGGGGGCGTCATTGGAGCGGTCGTCGGCGGATTGGCCTGTCCGATTTATCTTTCGTGGACGACGGCGGGCGGTTGGCTATCCGAATTGGGATTCCAGGACGCCGGCTTCGGCGGCGCTGCTTTCGGCCTTGGCGGTTGGATTGCGGCGATCGGCGTGCTTGTGCTTGGGGCCCGACCACGTCGCCCCGCTTTCGAGGGTGGCGGCGCTACCCCGCCGCGCACCGCGCTCGCGACGGTCGGCGCCGCCTTCGCCCTTCCCGCCCTGGTCTTGGCCATCGCAGCCGCCGAGGGGGAACTTGGGCGCACCGAGGACGCCGTCACCATGGGACGCGCCTTGGCCAATTTGTGGATCGGTGCGGCGGCTGGCGCGCTCGCCGCCGCGGTCATCGGACTCGCCGATCGATCCGAGCGATTGCGCGCCTTTGACGGGGCTTTCGCCGGCGTCGCCGTTCTGGCCGCGGCGCCCGGCGCGCCCGAAGCGATGGCTGCGGTCATTCTTGGGGCGATGGCCGGCGCGGTCAGTCAAGCGACGCCGTTCGCCATCAGCCGCCTTGGCGTGGACGATGCGTCGCGCGCGATCGGGGTGGCGGCGGCGCCGGCCACGTTAGGGTTGCTGTTGGCGGCCTGGACACATCCGGACGCGCGGCTCGGGGGCCAAGCGATCGGCGCAGGGGCTCTTCTCCTTTTCGCGTCCGCAGTGGCGGGGCCGCTTTGGTTCGCCGCGCGTATGATTGACGGAAGCGAGGTTGGTTCGGGGGAAAATCCTTGACGGCCTCTGGCGCGAACCGTTCTTCGCGCCCATATCCATCGAAATGCGATCCAAGTTTCCGTCGATCATGTGGCGCGTGTGAACCGAGGCGCGATGGCGATGCGCCATGATTCTGAACCGCGTCTGGCCTCTGCCGCACGGGCGTTGCAGGCGTGGCTTTTGCGTCGCCTCGCCCAAATGGCGGGCGGCTTCCTCGCGATGGCGGCGTTGGCCGGCTGCGTGGCGCTGATTTCATTCGATCCGAACGATCCCAGCTGGAACACGGCCGCGGATGGAGCGCCGACGAATCTTCTTGGTGCGCCCGGTGCGATTTTTGCGGATTTGATGTTGCAAGGGTTCGGCCTTGCGTCCTTCCTGGCCCTTGCGCCCCTGGCGGTTTGGGGCGCGCGCATCATGGTGTCGTCCGGCCGATGGACGGCGCGCCCAAGAGAATTGGCGCTGTGGCCTATGTCCGTTTTGGCGGGGGCCGTCGCTCTGGGATTTGCGCCGACCGGCCCGGATTGGCCTTTGGCGTCGGGTCTCGGAGGCGCCGTGGGCGGTCAATTGTCTGTCGCCTTGGCGACGGGCTTACGGTCACTGGGCGCGCCGGAGATGGCGCAGGTCGCGGTGGTCGCCGCTTTGTGCATCGCGACCGTCGCCGCCTTCGGGGCCGCGGTGTCCGGGTGGCGTCCCCTGTTTCGCGCAGGCCTCTGGCTGATGGGCGGCTTGTTCCGTAGGACGGGCGAGGACGAGGCCCCTGCGCGCACGCCGCCTCGCCCCGCCCCGCCTCGCTCGGCTCCGGCGCGTTCGCGCGCGGCGCCGAAAACGCGCAAGACTGAGGTGAAGACCGCGCCGAAGCCGACCAAGCGTCCGCCGCATGCGCCCGCTCCGGACGTTGATCGTCCGCCGCCCAGATCGACGAAACCTGCGCTGCAACAGCGCCCCTTGGCGTTGCACGACGATCAAAACTATACGCCGCCGCCTTTGGATCTCTTGGCGCCCGCGGTCATGTCGGCGCGCGATGAGGCCGACGATGAAGCCCTGCAGCAAAATGCGCGCCTTCTTGAAACGGTGCTGAGCGAATTCGGCGTCCGGGGCGAGGTCGTCAAAGTTCGGCCTGGACCCGTGGTCACGATGTATGAGTTCGAACCGGCGGCGGGGGTGAAATCCGCGCGGGTGATCGGACTGTCCGACGATGTGGCCCGTTCGATGAGCGCGATCGCCTGCCGGATCGCGGTGATCCCAGGCCGATCCGCTTTGGGCGTCGAACTACCCAACGCGGTGCGCGAGACGGTGCATTTGCGCGAGCAATTCGAAGCGCCGGAGTTCGTCGACCCTCGGTTCGCGTTGCCCCTTGCGCTCGGCAAGAACATTGGCGGCGGAACCGTGGTCGCCGATCTGGCGAAGATGCCGCACCTTTTGGTGGCGGGCACGACCGGATCCGGCAAATCCGTGGCGGTCAACGCCATGATCTTGTCGCTTGTCCAGCGGCTGTCGCCGGAGCGGTGCCGCTTGGTTCTCATCGACCCGAAAATGCTGGAGCTGTCGGTCTATGACGGCATTCCGCATCTCCTGACGCCGGTGGTGACCGACCCCAAAAAGGCTGTCGCGGCCCTGCGATGGACGGTTCGCGAAATGGAGAGCCGCTACCAAGCCATGTCGAAGATCGGCGTGCGCAATCTTACCGGTTTCAATGCGAAGGTCGAAGAGGCCGCCGCCAAAGGCGAGGTGTTGAAGCGGCAGGTCCAGACCGGATTCGATCCGGAAAACGGTCAGCCGATCTATGAAGACGAGATCCTGGATCTTAAGCCCATGCCCTATCTCGTCGTGTTCATCGACGAGATGGCGGATCTGATGCTGGGCGCCGGCAAGGACATTGAGGCTGCGGTGCAGCGCCTCGCGCAGATGGCCCGCGCCGCCGGCATCCATTTGGTGACGGCGACCCAGCGGCCGTCGGTCGACGTGATCACCGGCACCATCAAGGCGAACTTTCCGACCCGCATCAGCTTTCAGGTCACGTCCAAAATCGACAGCCGCACCATTTTGGGCGAACAGGGCGCCGAGCAGCTTCTGGGGCGCGGCGACATGCTGTTCATGGCTGGCGGCGGACGGGTGCAGCGCGTCCATGGCCCCTTCGTTTCCGATGCCGAGGTGGAGGCCGTCGCGCGCTATCTCAAATCCCTCGGACCGCCGGCCTATGTGGAGGCGGTCACCGAGTCGGAACAAGACTCGGTGGGCGGACCGTTGGAGCCCTTTGGCGGCGAATCTGGCGATGATCTTTATGATCAGGCGGTGGCGATCGTGGGCCGCGACAAGCGCGCGTCCACAAGCTACGTCCAGCGGCGCCTCAAGATCGGCTACAACCGCGCGGCCAGCCTCATTGAGCGCATGGAGGAAGAGGGCGTGGTGAGCGCGCCCAATCATGCGGGCAAACGCGAAGTCTTGATCGGGGAGCCAGGCGAAGGAGTGCGTGAGTGAGAAACATTTTCGGCGCGGCCGTCGCTGTCTCCCTGTCCTTCGGAACGGCGCTGACCCATGCGGCGCCGGCCCCGCTTGAAGGCGATGCGCGACAGGCGGCGATTGCGGCGGTGGAGGACTACCTCAATGACGTCACCTCCCTTCAAGGCCGCTTCGTTCAGGTGAGCGAATCGGGAGAGACGAGCGCCGGGCGGTTTTTCATGCGCAAGCCTGGGCGCGCGCGGTTCGAGTATGACCCGCCAAGCCCCTACCTGATTGTGGCCGACGGCAGCTTTGTCGTCCTGAAGGACGAATCCCTCGACACCGTCGACCGCATTCCCCTTGGGCGCACGCCGCTTAAGATCGTTCTATCGAAGGACCTCGACTTGGAGGACGACGCCGAGGTCCGAACGATCACGCGCGAGGACGGCTATCTCACCGTCACGGTGGCGGACGCAAAGGGCGAGGTCGAAGGCGAGTTGACCCTGCTTTTCACTGAGCCTCGATTGGAGTTGCGCCAGTGGGTGGTTCGCGACGCCGCCGGCCGCAGCACGGTTGTCGCCCTGTCGGACACGCGCCGCGGCGGTCGCCTGGATCCGCGCTTGTTCGTGGCGCCGGACCGTGATCTGGACGACGGTTTTTTTGGTGATGACGATTGACTTCACGTTTTCGTGCACGTTCGTGCTTGCCTTGAAATGGCCATGTCCGGCGCCCACCTTTAGTTCCAGAGACGGCGGCGATCTCCAGTCACGGGTCGTCCCCCCGCCCGCGCTGTGAGCGTCGTCTCTTATAAGGCCGGCTTCCCCTCCCGGCTTGTGCGTCATGCGACGCGGGCGTCCGGCGTATCCCCCCCCACGCCGGGCGCCGTCGCATCTTTCACCAAATGACGCAGTTCACGATCGTCACCTGGAATGTGAATTCCGTCCGTTTGCGTCTGGACCAGGCGCTGCGGATTCTTGACGAACTTCGGCCCGACGCACTCTGCCTTCAAGAAATCAAGTGTCCCGACGACCAGTTTCCCAGCGCCGCGTTCCGTAAGGCGGGTTGGCCCCACATCGTGACCAATGGACGTAAGGGCTATCATGGGGTCGCGGTCATCGCGCGCACAGCCATCAAAGCGGCGCCGAAAAAGGCTTGGTGCGGTCTCGACGATGGTCGGCACCTGTCCGTCGAGATCGAGGGCATGACGATCGAGAATTTTTACGTGCCTGCCGGCGGGGACGAGCCCGACCCCGAAGCCAACCCGAAGTTCGCGCACAAACTGTCTTTTCTCGATGAGATGGCCGCAGAGACCGCGCGGTGGCGCGGCGATGGGGCCCGGCGGATCTTGGTCGGCGATCTCAATGTCGCGCCGGGCGAAGCAGATGTTTGGTCCCACAAGCAGCTTTTAAATGTGGTGAGCCACACGCCCGTCGAAACCGCGCGGCTCAACGCCTTGCGCGAGACATATGAATGGAGCGATGTCGCACGGGAGATCATTCCGGAGCCGGAACGACTTTACACCTGGTGGAGCTATCGCGCGCGCGACTGGCGCAAATCCAATCGTGGCCGCCGTTTGGACCATATCTGGGTGAGCCCGTCTTTGCGCGAGGCGGCGACGGCGCACGGGCGCGACGGCTTCGAAATTTTGGATGCGGCGCGGGATTGGACTCGTCCCTCCGATCATGCACCGGTCCGTTTGAGCTTGGATTTGCGGCGCGCCTGACGGGGGCGTTCAATGCCGGCCACAGCGTCGAGCTCCTGCATCAAACTGCCGGGTCGGCGACGGTGATACGCCCGGATCATCTGCGTGGCGATCAAAACCCAAGCGCCGATGATCATGAAAAAGCCGATCGCTTGCGGCACGAACTCCAAGGATTGGCGAAACGCGTAGGGCAGGTAGTAAGCGTCATCAAGCCAGCGCCCGACCGCCATGCGCATCATGAGGGGCCAGATCAGATCGAGCACGAGAAAGATGTTCGGCGTCGCACCCGCGAGAATCAGCACCCCCACGGCGCGCCAGATCGGCGCCCGCGGCAAGTGAGCGCGCATATAGGCGCGACGGAACGCGTCCTGGCTCACCTTGTCCGCATGTTCGGGCCAATCGATCGCGACTTTCATCCACGCACGGGCGCTCTCCGCGCGCACCCGGCGGAATTGCGCGGCGGTCCAAATGAAGACGCTCACGATCCAGACGCTGCCGATTGCGACAAGGATCGCGAACGTCCATTCGACGTCGCTCATCGCCCAATCTTTACGTCTTGGAGCGCGGCGCGCAGGCGTTCGGCCAAAGCCTCTCTTTCCTTGCCGGACAAACAGGCGCCGACCGTGACGCCCTGGCCGTGCGCCTCCAACAAGATGCGCGCGCGCGGTTTGCACGTAAGACGCGTGAAGGCGGCGGCGAGACGCCACACGGCGAACCGGCCGGACGGGCTGGTCTTCCCGATCCACACGCCGTCGGCGTCGACGCGGATTCGTTCGACATAGCGTCCGCGACGAAGCGCGACGCCGAAGGCGACGGCGACACCGAGGGCCGCAAGGGCGAAGAAACCGGCCACGGGCCATGCGCCGACGCCAAGAAACGCCAGGGCCGAGGCCAGCGCGCTCAAGCCCAAGGCGGCGACCACGCCGGTCGCCGCGGCCGGGGAGAGCGGCGTGCTGGGGCGGATCGTGACGTCGCAAAGCGCGGGGCCGCCCATGGCGTCGAAAAGCAAGGCGGGCGTGCGGCCATATCGCATGGCCGGCATGGGTTTGGGCGGAGCTTCAACCATGGCCGCAACCTAACTCTCTCGGGCCGCGCGTCCAGCCGGGCGCTGGCCCAACCGCCTGCCGGAGTCTAAAGCGGCGCAATGACCAGCGCCCTCGCCCCTGACGAAATCGCGACCCTTTATGCGCGCCTGGCCGCGGACCGGCCCGACCCGCGCACGGAGCTGGCCTATGTCGACCCGTTCACGCTGGTGGTGGCGGTGGCCCTGTCCGCGCAGTCGACCGATGTGGGGGTGAACAAGGCGACCGCCAAGCTGTTCGCCGTGGCGGACACGCCGGAGAAAATGGTGGCGCTGGGCGAAGAGGGCGTGCAGGCGCACATCCGCACGCTGGGCCTGTTTCGCAACAAGGCGAAGAACGTCGTCGCCCTGTCGCGCATTCTCATGGAAGAGCATGGCGGCCAGGTGCCGCGCGACCGCGCCGCCTTGGAGGCGCTGCCGGGCGTAGGCCGCAAAACGGCGAATGTGGTGTTGAACGAAGCGTTCGGCGAGCCGACCATCGCCGTCGACACCCATATCTTCCGTGTCGCGAACCGCACCGGCCTCGCCCCCGGCAAAACGCCCTTGGCGGTGGAGAAGGGGCTGGAGGCCGTCACGCCGGAAAAATATCTGCGCGGCGCCCATCACTGGCTGATCCTGCATGGCCGCTATGTCTGCAAAGCCCGCAAACCCGAATGCCCCAATTGCTCCATCGCCGAAATGTGCCGTTATGAGGAGAAGGTGGCGAGTTAAGCCGCGAGGATCGCCATGGTCTCGGGGTCACGCGCAATGGCGACGCTCGGCGGGAATTAAGGTCATGATACGTTTGACGGATCGCCCCTCCAAGGTCCGCGGCGTCCACACCGCGATGAAATGGCGTCCTGCGATACGGCCCAAGGTTCGGAACCGCGGCTCGTCCGGGGCTCCCTTTCAATCGACGATCGTTTCGATCGGCGTCATGGACGTGACGTCCGCGAGAGAAATCCCGCGCGTTGCCTGGATGTCGGCGTCTCTGACGGGGTCAAAAGTGATGGCGTCGAACATCGCACGCGCGTTTCATGGGAGTGGCGAGCGCCGCCATTTTCACCGATCTCCTGATTCGATTCTGGCGTCCGCTATAGTGTGGCATGGTTCATGAGAGCCGGTGGATTGCGGCGGGAAATTGGGGATACATTTTCGGACGTTTTGGGAGTTATAGCCCTTACGAGCGAGTTCTGCGGGGCATATGGCTTGAAAGCATAGCGCGCACAATTTCTATATCTATCGTATTGTCAATTGAGGAGGTACGGGCCGTGAGTCAGAAAGAAAGTACCTGGAAGCAAGGCCAAAAAAATGCGCTGCAGGGCAAACAGCCTGCAAATGTGGAGAATGCTCCCAACGCTCTGAAACAAAGCTATATTTCCGGTTACGCAGCCGGGACGAAAAAATAGCACGTTTTCTGTCGCGTGCGCGTTCTTTTTGGGTCGCCCGCTCACTCCGCCGCGACGCCTCCATGCGCGCCCACAAGCCGAAAGGCGGGGCGCTCGCCAAGGCCTTTCAAGTTCAGCGCGCCGACGGATTCCAGGGCGAAGCCCGCTTTAATCCGTTCATAGGTGTGTTGGCTGACGCGGATCTCATTCGGCTCGGCCGAGGTTTGCAGCCGCGCCGCCAGATTCACCGCGCTGCCCCACACGTCGAAGATCGTCTTGGCCTGGCCCAGAACGCCGGCCACCACCGGGCCGCTATGGATGCCGATCCGCGCCTCCAATGCGAAGCCCGCCGCGCGGGAGATCTCCGGAATCGCCTGCTTCGCCTCCAGCGCGAAGGCGGCGCAGGCCATCACGTCTTGCGGGGTGGCTGGCGTGGTGACCCCGGCCGCGGCGAGATAGGCGTCGCCGATCGTCTTGATCTTCTCCACCCCGTGGCGCGCGGCGGCCTCGTCCAGCCGGCGGAAGATCCCGTCCAACAGGTCCACAAGTTGGGCGGGGCTCACCTTCTCCGTCATGGAGGTGAAGCCGACGAGATCAATGAACACGATCGTGGTGTCATTGCGGGAATCGGCCACCCGCGGCTCGCCGGCGCGCAGCCGGTTGGCGACGGTCTTTGGAAGGATGTTGTCGATTAGCCGGTCGGTTTTGTCCCGCTCCTCCACCGCCTTGTCGTTCACCCGCAAGAGCGAGGCGCGGAACACGGCGAGCGAGCCGAGCAAGATCGCCGAAAACACGCCAAGCGTGATGTAGTAATTGGGCCAGAAGGACGCCTCGGCGGTTGCGAAGGGCGCCGGGTTGCGCTGCATCAGCACCAAAACCCACACAAAGGTGGCGAGGAACGCCAGGAAAAGTGCGATGCTGGCGATCCGCTCGGACCGGCGCAAAACGGACATGGGCAGGCTGAGAAAGAGCGGCGCGATGAACTCTCCGCCCCAACCAGGGGCCACGCCGCGATAGACCTCGACCACGAAATAGGCGGTCGCCGCCAAAAGGCCGAGCCGGGCGATCCGCCACCGACCCAGGGCTGACACGCCGAACACGGCCATATTGGCGAGGGCGTGCGCCAGCGCCTCCAGGGACCAACGCTGCAAGACCATTGCGTAAGCCAGGAAAGCCGCGAAATGGCCGAAGGCGGACAAAAGGGCGAGCGCGTTGACGGAGCGCACGCAGAGCAAGGTCTCAGGATCGGCGTCGTGGGGAACGCCGGCGCTCAGAAAGTTCAGCAGCGGCGTGGGCCGTTCCACTCGACGGCCGACGATGACGTCCTTCTCGCTCGCCAATGCGCAGGCCCCATGCATCAGGATCAGGGCGCTGCGGGCCCCTGGAAACGCAGCTGTTGTCGCCTGTCGACACGGGGCGCGCAACGGCGCCTGGGCCAGCGCCTACAGATTGAAATGTAATTTTAGCGAAAATGAAGACAGCGAAGGAATTTGTTAAGAGCTTTGCGCAATCTTCAACTTGTCGGCGCGGAACGGTTCCCACGCCGGCGTCATGTTCCCCTTTCTCCTGCCGGCGGCGTCGCGATCCCCCCTCCCGACGCCGCCGATTTCTTTTCAGCCGCGGCGTCGCGCAATGGCCGCCGCGAACGCATCCGCGCTGTCCGGGGCGACATTGAAATAGAGCTGCGGCTCGATCAGCTCGATCTCCATCACCGCCAAGGCGCCGTCTTCAAGCCGGGCCAAATCCACCCGCGCATAGAGCGGCGCGTGATCTCCGGGAACCGCGGCGAGCGCCTGCTCCGCCGCAGCGCGGTCCGCATCGGACGGCGTAAGCCGCGTCTCGGTCGCGCCATACTCCCCTTGGCTGCGAAAATCCCCGGGCTTGGGCTTTTTCAGCAAGGCGTGGGCGAGCGAACCGTCGAAAAAGATGAAGGACAGCTCGCCTTCGCTCGGAAGGCTGTCCAAAAAGGGTTGGATTAGGATCGGGCCGGGCAGAGGGCGCGGCGCGCCCGGATCGTCCAGATCCGCGCGATCCAATTTGACGAGCCCGACGGCCCCTGCTCCGATCTGATGTTTGACTACGATCGTCTCGGTATCAAAATGATCAAAGGCGCGCGTGAGAACGGAAGGGCCGGATTTGTCCGACCACAGGGTCGGCGGAATGCGCGCGCCCGCCTGCTCCAGTTCGCGCAGATAGGTCTTGCGCAGATTCCAACGGATCAGGTCTGGTGGGTTGAGGACCGGCGCGACGTTGTTCAGGGCTTCCATTCGGTTCAGGAAATCGGAGGCGCGGTCTTGGTAATCCCAAACCGGCCCAACAATGATGAGATCCGCATCCGTGGCGGCGTGGGGGTCGTCCCAGGCTTCCGCCAGGATGGATAGGCCAAGTCGGTCGCCCGCCGCGCGCAACAGGTCAATCTCCTCTTGCGCATAGGCGAAATCCCCGGACGACGCCTTCTCGGGCCCGGCGATGAGATGGGAAACGCGCACGGGCCGAGCGTCTACTCCGCCGCCTTGGGCATCGCCTCAGCGGGGTCGCCCTCCGCGACGGGATTGCGCATGTCATAGGCGGCCATAGCGGCCATATTCACAATGTCCGTCACCCGCGCGCCGAGATTGACGATTTGGATGGGCGCGTCCAGGCCGAGCAGGATCGGGCCGATGACCGTCGCCGCCTCCAATTCCGCAATCAGCTTGGTGGCGATGGAGGCGGAATGAATCGCCGGCATGACGAGCACATTCGCGGGGCCTGTCAGGCGCGAGAACGGGTAAAGGCGACGGTAAGACGGGTCGAGCGCCACATCGGCGTTCATCTCGCCCTCATACTCAAAATCGGCGCCGCGCTCGTCGAGCAAGCGAACCGCTTCGCGCACCTTGTCCGAGCGCTCGCCAGGCGGATTGCCGAAGGTGGAATAGGCGAGAAAGGCCACGCGCGGCTCAAAGCCGAGACGCTTCACGGTATGCGCGGCTTCGCAGGCGATGTCGGCGAGCTCCTGGGCGTTGGGCAGCTCCACCACATTGGTGTCGGCGACGAACAAGGTACGGTTCTTCGCCAACAGCACGGACATGCCGATCACGCGCTCGCCCGGCCGCGGGTCCACGACGCGCATCACCTCGGACAAAGCGATGTCGTAGCTGCGGGTGGCGCCCGTCACCATGGCGTCCGCATGGCCGAAGGCCACCATGCAGGCCGCGAAAATGTTGCGGTCATTGTTCACGAAGCGCTGGCAGTCTCGGAAGAGAAAACCCTGTCGTTGAAGGCGCTTATAGAGGAATTCCGCATAGTCAGGATTGCGATCGGACAGGCGTGCGTTGTGGATCTCCAGCCCTTGGGGGTCGGGCGCGCCGATGCGGCGGAGCGCCTCCAACACCCGTTCCTCTCGCGCGATCAGGATCGGCTGGCCGAGCCCCTCTTGATAAAACGCCAAGGCGGCGCGGATCACGGAGTCTTCTTCGCCTTCGGCGAACACCACCCGTTTCGGATCTTGGCGCACGGCGCCGGCGATCCGCTGGATGAACGACGCGGTCGGATCCAAGCGCGCGGCCAGATCGTGCTTATAGGCGGTCATGTTCATGATCGGTCGACGCGCCACGCCCGAGTCGAACGCAGCTTTCGCGACGGCGACGGGCACGGTCGAAATCAGTCGGGGATCGAACGGCACCGGGATGATGTAGTCTGGCCCGAAGCGCGGGCGCGAGCCGTGATAGGCGGCGGCCACCTCGTCCGGCACGTCCTCTCGCGCCAATTCTGCAAGGGCGCGTGCGGCGGCGACCTTCATCTCTTCATTGATTGCGGTGGCGCGGACATCCAAAGCGCCGCGAAAGATGTAAGGGAACCCCAGGACGTTGTTCACTTGGTTCGGATAATCCGACCGCCCCGTCGCCATGATGGCGTCGCCGCGGATTTCCTGCACCGCCTCCGGGCGGATTTCAGGATCCGGGTTCGCCATGGCGAAAATCACCGGATTGCGCGCCATGTTGCGGATCATGTCCGGCGTCACCGCGCCCGGACCGGACAAGCCGATGAACACGTCCGCACCGTCCATCGCTTCCGACAAGGTGCGCTTGTCCGTCTCCACCGCGTGGACGCGGCGCCATTCGTCGAGATCGTTCCGACCGAGATGCAACACGCCGTTCCGGTCACATAACAGGCAATTTTCGTGCGGCACGCCCATATGTTTGAGAAGCGCCAGCACCGCGAGCCCGGCCGAACCGGCCCCCACTGCGGCGACCTTCACCTGGTCCAAGCGCTTGCCGGTGATTTCAAGCGCGTTCAAAAAGCCGGCCGCCGTGATGATGGCGGTGCCGTGCTGGTCGTCATGGAAGACGGGGATGTCCATCTGCTCTTTGAGCGTGCGCTCGATGACGAAGCTCTCCGGAGCCTTGATGTCCTCCAGATTGATCCCGCCAAAGGACGGACCCAAAGCGCGCACCGCCGCGATAAACGCGTCCGGATCCGAGACGTCGAGTTCGAGGTCGAAGGCGTCCACGTCGGCGAAGCGTTTGAACAGGACGGCCTTGCCTTCCATGACCGGCTTCGACGCCAGGGCGCCCAAATTGCCGAGACCAAGTATGGCGGTGCCGTTGGAGATCACCGCGACCATGTTGCCGCGCGCTGTGTAATCCCAAACCTTGTCAGGGTCTTCGGCGATCGCTTTCACCGGGGCGGCGCCCCCGGGCGAATAGGCGAGCGAGAGATCCCGTTGGGTCGCCATCGGCTTGGTCGGCGTCATCTCGATTTTGCCGGGTTTGCCGCGGCTGTGAAATTTCAGCGCCTCCTCGTCTGAGAAAGTCGGGCGCGTATACTCAGCCATAAGCGCATCCTCCCTGATGCGTCGTCATGGCGGGTTCGGATGCGCCGTCCCGCCTTGTCTTGACGCTTTCAGTTTGCACAGCTTTTCGCGGAAACCCAAGGTTGGACGCGGTATCGCTTGGATGCGCAAAACGGCGATCGCCGCGTGCCGCCATACATCCATCCAGGGGCCTTCCGACGCAACCTAGCTTGCATCATGACGCTGAAGATCGCCGTGTTTTGCGGCGCCTTGCGTTCCGCCGTTCAGAGTCTCTGGCGATCTGGATGAAATGGCGACGCGCATCCGGGAAGCCGTTCATGCGGGGGCGTTGGTCAAGGCGCGAACGTCTTGATTGTTTGGGCCTCTCGCGACGGTTAGAGACCCTCGCCGATCCGGCCGCCCCCTTCGATCGACACGGCCCCGGACATGAGAAGCCGGCCGCCGGAGGCGAGGTTC
>CAYPOX010000035.1:0-21703 GCA_964412525.1 uncultured Caulobacterales bacterium
GAGGCAGGGGCCGCTGGTTCGAATCCAGCTACTCCGACCATCGCCGCGCGAAGTTTACGACGGGTCGGCGAACAAATCCTCGCCGCCGTCGCCGCCGGCCGCAACGTCCTCCAACCGCACGATCAACGTTTCAAACCCGTCCTGCGATTTCGCCGCGACCGCGTCGAACTGCGACCTTTGGCTCACCGAAAGGCTCACGCCCTCAATGATGACGTCGACGATTTTCAGGTCGCCGTTTCCGTAACGCACGCGCCAGTCCGCCCGCACCGGATCTTCGCCCGGGACGGAAGCTTGCGACAACACCAAGGCGCCTTTGTCGCCGATTGGTTCGACCCCGACGATCGTCACCTCGCCATTGGAGTAACCGCCCAATTGCCGAGTATAAAACGCCACCAAAAACTGATCGAACGCGTTGAAGTAACGGGTCTTCTGTCCATCGGCCAAGCTTCGCCAATGCTGTCCGGCGAGCGCCCGCGCGATGCGCCTCGTGTCGAAATGGCTTTCAAGAACGTTCCGAAACGCCTCTTCCTGCGCCACGCCCTCCTGGGACAACGCGGTCAAAGCGTCCTCCACCATCACCTCGACCAGGGCTTGGGCGTCTTCAGGCGTTTGCGCGCGCGCCGCGCCGCTCGCGATCGCCGCCGCCAAAGCCGCGCCGGCGGCCAAATGTCTCCAGATGTTCATCCTGTCGCACTCCGCTTCGAACGATGACGCACATCGTCTCGGACCGCAGATAGGGAGAAAGACGACGTCATGCAACGCACGCCAAGCGTCGTGCGACCCGGTTGACGGGATCGACCCCCACCGCGCATGAACCGTCGCATGAGCGAGCCTCGCATCGTCACCGCCCAAGACGTCGCCGACGCCGTGCCGCGAATCGCGCCCTTCGCCGCGCCGACGCCGCTTTTGCGCGCCTATGGCTTGGACGCCCAGGCTGGCGCAACGGTCTATGTGAAGGCCGAATGTCTGCAACGGGGCGGGGCGTTCAAATTTCGCGGCGCCGTCAATCGCCTGCGGCGTGCGGCGGCGGACGCCCTTGCACATGGCGTGGTCGCCTTTTCGTCCGGCAATCACGCGGCTGCGGTCGCGGAGGCGGCCCGCCTTAACAATGTCCGCGCCACGATTGTGATGCCGAAGGACGCGCCGACGGTGAAGATCGCGCGCACACGCGATGCGGGCGCGGAGATCGTGTTTTTCGACCGGGCCCTCGAAGATCGCGAGGCGATCGCGCGAAACTTGGCTCGTGAGCGGAACAGCCTGCTGATCCCCTCCTTCGACGATCCGGACGTGGTCGCCGGCCAGGGCACCTGCGGGTATGAAATCCTTCAGCAATGCGAGGAACTCGGCGTCGCGCCCGACCGCGTGCTCGTGTGTTGCGGCGGCGGCGGATTGACCGCCGGCGTGGCGGCCGGAGTCGCCGCTGCGGAACGCCCGCCGAAAGTCGTCGCCGTTGAGGCGGAGGCCCATGCCGGCATGGCCGCCTCGCTTCGCGCGGGCCACGTGGTGGCGGCGCCCCCGCCGGACCATCCCTCCATTTGCGACGCCATTCAGAGCCAAGCCCCCGGCGCGACGCCTTTTCTCACCGCCCAGGCCCATGGCGTGGAGGCCGTCGCGGTGACCGACCGGGCGGTCAAGCAAGCCATGGCCGTCGCCGCAGACGTTCTGAAGCTCGTTCTGGAGCCCGGCGGAGCCGTCGCGCTGGCGGCGCTGCTCGCGAAACACGCCCATGAACCCGGCGAAACGGTCGTGGTGGTCGCAAGCGGCGGCAATGTTGATCTGGACCGGTGGCGGGCGTGGACGACCGACGCCGCATGAGCGCGTTCGAGCCGCCGCGCCGGCGCTTGCACGGTCCAGGACCTTCCGACGTCTCCGAACGCGTGCTCGAAGCTTCCGCGAAACCGACGATCGGGCATCTTGACCCGGCCTTCCAGGACTTGATGGAGACCATCAAAGGACGCTTGCGCGGCCTGCTCCGCACAGAAAACGCGGTCTGCCTTCCCTTGTCCGCGCCGGCCACCGCGGCCATGGAGGCGAGCTTCGCGAATCTCGTGGAGGACGGCGACCATGTGGTCGTGGCCCGCAATGGCGTGTTTGGCGGTCGGATGTCCGAAATGGCGGAGCGGCTGGGAGCCCGAGTGACGGTGGTCGACGCGCCATGGGGGCGCGCCGTCGATCCGGATGCGGTCCGCGACGCGTTGGACGCTGCGCCGGACACGACTCTGTTCGCATTCGTCCACGCCGAAACGTCCACCGGGGCGCGGTCAGACGCGGAAACGCTCTGCGCGCTGGCCGCCGAACGAAACGTGCTGACGGTCGTGGACTGCGTGACAAGTTTTCTCGGCGTCCCCGTCGAAACGGACCGATGGGGCGCGGACGTGCTCTATACCGGCAGCCAGAAATGTCTTTCGGCCCCGCCGGGCCTTGCCCCGATCACCTTTTCGCCGCGGGCCGCGGATCGCATTCGCACTCGGCGGAACAAGGCGAAAAACTGGTTCTTGGACCTGTCCCTCATCCTCTCCTATTGGAGCGGCGAGGGTGGTCGCAGCTATCACCACACCGCCCCCGTCAACGCGCTTTACGGCCTCAACGAAGCCCTGGCGGCGGCGGAAGAGGAAGGGCTCGAGGCGCTCCACGCGCGACACCGCGCGGCCCACGACGTATTGGCGCAAGGCTTGGCGCGGCTCGGCCTCGATTTTTTCGTCGAGCCGGGCGCAAGATTGCCCCAGTTGAACGCGATCGCCATTCCCGAAGGCGTGGACGGCGAAGCGGTGCGTCGCCGCATGCTCGACACCGACGGCGTTGAGATCGGCGCCGGGCTCGGGCCGCTGACGGGGAAGATCTGGCGAATCGGCCTGATGGGCGAAAGCGCGCGCCCTGAAAACGCCGTCAAGCTTGTCGACTCCTTAGAGGCCGCAATGCGTGTGGTCGCTTGACGGGGCGCGACGCGACCGTCAGACAGCCCGATCGAGAGGCGGCGCGTGGATGCGGCCCCACCAACCGACAGGAGCGAGGGATGGAGCCGAAACGCCTATCCGAAACGATGACCGTCTCCGGCCAAATCACGGTGGACGATGTTGCGACGCTGGCCGCGCAGGGCGTGCGCGTGATCGTGAACAACCGGCCGGACGGCGAAGAAGCGGGCCAGCCGGCCTCCGCCGAGATCGCCGCCGCCGCCGAGGCTGCAGGCGTCACATACGTGCATGCGCCGATCACGCCGAGCGCGTTGACCCCGGAAGCGGTGGCGGCGGTGCGCGACGCGATCGCCGGAGCCGACGGCCCGGTGCACGGCTTTTGCCGCAGCGGCGGGCGCTCGACCGCGCTTTGGGCGATGGCCGAGGCCGGACGGGAAGCCGACGTGGACGCGCTGCTGAAAGCGGCGAACGGCGCAGGCTACGACATTGGCGGGATCCGTCCGATGTTGGAGCGCGTGAAGGCCGAACGCGGTTGACACTCCGTTACAGGATTCGCATGTCGGAACATCGGGACGCGTTGGTCGCCGCCGATTCAGGCGTCGTCGCCAGCGTTCGCCGCAGCCACTGACGACGGACGCAGACGATGACTTTCCTTCATGACGTCAAGGTTCGCCCGACCCACATCTATGTGAAGAAGACGAAGGCGCGGATCCCGCTCGCGCCCTGGTTCATCAAAGAGTTCGTAATCGGATATGTTTTCTTCCTTTGGATCCAGGGCGTGCGCCTGCGCCGCGCCTTGACCGGAGCCTATCGACCCAAGCGCGTCGCATTCTATCCGGAGCGGCCGCGCGCCTGGTATCTCATGTGGAACGTCTGCAAATATGCGGGCGTGAGGATGGTCGACGACCCCAAGGACGCGGACATTCTTTTTCACTTCGAGGATGCGACCCACACCGATCCGCGCCCGGATCTCGAAGCGCTCGGGCGACCGATGGTGAACGCCGCCTGCCGGGACGTGAGCAAGTCTGCGGTCGCGGACGCGTTCGAAGAGGTGTTCGGCTACAGCCTGCGAATCGACCCGACGGCGCATCGCGGCCGCGCCGTGGAAAAGTCCGAGGAAAACGGCCGCCATGACGGACGCGTCGTGGTGTGCCCCATCGACGCGCCGGCCCCCAGCCGCGTCTACCAGAAACTGGTCAACAACAGCGAGGATGGGGCGATTACCGCCGATCTCCGCGCACCAATCGTCGGCGACTGCATTCCGCTCGTCTACGTCAAGCGACGCCGGATCGAGGATCGTTTCACGAATTTCAACCAGGACGTGACCCTGAAACGAACCGAAGAGGTCTTCAGCCCCGAAGAGATCCGCCGACTTTTGGACATGGCGCGACGCTTGGGCATGGACTCCGGCGCCTTCGACGTCTTGCGCGACGGCGATGAGAAACGCATTTACGTGGTTGACGCGAACAAGACGGAAATGGGTCCGCCCATCATCATGAAGATGGCGGATAAGATCGAGGCGATCCGCCGTCTTGGCCGCGCTTACGCCGCTCTGTTGAATTAAACCGCCTTCGGACAGGTATGACCGTCACGATCCCTTTCATCACGGACATCGAATTCGAGTACGACAAGCCGGAAAAGCTGTCGCCGCGCATTCGCCGAGTCATCGCGCAGAACCCGACCGCCTTCACCTATAAGGGGACGGGGACCTTCATCATCGGTGAAGGCGATGTGGCGGTGATCGAGCCGGGGCCGCTCCTGCCGGAGCACACCGACGCGATCATGCGCGCGACGGAGCGCGAAACGATTAAGGCGATCCTCGTCACCCATACCCATCGCGATCACTCTCCGGGCGCCCGCCCGCTGCAAGATCGCTCCAATGCGCCGATCTACGGCTTCGGCCCGCACGGGTCCGGCCGGGGCTGCGACGAGCACAGCATGAGCGAAGGCGGGGATTTCGATTTCGATCCGGACGTCCGCCTTGGGGACGGCGACCAGGTCACCGGATCCACTTGGACGCTGACGGCGCTGCACACGCCGGGACACACCTCCAATCATCTTTGTTTCGCCTTGGAGGAGGAGCGCGCGCTGTTCACGGGCGACCATGTGATGGCTTGGTCGACGAGCGTCGTGTGTCCGCCCGACGGGGATATGGGCGCGTATATGCGCAGCCTGGAGCGCCTGCGCGGTCGCGGCGATCGGACCTACTATCCCACCCATGGCCCCGCGATCCCCGATCCGGAACCGTTTCTCGAACGCTACATCGCCTATCGGCGCGAACGGGAGCGGCAGATTCTGGAGGAGATCCGGAAAGGCCGGCGGACCATCCCGGAGATCGTCGACGTGCTCTATGTGCATGTGGACCGCCGGGTCCGCGCGGCCGCCAGCCTGATGCTGCTCGCCCATCTTCGGCATATGGCCGAGGACGGTCGGGTCGTCCCAGCGAGCGCCGGCGAAGTGAACCTAAAATCCGAATTCGTCGAAGCCGACGCCGCCGCGTGACGCGCGTTACTGCGGCAAGACGCGGCGGATGGCGGCGACCACGTCTTCAGCCGGCGTTTCCGTGGTGACGAGTTTGGTCCACAAAATGTCGCCGAGATTGTAGCCGAGCTGCTCCTCCAACACGTCGGCCGTCGCGTCCGACGCGTCGCCCTTCCGGCCGTGCAGACGCACTTTCAACACGCCCTCTTTCGCCATCAGCCAGAAGCCTTTGAAGCGGACGCCAGCCTCTTTCGCGCACTCTTCCGCCATGGCGCGCTGCTCCTGCCGCGCGAAGACCGCATCGAGAATCACGGGAATCCCGCTCTTCAGCGCGGTTTTCGCGCCCTCGAACATCGCCTCATAGACCTTGGCGTTCACCTCGGCGGTGTAGCCTTGCGGGCCCAGCTTCTCCGTCAATGGCGCATTCATGATCCGTTTTCGGATCACGTCGGAGCGCATGAGAAGCGCGCCCACGGGACGACCGACCGATGGCGCAAGCAGCATGGAGGTGGTCGACTTGCCCGTGCCGGACAGTCCGCCGACGCCCACCAACAAAGGACGCGATTGGTCCAAATTTCGAATGGCGTCGCGCATATATCGGTTCGCGCGCTCCTCCAGATCGGCGCGCTTCACGCCGCCGCCCAACTCGTCGACCATTTGCGCCGCCTGGCGCCCGAGGACATGGGCGCGCACGGCCGCCCGCACCGCCATGAAGAAGGGCAGCGCGCCGAGCCCCTCCAAATTCGCTTTCCAATCGTCATGGGGCATCGATTCGAAATAGGCGTTGAAGGCGCGCGCGGCCGCCATGTCCAGCCCACGCTCCTTCAAATCCATCAACAGATAAGCAAAATCATAGAGAACGTCAGTTTTCGCGAGGCCGTCATCAAATTCAAGACAGTCAAAAATGACCGCACGGCCCTCTTCTTCGAAGATATTTCCTAAGTGAAGATCGCCATGACCAAAGCGCACCAGTCCTGCATCGCGACGCGCGTCCAGCAACTCCTTTAAATCCTCGAAACGATCTTTAGAGCGGAGCGAGTATTCTTCGACGTCGGTGGTCTTGAAGATCTCCGGCGAAAGGTCGCGCAGCGCCGTCTCATTGATCTCGAGCACGCGCGCGATCCCGTCGGCGCCGCCGGCGTCGTGGACCCGCTCGGCCAACACATGGAGCTCCGCCGCGCGATGGGCCGCGTCCGCCGCGATCGCCGAAGGCAGGGCTCCCCGCCGCGCCATCGCGCCGAGCACGCGAGTCTCGTCGAAGCGCGCCATTTCCAACGTCCATTCCACCGCATCGGCGCTGTCGCCGCCGATCCTCAGATCGCCGTCGCGGTCACGCGTGATGGGGCGAACATGGTGATAAATGTGCGGCGCGGTGCGTTGATTGAGCGTCAGCTCTTTTTCAAGCGCCGCCTTGCGTTTCTCCAAGGTCGAGAAGTCCAAATAGCCGAGATCGACCGGCTTCTTCACTTTGAAGGCGTAACGCCCAGCCAAAAACACCACGGCCGCGTGGGTGTCCACGCGCTTGATCTCAAGCTCCTCGCGCATGCGATACACGCGCGGATCGCTCATGAACTCCGCGATTTCAGGATCGATGTCCGCCGAGACGGCGCTTCCCGCTCGTCCGGCTTGCGAAGCCGCCCCTTGCCCCGTTTCGCTCACCTATGGTCCCTCGATTACGGATACAGCCGCGTTTTCGACCATTTAGCGCCAATGGCGCTGCGGCGAAACGCCAGTCGGTCATGTAAACGAAAGCCGCGTTCGCGCCAGAATTCAAGTTCTAATGGAGCGATGCGGAAACCCGTCCAGTTGGGCGGCCTCGGCACATCCTGGCCTTCAAACCGCTTTGTCGCCTCGGCGAGAGCTTTCTCCAAGGCGTCCGACGTCTCCATAGCCCTGCTTTGGAGAGACGCCCACGCGCCCAACCGACTCTCGCGCGCCCGCGTGGCGAAATATGCGTCCGCCTCCGCGTCGGCGACGCCTTCGACCGTCCCGCGCACGCGCACTTGGAGATGCACGCTCTTCCAATAAAAGCACAACGCCGCGCGACCGGTCGTCTCCATCTCAACGCCCTTGGCGCTGTCGCGGTGGGTGTAGACCACGAAGCCCTCAGGCCCCGCAGACTTCACCAAGACGGTGCGCACATTGGGCCAACCTTCCGCGTCCGTGGTCGCCAGTTGGACGGCGTTCGGGTCCCTCGGCTCGTCGGCCGAGGCGCGGGCAAACCAAGACGCGAACAACACGAACGGATCGTCGGCGTCGAAAAACGCCTCCGGTCCCGGATCAAGCGAACGATGTTCGTCCGGCGAGGGAGTCGCCGGAATCGCGATGCTGTTCGTCATGGTCGTCCATCCGCCGCTGCCCATCACAGGTAACACGTCCGCGCGACACGGAGAAAGCCGCCCTTCACCCTTTGGCCCCCTGTGCTATCACGTGCGCGGACGACCTCGGAATGAAGGGCTCAATGAGCGAGGCATACCAGATTTTGGGCGTCTCGCCGGACGCGGGTCCGGACGAGATCAAACACGCCTTTCGCCAACTGGCGAAACGGCATCATCCCGACGCGCCGGATTCCGACGACGCCGCGTTCAAGCGGATCACGCTTGCCTACGCCGTGTTGTCCGACGCCTCGAAGCGGGCGCTCTATGATCGCGGCGAGATCGGGATCGACGGCGTCCGGCGCCGACCGGAACTCAACGCTAAAATGGAGGCCGCCGCACGGCGCGCCGCCGCCAATCGCGCCGTGGTCGATGAAGTCGCCGTCCGGGCGGAGGCGTATTTTCGCTCACGAATCGTGGATCTCGACGATCACGCGGACGTGGATCCGGCGGATCTGATCCGCCCGGACGCGGACGGCGTGCATCGCGTGCCCCTTCCTTTGGAGGAGGCGGCGAAAGGCGCGAGCCGCCATCTTCTGATGGGCGGCGGAGCCATTGTGGAGTTGTCGGTGCCGCTTGGCGTGCGCGACGGGCAGCGATTCCGGATCCGCGGCCAGCCTGGCGTCCGCGAGGCGGAGGTCGAAGTCCAAATTCAGCCGCATCCGATTTTTCGGCGCGTGGGCGTCGACCTCCATGTGGACGTGCCCGTCTCCCTTTACGAAGCGGTGATCGGCGGCAAGATCCCCGCGCCGACCTTAGAGGGTCCGGTCACGGTCACGCTCCCGAAGGATTTCGACGGCGCGCGCGTCTTGCGCATCCGCGGGCGCGGCTTGCCCAAACCCGATGGGGAGAAAGGCGACCTGTTGGTGCGTCCGCGGATCACCCTGCCGCCGCAAGAGAGCAAGGGCTCCAGCGAATTGCGGAAATTCGTTTTGAAATGGTCCCGAAAAGCGCCCTATGACGCCCGCGCCGGCCGACGCAACGGCGTGGAAGGCTAAGCGCGTGTCCCACAACAGTTTCGGAAAAGCGCTCCGCGTCACGACCTGGGGCGAGTCCCACGGCCCGGCGATCGGCTGCGTCGTCGACGGTTGCCCGCCTGGCCTGCCGTTGACCGAGGCGGACATTCAGCCCTTTCTCGACCGACGGCGACCGGGCGGTTCGCGCCACGTCACCCAGCGCCGGGAGGCGGACGAAGTGCGCATCCTGTCCGGAGTCTTCGACGATGGAGAGGGGCGGAAAACCACGGGCGCGCCGATCGCCCTCCACATCGACAATGTCGACGCCCGCTCCAAGGACTATGCGGCCATCGCCGACCGTTATCGACCCGGCCACGCGGATTTCGCCTATGACGCGAAGTATGGACTGCGCGACCCGCGCGGAGGCGGGCGCGCCTCGGCGCGCGAGACGGCCATGCGCGTGGCGGCGGGCGCGATCGCCCGCCGGATTCTTGGGCCGTCCGTCACGATCCGCGCGGCGGTCACCCAGATTGGGCCGATCGAAGCCGAGCCGGATCGCTGGGACTGGGACGAAGTGGATCGCAATCCGTTTTTCGGTCCGGATCCGGAGGCGGCGTCCGCGTGGGACGCCTATCTGGACCAGATCCGCAAATACGGCGATTCTGTCGGCGCCATGGTTCAGCTCGTGGCGGAGGGCGTTCCGCCAGGGCTCGGCGAACCGATCTACGGCAAGCTCGACGCTGATCTTGCGGCGGCGTTGATCGGGATCAACGCCGCCAAGGGCGTCGACATCGGTCTGGGCATGGCCGCCGCAGGGGCCCGCGGCGCGGACGCCGCCGACGAGATGCGGATGACGGAAGACCGCCCGCATTTTCTCAGCAATCGAAATGGCGGCGTCCTCGGCGGCATTTCGACCGGTCAGGCCATCACGGCCCGCATCGCCTTCAAGCCGACCTCCTCCATCCGCATCGCCAAACGTTCGGTGACCCGCGACGGCGCCGAGATCGATGTCGCGACCACGGGACGTCACGATCCTTGCGTGGGCATACGCGCCGTGCCGGTCGTGGAAGCCATGGCTGCATGCGTGTTGGCGGACCATCTTCTCCGCCATCGCGGCCAAACTGGACGCGATCCCCTTGCCGAGCGCGGATAGGGTCGGCACGCGCCGTCTGATCGGTCGGCGGTTCCAGCTGGGCGACGCCTACATTCTTCAACATCTCCACGCCGACCCGAGGGTCATGCGGACTCTGATCGCCGACGGCGCGCCGCGGTCGATCGCGCACAGCCGGCGCATGGCCGCCGATTTCGCCCGGGACGCCGTCTATGCGTTTTTTCTGCGCAGATCCGGCGCATTTGTCGGCTATGCGGGCGCACGGATCTACAGCGCGCGGCCCTGGCCGTGGCGGGAACTGCTCTACGCTCTCAGACCGGCGTTTCAGCGGCGCGGCCTGGCGACGGAAATGGCGCGCGCGGCCATCGCCGCCGCCCCGGATCGCTGTCCGATCGCCAGCTTCACCCTACACAGCAACCGCGCCTCACGCCGCGTGTTGGAGAAGCTCGGCCTCAAGCTAGCCGGGGCCTATCGCCATCAAGGCGTCGCCCATGTGTGGTACCGGCTGCCGCCGACGCGTCAAACGGCTTTGCGGAACGCGACAGCCTTGGAGAGATAAGCGAGCGTCTGGCGTTCCACACGCAAACCGGATGCGCCGAACAGGGCGTCCAGATCCTCCCGGCAATAGCTCTCATAATAGGGCTCGTGAAAATTGATCGGAAACATCTCCAGCAACCGGTCAAGTTCCGGCGCGTCGCCATATTGAAGCGAATCTGTGAACAGAAACAATCCGCCCGGCTTCAGCACGCGCGCGATCTCCGAGGCGACGCGCGAGCGAACCTTGGGCGGCAATTCGTGGAACAAATAGACGCAGGACACGACATCAAAGCTTGCATCGGCCGCAGGTATGGCCTCCGCGTTGCCCTGCAGGGCCGCCCAACGGCCAAAGGGCTGCAACGTGGCCGTCGCTTCGCGCAAATAGGCGTCCGACAGATCCATTAGGGTCACGTGCAGGCCTGGCGCGTTGCGTTTCACCTCCCGCGCCCAGCTTCCCGTTCCGCCAGCGACGTCCAGCATGCGCATGGCGCGCGCGTCGCGATCGCGCAAAGCCTCCATCAGATGCGGCAAGGCTTGGCGGCGCATGGCTCCTGCGGCGCCCGTGAACAGGATTTCGACCTGGGTGTCGTAGAGCTTCGCGCTTTCGTCGCTGAGCCAACCTCCGGACTGGAAGTGAAAATTCTGAAGATAGTAACGCGGAAAGCGCTTGCGGTTTTCGTCATTCGCCGGCTCTTGGTGCACGCCCAGCTCCCGGCGGGTCTGCACCGCGTTGAGATCGTCGAAATAGAGGCGCGACCGGTCGAGCATGCGGCGCGGATGGGCGAACTCACGCGCTTCCGGCGCCAGATAGCGCCCTTCGCGCACATATTTCAGATCGCGCATGAACAGGGTCCACCAAGCGCGGCGCAGGGCGGCCGGGTCCGGCGGCGGCGTTCTCGGTTCATAATCCGCGCCGCGGCCGGAGGCCCCGAAACCGGTGCGCCGCAAGGTCTCCGCATAGTGCGCCGCATACCAAGCCACGCGAGCCGCCTGCCGCGCGCCGTAATTGAAGGTTTGCAAAACGCTCATCTCGCCGTCCTCATCCCTGTTCAGCGCCGGAAGACCGCCGCCACCTCGATATGGTGCGAATAACGGAATTGGTCCACGGGACGCACCGTCTCAAGGCGGTATCCGCCGTCGACGAGAGTGCGCGCATCCCGCGCGAACGTGTTCGGCGCGCAGGACGCCATGACGACTGTGGGAACGTGCGATGCGGCGATCTCCGCGGCCTGCCGCGCCGCGCCGGCGCGCGGCGGATCGACGACGACCGCGTCATAGGCGTCGAGTTCCCGGCGGACGACCGGCGCGCGCTCTAAATCGCGCACATGGCTGCGCAGGCGACCTCCGCCGAATGTCTGATCCGCAGCCGACCGCAACGCCGTGACGGCCTCGGAATTCTGTTCGAACGCGTCGACCGGGCCACGCTTGGCCATCCGCAACGCGAAGGCCCCACAACCTGCAAAGAGATCGGCCGTGCGGCGCGCCCCATGCGTCCATGTCCCTACAGCGTCCGCCATCAGAGCCTCGCCCTCCGCGGCGGCCTGGAGAAACGCGCGCGGCGGCAAAGCGAGCGCAACGTCTCCGAAGGTGATCATTGGCGGCGCGCGCTGGATCGCGAGGTCTCCACGGATGGTGAGGCGCGCGAAGCGGGCGTCCGCGCTGAGCTCGCCCGCCGCCGACGCCGCCGCCGTCGGGTCGACCCGACGCGCGTCGAGATCGATATCCCATCCGGTGTCCGTCACGGTCGCTTGAACGGCAGCCTCGCCATCAAAGGAGAGGCGCCCCAACATCGCCCGGAGTTCCGGCAACAGATCGTGCAGACGTGGGTGCAGGATTCCGCATGAGGTGACGTTGACCAGGCCGCCGGAACGCTTCGGGCGGTAGCCGAGGACAACGTCGCGGTCGCGGCGGCGCGCCTTCAGACCGATCCTTCGACGGCAGGCCTTGGGAACCGTCACGACCGGCTCCACCACGCTTGGATCAAGGCTGCGCCGCATCAGGGCGTTTCGAACGATCTCCGTCTTCCACGCCGCCACCGCCTGATCGTTGAGATGCTGAACTTGGCAACCGCCGCACGCTGCGGCGTGCGGACAGAACGGTTCAGTGCGATTCGGACCCGCGGCGCGAAGCGCTGCAATCCGCCCGCGGTCGCCGACGATCTCCAGATCGACGATGTCGCCGGGCGCCGCCCCGTCCACATAGACGAGGGCCCCGTCGACCTTGGCGAGGCCGTCGCCTTTCGCGCCCAAACCGTCGATCCGCGCCTCAGCCACGCTTGAGCCACAGCAAGCCCTCGGCGTTTCCGTCGCCGCCTTGAATCGGGCTCGGCATCCGCCCGCGCACCGTCCAGCCCAGCGCCGCGAACGTGTTGGCGACCAACTCGCTCGCCTCCCCGACCGGATCGGCCCCGGTCGCCAAGCCGCCTTTGCCGATCCGTTTGGCCCCAAGTTCGAATTGCGGCTTCACCAACACCACCGCCTCCGCGTCGGCCGCCGAAAAGGAGAGCGCCGCGGGCAGCGCCTTGCTGACGGAAATGAACGCGACATCCGCGGTGATGAGATCCGGCGGCGTTTCAAACCGGTCAGGCGTCAGACTGCGCGCGTCCGTCGCCTCCCACACCGTCACACGGGGGTCCTCGCGCAGACGGGGATGGAGCTGGCCCCGCCCAACATCGACCGCCGTGACATGGGCGACGCCCCGTTTCAGCAAAACGTCTGTGAAGCCGCCCGTGGAGGCGCCGACATCCAAGGCGAACCGTCCATGCGTCGCCACCCCGAAGCTGTCGAGCGCCGCGGCGAGCTTCAAGCCGCCCCGCGAAACCCAAGGATGCGGCGAAGACGCGTCAATCTGCGCGTCTTCCGCGAGGGGTTGGGCGGCGCGTTGGACCAACTGACCATCCGCCCGGACGCAGCCCGCGTCGATCGCCGCCTGGGCCTTTGCGCGCGTTTCGAAATGTCCGCGCGCGACGAGCAAACGATCCGCACGCATGGCCGACTTAGGCGCGGAGGTCCTCCGCAGCCGGCGCAGGCTGGCCCAACGCTTCGAATGCCTTCGCGACGATGTGCGGCGCGTTCAGCCCCGCGGCGTCATACATCTTCTCGGGCTTGTCCTGGTCTTGGAACACGTCTGGCAGATGCATGGTCCGAATGCGGCAACCCGCGTCGAGAAGACCGTCACGCGCCAGGAATTGCAGCACGAAGGCCCCGAAGCCGCCCATCGCCCCCTCCTCAATCGTCACGACGATCTCATGCTCGCGCACCAAGCGGCGGACGAGATCCTCGTCGAGCGGTTTGGCGAAGCGGGCGTCCGCCACGGTGGTGGAGAGCCCCTGCGCGCCCAACAAATCGGCCGCTTTCAAGCATTCCTGCAAGCGGGCGCCGAAGGAAAGGAGCGCGATCTTGGAGCCTTCGCGAACGATCCGGCCCTTGCCGATCTCCAAAAGCTCGCCGCGTTCCGGCAGATCGAGGCCGACGCCTTCGCCGCGCGGGTAGCGGAACGCGCACGGCCTATCGTCGATCGCGGCGGCGGTGCGAACCATATGGTACAGTTCCGCTTCGTCGCCGGCCGCCATCAGCACCATGCCGGGAAGCTGCCCCAGATATCCGATGTCGAACGAACCGGCATGCGTCTGTCCGTCCGCGCCGACCAAGCCAGCGCGATCGATCGCGAAACGCACGGGCAATTTCTGGATCGCCACGTCGTGAACGACGCTGTCGTAACCGCGCTGCAGAAACGTCGAGTAAATCGCCGCAAAGGGCTTCATGCCGTCCGCCGCCAGGCCTGCGGCGAAGGTGACGGCGTGCTGCTCGGCGATGCCGACGTCAAAGGTGCGCTCCGGGAAACTCTTGCCGAAAACGTCGAGCCCCGTGCCCGAGGGCATGGCCGCGGAGATCGCCACGATGCGTTCGTCCTCCTGGGCCTCGCGGACCAGCGCGTTGGCGAACACCTTGGTGTAGGCGGGCGCGTTCGGCTTCGGCTTGTGTTGGGCGCCCGTGACGACGTCGAATTTGGCGACGCCGTGATACTTATCGGCGGCTTCCTCCGCGGGTTTGTACCCCTTGCCCTTCTGGGTCACGACATGGACGAGGATGGGGCCGTCTTTGGCCTTCTTCACATTCTCAAGGACCGGCAGCAAATGATCCAGATTGTGCCCGTCGATCGGCCCCACATAGTAGAAGCCCAATTCCTCAAAGAGCGTGCCGCCGGTCACCATGCCGCGTGCATACTCTTCAGCCTTGGCGGCCGCCTCGGCGATCGGTTTCGGCGCGATCTTGGTGAGCTGCTTGCCGAAATTCCGGAAACCCCGATAGGCGCCCGACGACACCATCTTGGCGAGATAGGCGCTCATCGCGCCGACCGGCGGCGCGATCGACATGTCGTTGTCATTCAGGATGACGATCAAACGTCGGCCTTCCGCACCCGCATTGTTCATCGCCTCATAGGCCATGCCCGCGGACATGGAGCCGTCGCCGATCACGCAAACGACGTGATTGTCTTTGCCGAGGAAATCGCGGGCCGCGGCGAAACCGAGCCCGGACGAAATCGACGTCGCGGCGTGCGCAGCTCCGAACGGATCATAGTCGCTCTCGGAACGCTTCGTGAAACCTGACAGACCGCCGCCCTGGCGGATCGTCCGAATGCGGTCCCGCCGTCCGGTGATCACCTTATGCGGATAGCATTGGTGCCCGACATCCCAGACCAGCCGATCGTCCGGCGTGTTGAAGACGTAATGAAGAGCCACCGTCAATTCGACCACGCCGAGCCCTGCGCCCAGATGGCCGCCGGTCGTGCTGACCGCATCGACAACTTCCGCACGAAGCTGATCCGCGAAAGCCGGGAGATCTTTTTTGGAGAGGCGCCGCAGATCCGCCGGATAGACGACCTGATCCAAGAGCGGCGTTTCAGGCTTTGACGACACGAGAGACCCCCTTTGAAACAAACATTTGCGCGTTTTCGTTACCTGCCTTACGCGCTCTTAACCTTGCGAAAGCCGGGTGACTAGGCGCGGCGTTCAACGACAAAGGCCGCGAGGTCTCGCAGATCCGCCGCGCGCGGCCCGAAGGAGGCCAAGGCCGCCTCCGCTTCGGCGGCGGCTCGCCGCGCCTCCGCCTTCGCCTGCTCCAGCCCCATAATGGAGACGAACGTCGACTTGCCTTGGGCCGCGTCCTTCCCGGCCGTCTTGCCGAGATCGGCGTCCGAGCCCTCGACGTCAAGCACGTCGTCCGCGATCTGAAACGCCAGTCCAAGCTTCTCGCCATAGGAGCGGATGCTCCGGAGAGAATCCGCGTCCGCTTCCCCCAATATCGCCCCCATGGCGCACGCGCCGGCGATCAACGCCCCGGTTTTCATGGCGTGCAGCCGCGACACGGCCATCAAGGACAGTTCCGCGCCCTCGGAGACCAGATCGATCATTTGTCCGCCGACCATGCCGTCCACGCCTGACGCTTTCGCCAAACACTGGATCAGCCGGCAGCGGACTTCGGGATCCGGGTGGGTGCGGGCGTCGGACAACCACTCGAACGCGATGGTCAACAATCCGTCGCCCGCCAGAATCGCCGTCGCATCGTCATAGGCGACATGGACGGTCGGCTTGCCGCGGCGAAGATCGTCGTCGTCCATCGCCGGCAAGTCGTCGTGAACGAGCGAATAGGTGTGGACCGCCTCGATTGCGGCGGCGGCGCGCAACGCGCCCGTCTCCGAAGCCTCGAAGAGCCGTCCGGACTCCATCACCAAGAATGGGCGCAACCGCTTACCGCCAGCCAAGGCCGCATAGCGCATGGCCGCTTTCACCCGCGCTTCAGCGCCCTGGTCCGGCGGCAGCATTTCATCGAGCGCATCGCCCACGCGGCGCGCAGCCGCGCCGAGCCGGGCCGGAAGACCTTCGATCGCGGTGGCGGCGGCCGCGCTCATGATCGAGTCTCGCCGTCAAAAGGAACGGCGGTCACCGGACCGTCTCCCCCGCCCGAAATCGCGTCCACACGTTCCTGGGCCGCCTTGAGCCGCGTTTCGCAATGGACGCGCAAACGGGCCCCGCGTTCGTAAATGGCGATGGATTCTTCAAGCGGCACGTCTCCCCCTTCCAGTCTCGCGACGATCTCTTCGAGTTGCTTGAGCGCGTCCTCGAAGCTTAACGCCGAAACGTCCGCGTGCGCATCATCCGTCATCGATCCCCCACATCGGCGATTATAGGAGACTCCGCCTTGACCGAGCCAGAGCCCCGCGCTTCATAAAGTCGATAGGACCAATAATGGTTGGAGCCCTCGAAAATCTTGCGGCTCCAGCCCTGCGCACGAAGCGTGTGATCCAGCATCCAGTTGAAATATCCGTGTGCGCAAAGCAGCGTCGCACCGCGCGATTTGGCCGTGCCGATCAACATCCGGGCCGCCTGATCCGCGCGACGCCATGCGGCCCAATGCGTTTCTTGCCCGCCGCTGTAGCCCAAAATCCACACCGTGCGGGACACGACGCCCCAAGACTTTGGACGCAAGCGAATCCACGGCGTCGGCGGCGGCGGCAAAGGCGCCTCAACGAACACGTCATGGCGCTCAGGCGGCCGATCATCCGTTAACGCACGCGCGGTCTCTTCGGCGCGACGCAGCGTGCTGGAGAGAAGTACGGCGCTTTTCCGCGCCAAGTCGCAAAGCGACTCAGGCGGTTCCTGACCGGGCTTGAGGCCGGACAATTGATATCGCCCCCACCACTCGCCGTAGTCTCCAGCGGACAGGACCACCGTCCTATCCATATCCGGTTCGCCGTGGCGCGCCGTCACGATCCAGGTCTTGGTCGCCTGATCTGTCAATCGCCGAATCCTGGAACAGCCCCAAAGGGGCGTTTAGATACCCGCCCGCGGAGTTCGGAACAACGCGTCGGCTAAGGACTTGCGAGCGCGCCTGCGAATGCGGCCACGCCCTCGCGCAAACCGTCAAGATCGTAACCGCCCTCCAACATGGCGATGACGCGCCCTTCCGCGCGGCCTTGGGCGGCTTCGCGAATCGCGGCGCCGATCCAGGCGAAGTCGTCCGCATCGAGTTGCGCCGAAGACAGAGGGTCTCGCGCATGGGCGTCGAACCCCGCGGACACGAGGATCAATTCCGGGTCGTAAGCGTCCAACAGCGGAAACACGCCGTCCGTCCAGGATGCGCGAAACACCGGGCCCGTGAAGCCCGGCGGCAAAGGCACGTTGATCAAGGTCTTGGTGTTGAGCGTCGTGTCGCCGCCCGTACCCGGAAACAAGGGAAACTCATGCGTAGAGGCGAAAAACATGCCGCTCTGGCCGCCGACGCACGCTTCCGTCCCGTTTCCGTGATGGACATCGAAATCAAGTATCGCGACCCGTTCGAGGCCGCGTACGGACTGGGCGTGGGCTGCGGCGATCGCGATGTTGGAGAACAGGCAGAAGCCCATGGCGCGGGTCGGCTCCGCGTGATGACCCGGCGGGCGCACGAGACAGAAAGCGGTGGCGTCATCGCCGGCCAGCACCGCGTCGACCGCCTCCACGCCGGCGCCGACCGCCCGCAAAGCCGCCTCCATGCTGAGCTGGGTGACCCACGTGTCGGCGTCGAGCGAAGCCGGCTCTCCCGTCATCGCCGCATCGTCGATCGCTTCTTCGACGCGCTTGAAATGGCGCGCCGGATGCAAGAGGGCCAGGGTGTCGTCGTCGGCCGGCCCGGGCGTGCGACGCTCATATGCGCCGAGCGCCGACTCCAAGCCGGCGCGCGCCGCCTGGAGCCGCGCCGGACGCTCCGGATGCCCCGCGGGCGGGCGATGGTCAGCGAACGTGTCGTGTTCAAACACCAACAAAGGGCGCTCTCCTCGCTTAGGGCGCGCTCAGCGCGATCATGCCGCTCAAACGCTTAAACTGTCGAGCTTCATCACGTCGACGCCTGGGGGCGGCGCAATGTCGTCCGGCACGAAAAAATCCGGCAAGAGCGGCCGAGTCTTGTCGATCCGATAGGGTTCGAAGTCGCTCACGCCCTCGCCGAACAGGAAGGTGTCGTCGATCAGAAATTCGCCCGAGAATGTGACGGGCTTGTTCAGAACGCGGTAAGCGGCGTCGGCTAGAATCTCAGGTGTCCGACATTGCGACATCGCATCGTCGCCGCCCAGCACGTTTTTAACGGCGGCCGTGGCGATGGCGGTGCGCGGCCAAAGGGCGTTGAACGCCACTTTCCCCTCGAACTCCGCGGCCCAGCCGAGAACGTAAATCGACATGAGATACTTCGCAGCCGTGTAAGCCGCGTGGGGAGCGAACCATTTCGGCCGCATGTCCAAGGGCGGAGATAAAGTCAAAACATGCGGGCGCGCGGACTTAAGAAGGTGCGGCAGGCATTTCTGCGTCGTGACGAACGTGCCGCGACCATTCACCTGATGCATCAGATCATAGCGTTTCATCGGGGTGTCGAGCGTGCCGCGCGGAAAAATCGCGGATGCGTTGTTCACCAAAATGTCCACGCCGCCAAAGGCGTCGACCGCCTTCTCGACCGCCGCCTCGACCTGATCCTCGTAGCGAATGTCGACCACGAGCGGCAAGGCCTCGCCGCCCGCCTCGCGGATTTCGTCCGCTGCGGTGTAAATCGTGCCTGGCAAGCGCGGATCCGGCTCGGTGGATTTGGCCGCGATCACGATCTTGGCGCCGTCCTGCGCCGCGCGTTTGGCGATTGCGAGCCCGATCCCCCGGCTCGCGCCGGTCACGAACATGACCTTGTTTTTGAGACCTTCGCTCATTTCATTTTCCCTTATCATTGTTTCCCGCAAAGCTAGCCAACGCGTCGCACGCGGACCATTCCGTTTCGCCTTATGGTCGGGCGGTGCGAATGCGGCAAAGGCGCAGCCCGATGAAAGTGTGTTCGTGTGCGGCGCCGTCCGGAGTCGCTTCGCCCCTCACCGGCACGCGGGTCCCAGCCGCCGCCGGTTGGGTCGCCCCGCCGCGATCACCGCCTGCACCTGGCGGGATCGGCCGGGTCTCCGCCACGACCGCGTGGCGATGGCTTCCGTCGCCGCCGCCGACCGACGGACCGGCCGCCACATCCGCCAGCCGGACATACCGTCCCTCGAAACGCCCCGTCACATCCTCAAACCGCTCCCGCGCGCAGGGTCGGTCCGAGAGCAAGTAGATGCCATCCAACTCGCTCACCTCGGCGCCGCCGCCTCCGAACCGCATGCCGAACAGCCAAACCGGCTCTCCGCGCCAGGTTCGCTCCAGGAGAAGCGCCACCAAGGCGGCGAAGGCCCCCGCCGCGATCCAAGCGGGCAAGCGCTCGAAGAAGGCGAAGCGATCAAACACGTCTGCGTCAGCCGACCCGACGATAGCGAAGGGCTCCGTCCGGCCCCTCTTCGCATTCGACCAAACCGCGACCAAGCAGACAGTTGAGGTTCGCCAGCGTCTCGCCGGTCGCCATGCCGAGAGAGTCGAGGTCGATGGTTCGGCGGAACAAAACGGAAAAGCAGTCCACGGCTCGTCGCGGCGTCTCCAACAAATCGTAAAGCCGCGACATCGCCTTTTCGTGGCGCTCCAGGATTTGCTCGGCGCGCACATGAACGCCGTCAAAAGGCAGACCGTGGCTGGGAAACGCGCGTGCGTCCTCCGGCGTCTCCACAAGCAGGGCGTGCTGGCTGCGCAACCACTCCGAAAGCGGGTCGGCCTCGGGCTCCGTCGGCCAAACGGACACATTCGGGCTGATCGACGGCAGCGCCGCATCGCCCGATAGGAACACGCCGTCTTGCGTGCGCAAAAGCGACGCGTGTTCCGGGCTGTGGCCGCCGCCGACCACGACTTTCCAATCCGCGCCGCCGATCTCAATCAATTCGCCGTGCCGGATTCGACGATAGGCCTTAGGAAACGGCGTGGTCATGCGCCCGAACATGCCGAAACGCTTCGCGTGATGCGCAATCTGATCATCGGACCAACCCGCCCGCTGATAGTGTTTCAGCCACACGTCCGGCGGAGGCGGACCGTCATCGTCCGCAAGCACGCGCCCGTGAAAATACTCCGTTCGGGTCATCCAAAGCGTCACGTCGAACCGATCGCAGAGCCAGCCGGCCAAGCCTGCGTGATCCGGGTGCATATGGGTCAACAGCACGCGGGTCGCTGGACGACCGCCCAAGGCCCCGTCAAACAGACGCGCCCAGATGGACAGGTGGTCGTCGAGTTTCATGCCGGTGTCGACGATCGTCCAACCGGCGCCGTCGTCAATGACATAGAGATTGATGTGGTCGAGCGCCCAGGGCAACGGGAAACGGAGCCAGAGGACGCCGGGCGCGACTTCCTGCGTTTCCGCGGGCTCCGGCGGCGTTTCGAACGGGAAGCTGATGGCGTTGCGCGTGCGCGCCGTCTCCTCGACAAGCGTCATGGGCCTGCGATCCTCGTGTCACGCCGCCTGCGCGCGGCCAAGGCGAAGGCTTCGACCGCGCAGTCGCCCGACGTCAAGCGCTCTGCAAAGTTTCCCCGTTGAAGCGCTCCAACGTCCGGGAGCCCGCCAACGCCGCCTGCGCCTCGCCCACAGCCGGCGGCAACAACTGCTCCGCGAAAAACCGCGCAAGCGCGATCCGCGTGTCGCAATAGCTCGAATGGTCGCCTTCTTCACGCATCTTCGCCGCGGCCAACGCGCCGCGAGCCAGGTAATGAGCGCCCAGAGCCGCGCCCATCAATTTGAGATACGGGGTCGCCGCGGCGAGGGAGTCCTCTGGGTTCTCCCGCAGACGCGACACCAAATAGTGCGTCACGTCGTCGGCGGTCTTGACGCCCTCGCGCAGGGCGAAACCGATCCGATCCAGCTCCATGTCGCCGGAGTCGCCGAGCGCCACGACGGTGTCGCGCGCCTCGTCGAGCATCACGCCCGCCGCGTGGCCGCCGTCGGCCAGTTTGCGGGTCGCCAAGTCGATCGCTTGGATGCCGTTCGTGCCTTCGTAGATCGGCGCGATCCGCGCGTCGCGCAAATGTTGCGCCGCTCCGGTCTCCTCAATGTAGCCCATGCCGCCATGCACCTGGACGCCGAGGGAGGCCACCTCCACGCCCATATCGCTGCACCAAGCCTTGGAGATCGGCGTCAGAAGCTCCTCGCGCCCCTTCCAAAGCTCGCGCTCCTCATCGGTTTCGGCGCGCAAAGCCATATCGAGGGCCAAGGCGTTCGCGTAGCAAATGGCGCGACCGGCTTCGATCTTGGCTTTCATCGTCGCCAACATGCGGCGCACGTCCGCATGGCGGATGATCGGGATCATATCGCGCAATTCGTGCTGCAGACCGTAGGGCTTGCCCTGTTTGCGCTCGATCGCGAAGGCCAGAGCCTGCTGATAGGCGCGTTCGGCGACGCCGACGCCTTCCAGCCCGACATT
>CAYPOX010000036.1:0-20540 GCA_964412525.1 uncultured Caulobacterales bacterium
CCACAATCCGTTCAGGCCCGCCGTGTCGAACAGGCCGGCCTTGATCGCCACCAAAGCGGCCAGAGCGAGGCCCGCCAGGCGCGCCGATCGCAGGCGCGCCGCATGCCCCAAAAGGACAAGGCCGATGGCGGCCGTGGTCCAAAGCATGGTCATCCCCGCAAGTTCGCCGGGCGCAAGCGGCGCGCCGTAATCCACCACCCCGTGGATGGTTCGGCGCAATTCGAAATTCAGATAGAGAAAGATCAACAGGCCGGCGATGACGCCCACATATCGCGCGGCCTTTTGCAGGTTTCGCCGCGTCATGAACAACGCGACTGTTGCAAGGCCGAGGCCCGGAAGGAGATAGCCGAAGCCAAGCAGATTGAAGACGATCAGCTCGCCCAGCTCGTTCGGCCCGTCCAAAACTGGATTGCTCGTGAGAAGCTGGACGAAGACGAGTTGCGCGCCCGCCAGGACAAGAAGGATCCAGCGCCGCGCCGTCGCCACCGGTCCCGCGAGGTTGCGCGCGGCGAAGCCGCCCGCGGCGCCGCCGATCCACGCCAGGGTGTAGGTGGTGGACTCCGCAAGAGAAAGAGCCTCGCGGCTCAGATCTCCGTCCTGCCAGAGCGATCGCACGGTGAGGGCGAAGCCGCCGGCGGCGATCAGGCTCGCCGCGCCCGCCAGCCATTGCTCGCCCGTCTCGCGCTGCTGGCGCAGGGATCTCAGCTTGGCGGGACCTTGGAACGCGCGCGCGCCCGCCCAGCACAGGGCGGCGGCCAGCGTTGAGGCGACGGCGATCCGCCAAGCGGGCACGGCCTCAAGGGGGCCGAAGGGATCCATGAGGATGATCGCCGACGCGGCGGTCGCGGCCAAGCCGGCGATCCAGCCGGCGTGTCGCAGGGGAAGGCGCGTTTGGGCGAAGGCGGCCGCCGCCGCAAAAGCGGCGAGCGCGACGGCCAAGCCTTGGCCGCGCAGCACCGTCGCCAAACCCAAGGTGAGGGCGGCGGCGAAGGCCACGGTGAAATCCGCCAGCGCCTTGGGGCGTCGGTTCGCGATGCTCGACCGGATGAACTCGCCTTGGAGCGTCGCCACGGCGAAGGCGGCCAACCCCCATCGAAGACTGGTCTCGCCTTCAACCGAGACGCCGAAGCCGATCGCCACCAGGGCGACGGGAACGAAGGCGGCGATCCGCATGGGAACCCGGCTTGGCGGTCTAAGCACGCCGGCTGCGAAACCGCCGATCCCGGTCGCCGCCACAAGAGTCAGCGTGACGGCCCACAGGGCGGCCTCGCTGTCTCGCACGTCCGCCTGGGCGAGAATGGTCAAGCCGGCGAAGAACGCGGCGCCGATGGCGGCGGGGCGGCGGTCCGTCGCGTAAAGGCCGGCGGCGAGCGGGATCAAAACGCCGGCGAGCGCGGTTCCTGGGGCGAAGCCCAGAAACTCATTCGCCATGGCCAAAAGGAATGCGCCGGCCGGCGCGCCGACCGCGACCATCCACAAGGCTCGCGGGGCGGCGCGTGCGTCGGGCCGCAACGTCCAAGGAGCCGCGGCGATGGCGAGGGCGAAAAGCGTATAGGCGATCGACGCGGGATCTTGGATCGCCATGAGGACGATCCAAGCGAAGCTGAGACCCACCGCCCCGGCGACGAGCCAAGCCCATCGGGCGTAGCGGGCGGTGAAGGCGGCCGAGGCGGCGACGGCGGCCAGATAGAGGGCGAGGGCCACCGGTTGCGGTTCGCCGCCGCCGGCCAGAATCGGCGTCGCATAGGCGCCAAGCAGACCGACGCCCGCCAAGATGCGGCCGAAGTAGTAGGACAGGACAAACGCCGCGAGCGACACCGTCGCCAGCCCCGCAAAGGCGATGACGGCGGGGATGAGCCCATAGAGCGCGAAGGCGCCGTAAATGGCGGCGAGCAAGATCGAAATCCCGGCCGCCGCCAACCCGCCCGCGGCGCGGGTCGGCCCGCGACCGTCCCGCCAGGCGGGCTCCGCACCGCGATTGACCCGCCAAGCGCCCCCAATCAGGGCTGCGCCCAAGATGAGAGCTGCGGCGATGCGCGCCTCCGGGCCAAGCAGGCCCTGTTCGATCGAATAGGCGACCAGGAACGCCCCCGCGGCGGCCAACGCCGCGGCCCCGACCCAAATCAGCCAATTGTCCGCCAAGCGCTCGAAGGCGCCGATGCGCCGAGGGAAGGAGGGCGGCGCCGACATTGGAGCCTCGTCCGCAGGCGGCGTCGACGGCGGAGCCTCGTCTGCAGGCGGCGTATCGGCTTCGCGGGCGGCCACCGTGGCGCGAAGCTGGTCATAGGCGCGGTCGATCGCTTGGGCGCGCGCGGCGCCTGGCGGTTCCGGCGTCGGCGATGGGGCGGTTTCGGGAGCCGGGCGCGGCGATGAAGGCGCCTCCTGCGCCGGCTCTTCGCGTTCGAGCCGGTCAAGGCGCGTTTGCATCTGCGCGAGTTCAAGGCGCAATTTCTTGACCGCCCTATGGAGGCTCGCCGACGCGATCGCGAGAACGATCGCCGCCAGGGTCAAAAGGGCGACGAAAGGGTCCGATTGGTGCGTCATGGACGGCGTCGTCTCCCGAAAACTCCCAATCCGGGCGCTCTACACCGGCGCGCATGCGTCGAAAAGCGACGGGGCTCAGCCGTCGGCCGGGCGGACCACCCATTTCACCGCAGCAACCCAGACGAAACCCTTGATCTGGCGCGGGGGTGCGCGGCCGCCCTCGGGCACCACGAAATAGGTGGCGGCGTCGTCTGATGCGGCCAGCCGGCCAAAGGCCCAATCGCCGCCTTCCCCGACGCCGAACACCAATCGGCCGGCGAGGGGCGCGAGGGCGTCGTCGTCGCAGCGGTCGCCGATCAAGTGATCGCCGCGGATGAAGGGCGGCGTATCCTCCAGCACCCGGCAGGCCACAGGATCACGCATGCCGTCGGTGAGGTCGAAGGCGCCGCCGGGCGCGGCGTCCGCCTGGGCGCGTCCGTCCAGTTCGGCCACGATGGGCGTCGCGGCGGGGCGCGGCGCGTCCGCCAGCAGGTCGGTGGGGCTCACTTCCAGCGCCGCCGCGATGCGTTCGAGCCACGCCGTCGTGACCCGAATGCGGTCGGTCTCCATGCGCGACAGCGTGGCTTCGCTGCTTCCGATCCGCTCGGCCAACACCCGCAAGGTCAGGCCTCGACGCTTCCGCCACTCCCTTATGCGAAGCTCCATGCGGATTGCGCCTCCATCTAAGGTTGCGATCTATCCTCCCAAGCGCATGCAGCTAATGCAAGAAGTAATGCAAATTTCGCAAACTTATTCACGGTTGCATCATCTGATCTTAAAGTATGTGGACGTATGGCGAGGGAGGCGAAGGCCATGAAACGGTGTTTGAGGCCGGCGGCGGATCCCGCGCGCCGACGGGTGCGGGCGGCGTGCGACATCGCGGGCGCGGCGCTTGATGTGCCGCCCGATGAAATTGAGGCGCCGGGACGCGGCCGCGCCGAAGCGGCCTTCGCCCGGCAAGTGGCGATGTATCTCGCCCATGTGGGCTTTCGGCTCAAGACGCCGGTGGTCGCCGCCTGTTTGGGGCGAGATCGCTCGACGGTCGCCCATGCATGCCATGCGATTGAGGATCTGCGCGAAGACTCGGAGTTCGACCGCTTTATGGAGTCCTTGTCGGATGCGGCCGCCCGTTGGGACGCCACGGAGCAAGCTCTCAGCGCCACCGGGGTGCGCTGGCGGCGCCGTTGGGCGCGGGCGGCGTGAGCGGCCCCGACCCGGCCCTGAAGGCCCTGGCGCAGAACGGCGCAAGGCTGGTCGGCGATCTGGCGACCGGCGGCCGCGTGGAGGGCGTGGCTCCGCCGATCCGCGTTTCCGCGCAACGCATGCGCGCCTTGCTGGAGGCGGGGCTCATCGCGCCGGCGGGGCAAGCGGGCCTATGGCGGCTGTCGCGCGCAGGCGCCGGGCGCTTGGCGGCGTCGGGCGGCGCGCCGCGGATCGCGGAATGTTCGCTCGATTGGCTGGCGGTTCGCCGCGACGCGCAAGGGACCCCGCTGATCGACGCGACGGAGAAGGCGGCTGGCGAGCGACTTCGCGCGGATTGGGAAGCGGTTCATCAAAGCCGAGGCCTTGTTCGCGATTGGTCGCGCGGCCCGTCGGATCGCACGGCGCGCGGTGCGGCCGACGGTCTTGCGCCGGGAGAGGCCGCCGCCGCGGCGCGACGACGTCTGCGCGAGGCGTTCGCCGCCCTCGGACCGGAATTGGCCGCGGCGGCGCGCGCGGCCGCCTGCGAGGGCGTGGGACTGGAAGCGTTGGAAGCGCGCCATGGCTGGCCTCGCCGGTCTGGAAAGCTGGTCGTGAAGCTCGCGCTCGGCGCGCTTGCGCGCCATTACGGGATGGCCCCGTGCGCCTGGCCGCCGAGCGACGCTTGGCTCGCCGAGGACGCACGGCCGACGCTTTGAAAGACCCGCCAAACGCCGCGCAGGGCGACGGACGTCATGTCCGTTTTGGATCGCGGGCCGGGAACGCCCGCTTTGCGACGTCTTGAGATGATGGATTAGGACGCGTCGCCGCGGTTCTCGCGGCTCCAGGCGAGGAAGTCCTTTGCCGACATGGGTTTGGCGTAGAACCAACCTTGGCATCTCATGTTCGGCCGCCCTTGGAAAAACTCGTGCTGGGACTGGGTTTCGATCCCCTCGACGACGATGTGTTGATCGCTCGTCGCGACCATCTCCAAGAGCCGCTCCAACATGAATTCCTGCACCGAACCCATGCCGACGGCATTCGTGAAAACCCGATCGATCTTTATTTCATCAACGCGAATGGAGGCCAAACGCGACAGGTTTTGATAACCTGTACCGAAGTCATCGATTGCGATCCGAAAACCCTGTCCACGCCAGCGGGCGACGAGTTGTTGCAGCAATTCAGACGGCATTTCATTTCGTTCGGTGATCTCCAAATGCACCACTTGAGCCGGAACCTGAGCGCTTTCCACAAGGCTTGAAATGGTCGCCAACAGTGCATCGTCCCCGAGATCGCCGGGCGTGAGATTGATGCTGACGAAGAAGTCGTCCACCCGCAGTTTTGGAATGATGTCGTGGAGGGCGGTTTGAATGGCCTGAACGGCGATATCTCCAGACAAACCCTTATCTTCCGCCGTGCCGATCAGGAAAGGAATTCCAAGATCACGCGAGTCCGCTCCTGGCCGAAACAGGGCTTCCGCGCCGACCATTTCGCCGCTTGAGGCGCATACGATCGGTTGGAAATGAAACGTGTAATCCCGCGTTTGAAGGCATCGGAGCGCGCGTTGCTCCGGGCTGCGGCGTCGACGCGCATAACCGATCGCACCGAGCCCGGCCCCGATAAGTGCGCCCGCCGCCGCAAACACAAACAACGTTCGAAGCAATCGCTGCGTGACGGTGCCGAATAAGAGCACGCGATCATTGATCGCGGGGGTAATGCATAGGGGAGCCGTTTTCAGACAAATTTCTCTTTCGGCGTCTGTCTCCAGCGTTCTCCAACCTTTTTGGGTCTCGAGGTCGCCAGGCGCCGCGATGAGGCGATCTTCAAACGTGTAGAAAATTTCGACGCCATCGATCCCGCCAGGGTTTAGGACCTGCGGGTCAATCAGCAGTCCCAAATTGTCGTAACGCGTGAGAAATGCGGTCTGGTAGCCGAATGTGGACCAATCGACGATGTAAAGGCCACGCTGTTCGAGAGAGGGCAGCAAGTTCCTTCCAATATCGACGGTGGTTTCCATTCTCGATAAGAGCGCGCTGCAAACAACGGTTTTGTTTTCGAGAACAAAAACGTCGTGAAACAGGGGTTCTGAGAACAAGACTTTCCGCATCGCGTCGAGCGCGTCCGGGGAACAGTCGGTTTGACGTCGATCCAAGAGCGCGCCGACCGGGCCCGGCGTCGTATCCACGATGAGACGCATGAAAAGTTCGACGCGCTCGGCTTGCTGCCATGCGAGACGCTCTCCGTTTTGAAGCGCGGCCGTGCGCTCGGTGACGAAGAAGATCAAGCTCACAAGCAGAGCCATGATGACCGCGACGCCGATCTGATAGAGGGATTTCATGCGGTACTTTTCTTGGTGCGCGGCCATCGGCGCGACAGGCGTTTGAAGATCGCGACGCGTTCGATGGGCCTGACTTCAAAGGCGCGCCTAAGCCGCAGACTGCGTTGCGGCCTCGGCCTCGGCGCGGATGCGTTTCACCATGGAGACAAGCCCGTTTGAGCGTTGTGGGCTCAGCATTTTGTCGAGACCCAGCGGCGCCAGCCGGGCCTGGGGATCGTCGGCGAGGATCTCCTGGGCGGGTCGGCCGCTGTAAAGCGCCATCAGGAGCGCGACGAGGCCCCGCACGATTTGGGCGTCCGAGTCGGCTTCAAATTGTAAGGTTTCTCCGTCGCGATGGGCGGTCAACCATACTTGGCTGACGCAACCTTTGACGCGGTTGGCGTCAATCTTCGCGTCGTCGGGCAATCCGGTCAGACTTTGGCCCAGATCGATGATGTAGCGGTATCGATCTTCCCAGTCGTCTAGGAACGTCAGGTCGTCGGCGATCGTTTGAAACGTAGCGGTCATGCATCCGACCTAAGGCCGGGACCCGGCGTGGGCAAGGACCGCAAGATCGCCCACGGGGACGCTGCGGCGCCCGACGGTCGACCGCCGGACGCCGTCAGATCACGCTTGCGACTGGGTCTTGGCGCGGCGGATTTCATTGAAAACCGCCAGGCCCGCCGCAGACGTCAACGCGAAACCGCACAAGATCAAGGACATGTTCGTTTCTCCATTTCAAATCCGTCTTGTAATTAGGGCTCCAACGGTTACCGATTCCTCAATGCTCACATTCGATCTTTTCATGATTGAACCGGATTTGAGACGTTTCGCCTCGAGACGACTTTCCATTGGCCGCCTGATTGACGCGGCGCGATGGGCGCGGACGTCAGATGGCGATTGACGTACGAAGCCCGTGGAGACGCCCATCGACGGCATCGTTTTCAAACATGTCTGGGACGAATGTCCGCAGGTCATGGTCCTTTCGGACGAGTTCTTCATTCGGGTCGCAGATGCGCTGAAGGGATCACCGGCGGTCGGCCCGAACCGGTCAGCCGCGCGCTTTTCTCCGCCGTGAAAATTCATTCGATGCGGCCATCGCGGCTGAGAAACCAGCCACGATAATGGCGAGGATCATCAAATCCATGATCAGTCTCCACTTCACAGGTTTGTTAAACACATTGATGGATAGTTTTCCTTAAAAACAAGGCAAAAATCGGTCGAGGCAAAAGAAATTATTGTAAACAGTTGAACATTGATCCATGTGAAGAAGTTAACAATTGGTAAATGAGGCACGCTTTTTTCGTTTGACTGAAAGGCGCGGCCGTAGGGTCTAGGGTTCGTTTGCCGGGCGGATCGAGAGCATCTCGACCTCGAAGAGCAGAACGCGGCCGCGGGCGCTTGGGCGGAGGCCGTCTTGCTCGGACAGCCATGGCGGCGCGGCGAAGACCATCCGGTCGCCCTCGCGCATCAAAGTCATGGCGCGCGGGACGGCGCAGGAAAAATCGTCATAGGCGGGCGCGCGGACGGGCGCGTTGCGGGCGAAGGAGTCGTTCGCCCAGTCCGGCGCGATGATCACCTTGTCCCGGGAATGGACCATGACGCGCTGGGCGGTGTCATAGCCATAGGCGGGCGCGTCCTCCGGTCCGCGAAACAGAAACCGATAGGTGAGGCCGTTATAGAGCCGTTTTGCGCCAGGTTCGGCGGCGAACGCCTCATAGGCGGCCCGGTCCGCGGCGGGGGTCGCCGTCCAATCGCCATGCTCCGGACAGGCGGCTTCGGCGGGATACGCCGCGAGCGCGCAGATGAGGCCGATCGGCGCGAGTAAAACGCGAAGCATGGGTCCACCCATGGCGATCGCTCCATACGGACAGTGCAGATCGCCAGCATGCATGGCGCGCCCGGACGCGGCCAGAGGAATGCGCCCTCCGCCATGGCGGTGCGCGGCGAGGCGCGGTCACCGATCGTGAAAGGGGGCGCGTTCATCGGAAAGCGGCGACGGCGGCGGTTGGACGCGCGGGCGTTTTGGGCAAGGGATGGACGGCAGATCGTGTCTTGACGGCGCGAGCGTCCATCGGGCCTGTCGCGCCCCATCTTTTCACGAGCAAGGAGAATGATCCCCATGCCGACTGTCCTTCAACGGATCCGGCGCCTGGCAGCGGCGGGTCTCTGCGTGACGGCGGCGGCGGCTGCGGCCGAGCCTCTGTCCGATGACGATCCTCGGATCGAGGCGATGGAGAGCCGCGTGATCGCCCGGCCTGACCGGGGCGATCCCAATCCCGCCCGGCACGCTTTGATCGATCGGATGGCCCATTACGGCTTGCCCGGCATGGCTGTGGCGATCCTGCAAGATGGCGAGGTCGCCTGGGTCCGGGGCTATGGAACGCGCGAACAAGGCAAGGATGCGCCGGTCGGGCCCGACACGGTGTTTTCCGTCGGATCGATCAGCAAGATCGCGAACGCCGCGCTGATCCTGCGGCTGGTGGCGGAGGGGCGGTTGGATCTCGACGCCGACGTGAACCGCGACCTCACCTCATGGCGCGTCCCGGACAATCGGCACACGCACAAACGACCGGTGACGCTGCGCGCCATTTTGAGCCACACGGCCGGCTTCAACGTCCATGGCTTTCCCGATTTTCAGCCCGGCGAAGACCTGCCGACCGCCCTCGACACGCTGAACGGGCGTCGTCCAGCCCGGAACAGCCGCGTGCGCGTGACGTTCGAGCCGGGATCGAAGATGGATTACTCCGGCGGCGGCGTGACGGTGAGCCAAGTCCTGGTCGAGGACGTGACGGGGCTTTCCTATGAAGAGGCCGCCAGGCGTTACGTCTTCGATCCGCTCGGCATGGATCGCAGCACCTTCGTCAATCCGCTGTCCGAAACCCATGGGGACATCGCCCACGCCCATGACGAGGACGGCGCGCCGACCGCCCTTCCGCGCGGCTATGAAGCCATGGCCGAATGGGCGGCCTCGGGCCTGTGGACCAGCGCGCGCGATCTTGGCCGGTTGGTCGCCGCCCTGATGGGTTCGGCCCGTGGGGACAACGATTTCCTGGCCCAGGACCTAGCCATGGACATGATGACCCGCGAAGCGAACTCCTGGCATGGCCTGGGACCTCAGTTGAACGGCGAGGGGCCGACGCGGGTGTTCCACCATAGCGGATCGAATGACAGCTATCGCGCCTGGATGGAGGGGCATCTGGCGAGCGGGGCGGGGATCGTCATCCTGACGAACAGCGTCCGCGGCGCCTATGTCCGCAGCGAGCTGCGCTATTCGGCGCAAGAAGCCTTTGACTGGCCGATCGATTCGGAAACAGGGTTTGAGTATCCTTAAGGGGAAGAGGCGGGCGTTAGCTGGTCTGCCCGCCGCCGCCCTCCAACTCCGCGAGTAGGGCGCGGGCGTCTTCGAGAAGGCCTCGACTTTTCTCGGCAAAGGCCGGCGCATGGGGATCGAAGACCTCCAAAGCGTCTTCCAGATGCATAACGGCCCGTTTGGCGTCCGCCGCGCTGTGGTCACGCCGTGCGATCGCGAGTCGGGCTTCGCCCAATTTGCTTTGGGTCATGGCCCATTGCATGGGCGCGGCCTCACTTGTGGTGACCTCCAAGGCGGCGCGATAGGCGGCGACGGTCTCCTCCAACGCGCCGTCCTGACCGCATTCGCCGAGCGTAAAGAGCGCGCAATGTGCCTTTGGACGCGCGTCAAAGGAAGCGCGCCATGCTGAAGAATGGCGCGCGGGGGGCCGGGCGGAACGGCCCTTAACGCGGGGCGCGGTTTTCGTTACCCCTTTCGCCAGTGCGGCAAGCGAGCGATGAGGACGCCATGGAGACGCTGAACGAGTTCTGGGGACTCGTCGTGACGGTATGGAACACCGGCTTTCTGGGCTTGAGCGTCGGTGAGGGCGTGCTCGCCCTGATCGTGCTGTTGATCGCGTTTTACTTTCGCGGGGCCATCGCCCGCCTGATCGCGAACACGCTCGGCAAGCTTGCGGAAAAGACCGAAACCACCGTGGACGATCAGATCGTCGCGGGCATTCGCGGGCCTTTGAGCCTCGCCCCGGTCGCGGTCGGCGTGTTCATCGCCAGCACGATCGTGGGCCTGGGGCCGGATCTTCAAGCGGTCGCGAACCGCTTCACCCAGTCCTTGATCACCATCACGATCTTTTGGGCGCTGGTCACCCTGGTCGATCCCCTGTCCCATTTGCTCGATCCGATCCGCAACCGGTTTTCGATCACGCTCGCGGAATGGGTGCGGAAGGGGTTGAAGGTCGCGTTCTGGGGGATCGCGGCGATCGGGGTGCTGCAGGTTTGGGGCATCCCGGTGGTCCCGGTCCTGGCCAGCCTGTCCTTGTTGTCGGTCGCCGTCGCCCTGGGCGCGCAGGACCTGTTCAAGAACCTGATCAGCGGCGCTTTGATCATTGCGGAACGGCGGTTCCAGCCGGGCGATTGGATTCGGGTGGACGGCGTGGTGGAGGGCACGGTGGAGGAGGTGAGTTTCCGCTCCACCAAGGTGCGCCGGTTCGACAAGGCGCCGGTCCATGTGCCGAATTCGAAGCTCTCGGACTCCGCGGTGACGAACTTCTCCAAGATGACCTATCGCCGGATTTATTGGGTGATCGGCGTGGAGTATCGCACCTCCGCCGAGCAGCTTCGCCAAGTGTGCGAAGGGATTCGCAAATATCTCACCGAAGGGGAAAGCGGCGCGGAGTTCATCGGCCCGCCGGACGCCGCCCAATTCGTGCGGGTGGACAGCTTCGGCGCGTCTTCGATCGACATCATGCTTTACGCCTTCACCAGGACCATCGTTTGGGGCGAGTGGCTCGAGATCAAAGAGCGGCTGGCCTATGCGGTGAAGGACATCGTCGAGGGCGCAGGCACAGGCTTCGCGTTCCCCAGCACGTCGCTCTATGTGGAGACGCTTCCCGGCGAAACGCCGGAGGTCTTCAGCCCGCCGAAGGCCGCAGCGCTTCCGAAACCAGCGGCGAAGGCGCCCGCCAAGACGACCGCGGCCAAGACGACCGCCGAAAAAGCGCCGGCGACGCGCAAGCGCACGCCGAAGCCCAAGGCGCCCGCCGCGGACAAGGTGGAAGCGGCCGTCGGCTCGGTCGGCTCCGCGGATGCGGACGGCGAGGGCGAAGGCCGGTGACGGCGAACGCGCCGAGGCCGTTTTGGCGCGTCAAAACGCTGGAGGCCATGAACGCGGCCGAATGGGAGTCGCTGTGCGACGGGTGCGGGCGCTGCTGCACGATCAAGCTTGAGGACGAAGACACGGGCGAGATCGAAGACACCCATCTCGCCTGCCGACTTTTGGATCGGCGCGCGGTGCGCTGCCGTGACTATGCGAACCGATCCGCCCAAGTGCCCGGCTGTCTCAAGCTGACGCCCGCCTTGGCGGGCTCGATCGCATGGCTGCCGGAAACCTGCGCCTATCGCCGGGTCGCCCAAGGTCAGGATTTGCCCGACTGGCACTATCTGCGTTGCGGCGACCGAGACGCCGTACACCGGGCGGGGGCCTCGGTTCGTGGAACCCTGGTGCCGGAGACGGCGGTTCCGGAGGAAGACTGGGACCTCTGGACCACTGCAACCAATACGTGCACCGGCGGCTGTCGCAGTCTGAACGACAGCAAAAAACTTGCACAGGATGCAAAATGAGCTTGACAGCGGCGCGCTGATCGCATAGACCATGCTCAAGGTCGACAAAAAGGGTTTCGAGACATCGGAACGCCATCGACCTTTCCTCTGACATGACGAGAGACGCAGGGATGGTTCGCAAGGTGGATTGGGCCGCCGTGCGCCGCCTCTATGAAACCTCGCCAGGCTCCTATGCGCAGATCGCCCGGCGCGCCGGCGTTCATCCGGACACCATGCGCAAGCATGCGGTCGCGGAGAATTGGACGCGCGCAGTCTCGGCGTCGCCTCAGAGCGATCGCGGCGACCAAGCGGCGATGTGGCGGGCCCGGCGAAAGGCGGCGTTGGAACATGTGGAAGACGCGCTGGCGCGCGCGGTCGCCGGTTTTGCGGACGCGCTCGGAGCGCCGCTCGGCGAAGCGGACGCCGCGGGGCTCGGCGAAGCGCGGCGCGAACACGCTTTGAAGGCGGTGGATCAGTGTTTGAAAGCGGTGGAGCGGGTGATGGAGCTGAAGAAACGCGATGCGGAAGAGGCGGCGGCCGCCCCTTCCGATCTGATGACGGCGGAACAGATGCGTGCCGAACTTGAACGCCGCTTCGCTCGCATGCGCGACGCCCAGAACGCGGCGCACGGACGAACACGCGACCTTCGTGCTGCCCCTTTCGCACATCGCGCTCGAGCCGGGCGACATCCTCGCCTTTGACGGACATGACGGCCGGTTCCGGGTGACCCAGACCGTGGCCGGCGAGGCGCTTGAAGTGGAGGCCGTCCGGATCGATCCGGCGATCAAGCGTTGGGCGGTGACGCCGCTGGTCGCCCCGCGCGCCGGGGGCGGACGGCGCACATTCGGCGCGCCGGAGGTCGCCGCGTGGGACATGCCCCTTTTGTCGGACGCGGAGGACTCCGATCGCGTGCTGCTCGCGGCCTATGCGGATCCCTGGCCTGACCGGCTGGCGGCGTACATCGTCAAAGGCGGACTTCCGGAGACCGACGTGCGGGCTGGTCTGACCCGCGCCGCGGTGATGGGTCGAACGCATTGGGACTTCTACTCCGGACCGCGCGACCGCTGGGACGATGGGAATCGGGTCGAGGTCGAGGTTTTTGGCCCCCGCGGATTGGAGAGCCGCGAAGCTCTGGACGTGTTGAACGGGGCCAATCGGCTGGCGATCGAAAATCCGGACGGGGCGTGGGAGATCGTCGCCTTCCGTCATGCGGAGCTGACCGCGCCCCAACGCTATCGCCTGTCGGGGTTTTTGCGGGGGATGCGCGGCACGGAAGGCGCCATGCGCCATCCGAACCCGGCCGGAGCGCGCTTGGTGCTGCTAGACGAGGCGGTCGCGACCGCGCCGATCGCGCCGGAAGAGCGCGGGGCGGTTCTCACCTTTCGGGTCGGGCCGGCGAGCGCGCCGCCATCGGCGGACACCTACCGGGAAACGCAGGCGGTCCACAGGAACCTTGGCAAGAGACCCTATGCGCCGGCCCATTTGATCGCGTGGCGCGCCGGAGACGGCGGCGTCGAGATTCGTTGGGTGCGGCGAGCGCGGATCGGAGGAGACGATTGGGCGGCCCCGGACGTTCCTCTCGGTGAGAGCGTCGAACGCTACCAGATTCAACTCTCAAAGGACGGCGCGCCGCTGCGCAGCTATGTGGTGGACCGACCGGTCGGGCGATATGCGCCGGAAGATCAAATGGCGGATTTCAGCGGCGGGCTGGCTTGGGGCGGCGTGCGGATCGAGGTTTCGCAGATTTCCGAAGCCTATGGCGCTGGCGCCTCGGCGAGTCTGCTGATCTGGCTGTGAAGCGCGGGCCCGCCGTTGCGACCCCCGCCGCGCTCCCCATATCATGGGTCTTGGTTTCATCCATGACGTCAGCGAAAGGCGGAGCGTGTCACGCGATCCCTACAAGGTGCTCGGCGTCGAGCGCGGCGCGAGCGCGGACGACGTCCGCCGCGCCTATCGGCGACTGGCGAAAGAAAACCATCCGGATATGAACCCGGACGATGAAGCGGCGGAGAAGCGCTTCAAGGAAGCGTCGGCCGCATTCGACCTTCTGGGCGACGACGAGAAACGTGCGCGGTTCGATCGCGGCGAGATCGACGGCGACGGCAACCCCACCATGTCCTTCGGCTTCGGGACCGGCGGCGAGGGACCCCGCGCCGGCGGAACGCGGACGTTTTTCCGCTCCGGCTTCGATGATTTCGGCGATTTGTTCGGCGACCTGTTTGAAGGCGGCTTCGGGCGCACGCGAACCGGTCCTCAAACGCGCGCCGCGCCGCCTCCGCCTTTGCGCGCGGAGGTGACGGTCGAGCTCGCCGACGCCGCCTTGGGAGGAAAGGCACGCGTGACGACGCCCGATGGCGGTCAGGTCGAGGTGACGATCCCTCCGGGGCTGAAAGACGGCCAAATCTTGCGGCTTCGCGGCAAAGGCGGGCGCGGACCGGGCGGCGCGCCGCGTGATCTGATGGTGCGCGCGAAGATCAAGCCCCACCCCCAATTCGTGTTGGATGGGCGCGACGTGCGCATGACGCTCGACATTTCGCTGAAAGAAGCCCTGTTGGGGGCCAAAGTGACGGCGCCGACCTTGGACGGACCCGTCCAGTTGGCGATTCCGAAGGGCTCACGTTCCGGCGCTACCCTGCGTCTGCGGGCGCGCGGCGCGACGGATCCGGAGAGCGGCGAACGCGGGGACATGTTCGTCAGTCTGCGCTTGGCGTTGCCGGACGGACCGGATCCTGAGCTGGAGGCGTTCCTCGCCTCATGGTCCCGGGCGGACGCGCCGGTGCGCCAGGCTTGACGCGGGCCGGCCTGACGCGTTGCCATCGCGGCCCACCCGAACGGGAGCGTCGCCATGGCCCACATCCAATCTGAGAAAGTCTCCTTTCCCGGCTCCGGCGGCGAGGCGTTGGCGGGTCGTCTTGATCGGCCAGCGGGGCCGGTCCGCGCCTATGCGCTGTTCGCGCATTGCTTCAGCTGCTCGAAGGACATCAAGGCGGCGAGCGCGCTCGCGCAGGCCTTGGCGCGGCGCGGGATCGCCGTTTTGCGCTTCGATTTCACGGGTCTCGGTCATTCTGAAGGGGACTTCGCGAACACCAATTTCAGCTCCAATGTTGAGGATCTGGTCGCCGCCGCCGACTATTTGAGGACGACCTTCGCCGCACCGGAAATTTTGATCGGGCACAGCCTCGGCGGGGCGGCGGCGATCGTCGCGGCCGTGCGGCTTCCGGACGTGCGGGCGGTCGCCACCGTCGGCGCGCCGTCCGATCCCGCCCATGTGGCGGACAATTTCGGCGACGCGATCGATGTGATCGAGGCCGACGGCGAGGCGGAGGTCACGCTCGCCGGGCGCCGGTTCACCATCAAAAAGCAGTTTCTTGACGACATTCGGAATCGCAGCGTTTTGGACTGCGCGCGCGATTTGCAGCGCCCCTTATTGGCGGCGCATGCGCCGCGTGACGGCATTGTTTCGATCGATCACGCCGGAGAGATTTTCCGGGCCGCCAAGCACCCGAAGAGCTTTGTGTCATTGGACGACGCGGATCATTTGCTGACCGGGCCGGGCGACGCCGCCTATGTCGGCGATCTGATCGCAAGCTGGGCGGAACGTTACCTGTCGCCGGCCGAAACCGTCGCCAAGCCGGCGGCGGGCGCCGTCGTCGTGCAGGAGACACGGACCGGTAAGTTCACCGCGACGGCGGCCGTGGGCGATCATCGCCTTTTGGCGGACGAGCCGCCTTCGGTCGGCGGCGACGACGCCGGGCCGTCGCCCTATGATTTCGTATCGATCGGCCTTGGCGCCTGCACGGTGATGACGCTGCGGATGTATGCGGAGCGCAAGGGGCTGGCCTTGGACCGCGTGAGCGCCGAAGTGCGCCACGCAAAGGTCCACTGCCGCGATCTTGACGCTTGCTTGGACGGCCAGGACGTCAAGGTCGACCTGTTCGAGCGCGCTTTGCGTCTCGAAGGGGCCTTGTCGGAGACCGAACAAGCGCGCCTTCTGGAGATCGCCGACCGTTGCCCCGTCCACCGGACGCTTGAAGGCGAAGCGGTCGTGAAGACCAAATTGCAAAGTTAGGCGCGACGGAAATGCGCGGGACCTGCGTTGAAGAGACGCTGGGGCCACGAAATGGAGATATGAATGACACGGACTTTCTTGTTGACCGGCGCTGCGGTGTTGCTGGTCGGGGCCGCTTGGAGCCAACCGCGCGGCGAAGGCGACTTCCGAGGCATGGACGCTGACGGCGACGGACAAGTGTCGCGCCAGGAGTTTCAGGACGGCGTGACGGCGCGTTTCGCTTCGATGGATACGGACTCCTCCGGCGCGGTGAGCGAGACCGAGTTTCTCGCGCCCGTCGAAGCGCGGTTCACGCAAATGGACGAAGATGGCGACGGCTTCATCGACGATGATGAGAAGCCTGAGAAACGGGGCCGCTTTGGACGGAGACGAAAAGAGGCCGCGGGCGCGGCGGCGGATGCGCCAGGACGTGATGCCGACGGCGACGGCCGCGTGTCTCTGGAGGAAGCCGTCGAACCGCGCACCCGCGCCTTCGCCGAGTTGGATGAGAACGGCGACGCCGCTCTTGACCAAGCGGAATTCGTCGACCCGGCATTGGCGCGTTTTGAAGAGCGCGACACCAATGATGACGGCGTCTTGACCCGTGAGGAACTGCGGGAAGCGTTCCGCGGTCGCGGCCGACGTGCTCGCGGCGGCTGATCGCGTTTGGGGCCGGTCGCCGGTGCTTCGCGAGCGCGTGCGCGGCGCGGCGGCCGATCCGGACCTGCCGCTTGTACGTGCGATCGCGAAGGGCGATGGGGCGGCGGCCGGCGAATTGGTTCGTCGCCGTCTTCCCGCGATCGTGGCCGTCGCTGAGCGCATGCTTGGCGACCGCGCGGAGGCCGAGGACGTGGCGCAGGAAACGTTTCAGCGCGCATGGACACATGCCGGCAAGTGGAAAGCCGATAAGGCCAAATTCTCCACTTGGCTGCACCGTGTGGCCGTGAACCTTTGCTATGACCGTCTGCGCAAGCGCGCCCGCATCGCCGACGAACCGGTGTCCGAAGAGCGCCCGGACGACCAAGCCTCGCCGAGCGAGGCGCTGGAGTCGCAGCAAACCGCGGCGCGCGTGCGCGGGGCCATCGCGGCCCTGCCGGAGCGCCAGCGTGCGGCGGTCGCCCTTTGTCACATCCAGGAGTTGTCGAATGCGGAAGCCGCGCAAATCTTGGACGTGAGCGTCGAGGCGCTCGAGTCGTTGCTCGCCCGTGCTCGGCGGACCTTGCGGAAGACCTTAGCTTCGGAGATGGCGGTATGACCGATCCTCGAATCCGTGCGGAGGCTGCGCGCTTGCTGCGCGTCTATGGGGCTGATCCCGCGCGTTGGCCGGGCGGCGTGGACGGGCCGTTCTGGCGCGCGGCGTGCGCCGATCCACGCCTTCAGGCTTCGATCGCGGCGGCGCGCATGGTCGACGATGCGCTGGACGCCAGCGCGCCGGCGTCCCCGGACGAGGCGCTCGCGGCCAGAATTGCGGCGTCGGCCGTTTCCTCGGGCGGCGTTCGCGTGGAGGCGTCGGACGGCGGTTTTCGAGGCCTGATGCGTGGCCTGTTTCCCGGCGCGCCGGCGTGGTCTCCGGCGGCGGCGTTGGCGGCCGCTTTGATCGGGGGCGTGGTCTTCGGCATGCAATCTGCGGTCGAGCCGAGCGATGAATTGGCGGAATTGGCCGCGATGGCGTGGCCAAGTCTGGGCGCGACGGGTTTGAGCGAGAGCCTGTGAGGGAGTCCTGGCGCAGTTATCTGCTGATGGCGTCCCTGGCCGGCAACGTCTTCGCCGCCGGCGCAGGCGTGGGCGGCGTCTTGAGCCGGGAGGACCCCAAACCGCCGCCACGGGCGTCCGGAGGCGACTTCCTCACAGACGCGCCGCCGCGCCTGTTTCGCGAGCTGTCCAGGCGCGATCGGCTGCAATTGCGGCGCGAACTTGGACCCATTCTGCAAGAAGGCCGCGTCCTTCGCGGCGAGCTTCGCGCGGCCTGGTTGCGCGCCGCCGAGGCCTTGAGGGCGGAGCCCTTCGATCCCGAAGCCTTCCGCGCGGCGGTCCGCGACGCGCTTCAGGCGCAAACCGAGTTGCGGGCCACCGGCGCCGGCGCGCTTTCGGAGATCATGGTGCGCTTGCCGGCCGAGCGGCGCGCCGAACTTGCGGATTTGATGACGGGTCGCGGTCGAGATGGGAACGGGGCAGGCCGACGACGGACGCTTCCAAGGCGACCCGGCGATCCTGAAGGTTGAGCGCGGCGCGCGTTCGGTCCACATGATCGCCCATGACGAAAGCCGCACCGCTCGACCGACGCTTCAGCGTCGCGCCCATGATGGATTGGACGGATCGGCATTGCCGGTTCTTCCACCGCCTGTTGACGCAGCGGGCGCTCCTTTACACCGAAATGGTGGTCGCCGACGCGATCCGGTTCGGCGACGCAGATCGGCTGTTGGCGTTCGATCCTCGGGAGGGTCCGGTCGCACTGCAGCTGGGCGGATCCGATCCCAGGGCCCTCGCTGAGGCGGCGGCGATCGCGGCCGACTACGGCTACGCCGAAATCAATTTGAATGTCGGGTGCCCATCCGACCGGGTTCAGTCCGGGACCTTCGGTGCGTGCTTGATGCGGACACCGGATTTGGTGGCCGAGTGCGTCGCGGCCATGTTGGCCGCAGTGGATGCGCCCCTGACCGTGAAATGCCGGATCGGGGTCGATGAGCAGGATCCGGAGACGGCTCTTTATGGGTTGGTTGACCGTTGCGCGGCGGCCGGCGCGGGGACCTTCATCGTCCATGCGCGCAAGGCGTGGCTCCAAGGACTTTCGCCGAAGGAGAATCGCGACGTCCCCCCGCTCGACTACGAATTGGTGCGACGCCTGAAGGCGGATCGGCCCGAACTTGAGATCATCTTAAATGGCGGGCTTTCTGATTTGGACGTTGCGGAGCGCGAATCCGATGGGCTGGACGGCGTGATGCTGGGTCGCGCCGCTTATAAGACGCCGGGCCTGTTGGGGGACGTCGACCGCCTAGTCTACGGGGCGTTGACGCCCAGGCCGGACCTCCACGCCGTCGTGCACGCCATGGCGGGTTACGCCGCGGAGCAGGCGGTGGCGGGCGTGCGCCTCCATTCGGTGACGCGGCATATGCTCGGCTTGTTTCACGGACGACCTGGCGCGCGGATGTGGCGGCACATTCTAAGCACGCGCGCAAACGCGCCGGACGCCGGGCCGGAGGTTCTTCTGCAGGCTTTGGACGCCGTTCAATCGGAACCGGCTTTGGCGGCCTGACCCGTGGGCGAGTGGCATTTGGATGCGGCGACGCTGCAAGCCATGGCGCCGTTGTTTGTCGGGCTGTTGATCACCGGGCTGATCAGCGGATTCATGGCGGGGCTCTTTGGCATTGGCGGCGGGGCCATCCTGGTTCCGGCCCTTTATGAACTGTTCGCCCGCATGGACGTGGACATGAGCGTGCGCACCCATTTGGCGATCGGGACGTCGCTCGCCGTGATCGTGCCCACGGCCATCCGGTCAGTCTTATCTCACCATGATCGCGGCGCCGTGGATTGGAAGGTTCTCCGGGGCTTCGCGCCTTGGGTGGTCGCCGGGGCAGGCTTCGGCGCTTTCGTGGCCGACAAGCTCTCCGGACAAGCCCTGACCTTGACCTTCGCCGTCTTAGCCTTCGCCAACGGCCTAAACATGGCCCTGCGCGGCGCTTCGCAAGTGAAGGGACATTGGCATCCACCGAGATCCGTGCGGGCCTTTTTGGGACTTGGCACGGGATTGTTCTCCGCCCTTATGGGCATTGGCGGGGGAACCTTTGCGGTGTTGTTGCTGACCCTGACCGGTCGCGACATTCGCGAGGCGGTGGCGACGGGCGCCGGCTTTGGCGTTCTGATCGCGGTTCCTGGCGTGCTTGGATTCATGGCGGGCGGCGCGAATGAGGTCGGGCTGCCGCCCGGTTCGATCGGCTACGTCTCCTTGATCGGTTTTGCGCTGCTTGCGCCCACAGCGATGGTCACCGCCCATTGGGGCGTTTTGGCCGCGCACCGACTGGACCGCAACTTGCTCCGGCGGATCTTCGGCGTGTTTCTGTTGGCGGTGGCGGCGCGTTTGGCTTGGGCGTCCTTCGCCCACGCTTAGAGCCGCTGATCGTAAGCGCCGACTTCGGGAAACGCGCGCAACCGGGCGTCCATCGCTTCGAACACCGCGCGCATCTCTTCTTCCGAATTGGGGCTTTCGCACACGACCACCAGGACCGGTTTGTTGGATGAGGCGCGAATGAGCCCCCAAGCGCCGCCCTCAAGCTGGACGCGCGCGCCGTTCACGGTGACCACCTCGTCGATCGCGCGGCCGGCGATCTGAGCGCCCGCGGCTTTCTCCTCTTGAAACTGCGCCTGCAAGGCCTCGACGACCGCATATTTCCGGTCGTCCGGACATTTCGGCGACATGTTCGGCGTTTGCCAGGTCTGAGGAAGGGAGCGTCGCAGATCCGCCATGGATTTCGACGGGTTGCGATCCAGCATCTCCAAGACCGCGATGGCCGAAACCAGGCCGTCGTCATATCCGCGACCGACCGGCGGATTGAAGAAGAAGTGGCCTGACTTCTCGAAACCCGCCAGCGCGCCGATCTCGTTGGAGCGCCTTTTGATGTAGGAGTGGCCGGTCTTCCAATACTCGACGTCGACGTCCAAATCTCGAAGCACCGGATCGGTTCGGAACAATCCCGTTGATTTGACGTCCACGACGAACTTTGCACGCGGGCGGTCGGCGGCCAGATCGCGGGCGAGCAGCACGCCCACCTTGTCCGCGAAGATTTCCTCGCCCTCGTTGTCCACCACGCCGCAGCGATCGCCGTCGCCGTCAAAGGCGAGGCCCACATG
>CAYPOX010000037.1:0-20162 GCA_964412525.1 uncultured Caulobacterales bacterium
ATCGACACGACGACCACCGTGACCGCCGTCTACCGCCTGGGCGGCGGCGAGTGACGGATCTAAGCGTGATCTTTCCGCGTGGCGGGCGGCCTTTCGAACGCGCAGCCCTTAGGCTTTCTCCGGCTCAGCGCCGAGATCGCCGCCCGCATCGCCAGACGCCATGCTGGCCGCGGGCGCGTCATCGAGGCCTTCGTTCACCACATGCACGGTTCGCGTCGGGAACGCGAAACTGACGCCATGGTTTCGCGCCAGATCGATAATGTCACCCATAAAGGCATGTTGCGCGGCGACTTCCGCATCGTAGCCATAAACTACGAAATGACCGATGAATTCGATGTCGATGGACGATGGGCCGAAAGATTTCAATCCAACGGTGCATTTCGTTTTGTCCGCGCGCGGCTGCCGCGCATAAATCTCTTTGAGACCGACGACAAAAGCGTCAAGCTTTTCCCTTGGCGTATCGTAAGTGAGACCGATCATCATTTTGGTGCGTCGACTGCGACGCTTGCCCCAATTGATGATCGTCTTATCGGTGACCAGTGAATTTGGGATGACGAGCAACGCGTCGCTCAGAGTTCGCAGCTTGGTCGACCGAAGTCCGACGACCTCGACGCTCGCCCAACCGGCTTCGGTCTCGATCAAATCGCCGCGCTTGAACGGACGATCCGTCATCAAAATCACGCCGCTGATGATGTTCGAAATGGTGTCGCGCGCCGCGAGCGCCACGGCCACGCCCCCGACGCCAAGGCCTGCGAGCACGCCCTCATATGGCAGGCCGATGGCTTCCGCGATGAGGACCACCACGAGCGCGACCACTGCCAACTTCATCACGCCCATGATCAAGGACGTCACGATTTCATCCACATAGCCCGGCGTTTTCTCAGCCCGCCGAACAAGGTAACGGCCCACCGCATCGATCAACCGAAACAGCAAGACGCCCAGCGCCGCCGACGTGATCGTCGACACCAATGTCGTCGCAGTGCTGAGCGCGGTTTGGGCCAATCCGATCCAGCTGAACGCGAACACCAAAACGCCGCCTGCGGTGGCGATCCGGAGGGGCCAATCAAGTCGCGACTTCAAGGCGTCGCGCAATTTGGCGTCCGCCCGCTGGGCGACGGTGGCTGCGGCGAACGAGACGACACGCCCCGCAATCCACGCCAGCGTGAGACTGAGGCATATGACTGCGGCCAACGCGAGCCATTGCCATCCCTCCAGCCCGCCGACGCGCTCAAGCAAGGACGGCGAATGCGTTCGAACGAATTCGCGCGCCTGGAAGAACGGGCTCAAAGCTGTCCCGACGCTCAATCCGTCGACCCGCGGCAGATCCTGCATCGCCGCGAAAAGCGCCGGCGCGCTGCGCATGGTCTCGGCGGAAAAACGCCAAAGCTCGGAGCCGGCCCCTTGATCGTAAACCCTCTCCAGCACGATCGGGCCGGCCGGATGCCGATAATGGACATAGGGGAGCGGTCGATCGGGTTGATTGGGGATCTCTTGCCAGACGACGTAACCAGCACGATCTAAAATGTTCTTCAGGTAATCCGCGAGCACCGGCGCCTCGATTGGACGAAGCTGATCAGGGAGAAACGAAAGATCGAGCGTATTGAGCGCCCGCGCCCGACCGCCTGTTCGCCACGTATTGGCGCCCAGAAGAAAGTTACGCATCGCCGCACGCGGACTGTTCGCGCGAGAGGCCACGACCTCTGTTTCCGTATCGAAGCCTAAAGACTTGATGAAGTCGTCCAACGCTTCGTTCAACGCCTCCACGGGCGGAACGAATATACGCCACTCGGCGCCGCTCTTGCGAAAGCGGATCGTGAACCGGCTGTTTGAGCCGGCCGGGCCGATTTTGAACTCCGCTTCATTAAGGTCAGGCGCCAAAGGCGCATCCAAGAGACGAAACGTCGAGAGGTCGATCAGTCTCCAAAGCAATGACCTGCGACGGAGCCGATCTTGCGCACCGCGGGCCCCGCCTTCGTAGATGACGAACGCTTCCGCGGCCTGCATCGCCCCGATATTGCCATAGTCGATCGCCGCATTGCCCGCAGTGACGACCGTGCGAAGCAAATCGCGCGGCGTCGTCGCATCATTGTAGGGAAGACTGTCCACGTCTTCCGGCGTAATGCGCTCGCCGTTCCAATACTCATTGCCGTCGAAACGACCCGTGAAGGTCGACCCGTCCGCGGACAACGCGAAGGTGAACACGCCCGACGCATCCCGCTCGGTCCAGGTTCCTCGCAGAACGGGCCCCTCCACGATCGCATCGATCCGCCCCTCGCCCGGTTCATAGGCGCCGCGGACCACGAGCCCATCCTGTTCGAGCGTCATGAAAAGCAGGTTGGCGCGACTGAAGGTGCGCCACTCGCCGCTCCAATTTGAGGCCTCTTCGATTTCGGAATGGGCGGCGGCGGCGAACGTCAACAAAAAGACGAACAGCAAGGCGCGGCGCAATGCGCATTGACCGGAGACGGCGCGCGCAACGAAGTCCAAAATCATTAATCGCCTCTCGCCACGAGCCCCACCGACGATCAACTTCCGCTTAGCTTTTCGTTATTCGACGCCTTGTCCAGGGCGAGGGCCATGGTCGCGGTCGCAGTCACACCATGCCGGCATTTTCCGTTCGTTCCATCACACTGTAAGGAACCCATCGCCTTTTGAAGCTGATCATCGGTCAGTGGCAGATTCCAGTCCGACGCCCACAGTCAATTTCTCTCGACAAACCAGCGGTCTAGACCATGCTGCATAGACGCGGCGCGGCCCGCGTTAGGGCGAAGTGCGCGAACGTTCAACCCGAACGCCCGCGCCGTCCGGCGACCGATCGCGTCAGATCAGCGCGTCTGAACCAGCTTCCGAAACGCCCGCGGCGCCGTTGGGCGGACGAGCGCCAACCGCATGGCAAGCGACGCCTTCATCGCGCGCGTCCGAGTCCGCCAAAAGCCTCGCCAAGGCCGACGCATCGGCCACATATTCGTAAACGGGCGTGGCGGACCAAAAGAAACCCGCACTGAAAGTCGCCACAGGGGCGCCGCGGCGTTCAACGCTTCGGCACGCCGACCTTGTCGAGACGCCATCGCAATGTGTCGATTCGGTCCTGCCCAAAGAAGGGCTCGCCCTCAAAGACCATGGTCGGCACGCCCCAATGACCCGCCGCCTCAAGGGAGGCTTGGTTGTTTTCAATGGTCGTCATGGGGTCGTAGGCTGAAAGGGAGCCTTCCATTTCCGAAAGATTGAGCCCGGCTTTCGCCGCGGCGTTCGCAAGGCGGTCGCCTTGATTCCAACCCGGCTCTTCGCCCCAAATGAGATGCGCGACATGATAGGCGAAATCTACGCCTTTGCCGCGTCGTTCGGCTTCGACGCCAAGCCCGGTCAGGCGGTGGATGTAGGGTTGGTCGTCCGCGACCTCGAAGGTCTCCATGTTCTGGACGATCGGATCCGGCGACGGCAGTCCAATCTTCATGCCGAGAAACTCCGCCCGCCGGACCGCATCGATCAAGATGTACTGCAAGGGTTTTTTGTCGTCCGCAAAGAGCGTGTTCTTGGTTCGAAGCGCGATCGGCAAGACCGGGCGTAAATGCAGATCGACGTCGTAGTCCTCGCGCAGCCGAAACAGGTCCGGCGTGGCGAGATAGGAATAAGGGCTCCGGAAAGAAAAATAGACGTCAATATTTGCGCTCATGGGACTTCCTTGGCCATGACCGTTCGCTGGAGCGTCGGCCGAATCTGCATTGGAATTGAAGAGAGAAGCGATTTAATCTGAAGGGCTCGCCACCACGCCCGCGTCGTGCAGTTTCGCGATTTCACCATCGACATAGCCGATCTCCGTGAGGATTTCGTCCGTGTTCTCGCCAAGACGCGGCGGCGGCTTGGGCGCGGTGCGCGCCGCGCCGGAGAAATCGACCGGGGTCCCGGGCGTGAGCAAGGATCCGATGCCGTGATGGTGCACGTCGGCGAAGATTGGATTGTCGAGGGTGAGATCCGGGTCCTCTTGCACCGCTTGTTTGAAGGTGCGGTAGAGGCTCCAAGTGACGCCCGCCTGATTGAGCGCGTCCGTGACCGCCCCGATCGAGCGCGTGGAGAAAAACGGCTCCAAGATCTCCGTGATCGCATGGCGATGCTCGAAGCGGGCGCCCTCAAGGTTCAGATCGCTCCCGAGCGTGCGCGCCAACTCGTCTATCCGAGTTTCCGTATCCGTCGCCTTTTTCAGGTTTCGCCATTGGCGTTCGGTCAACGCCACGACCATCACGCGAGCCCCGTCTTCGCAAACGAAATCCTTCGCGTATGCGCCGTATAAAGCGTTGCCCATTTTTGGCCGATCGACGTCATTGACCATAACCTCGCCAATCACGCCAAGATGGCCGAGCATGGCGAGCGCCACGTCCTTCAAAGCCAACTCCACAAGCTGACCCTCGCCTGTGAGGCGTCGATGACGTTCCGCGGCGAGCAGGCTGAGCGCCGCCTGCTGTCCGGTGATGCAGTCCCAAGCCGGCAACACATGGCCGACCGGCTCCGCATCGCCTTCCGGCCCGGTGGCCATGGGAAACCCCACGGCCGGATTGACCGTGTAGTCCACTTGGGGGCCGCCCTGGCGGTCGCCTTTGACCTCCAGCATGATCAAGTCGTCGCGATGCGCCTTGAGCCCTTCATAGGACATCCAACCCCGCACCCGAAGATTGGTGAGAAAAATGCCGTTCTGCGGGCCGGGCGCGCAGATGAGCCGGGTCAGCACCTCCTGGCCTTGCGGCGTGCCCATATCCACGGCGATCGATCGCTTGCCCTTGTTCAGCCCGGCCCAAAATAGGCTCCGACCTTCGCGGGTCACAGGCCATCGACCGTAATCCAAACCGCCTTTGATCCGGTCGAAACGAATGACGTCCGCGCCCATTTGGGCGAGCGTCATGCCGGCCAAAGGGGCGGCCACAAATGCGGATCCCTCGACGATGCGCATGCCTTCAAGGATGTTGACCATGATGTCTCCCTGGCGGGACGTTGTTATGAATTGCGCCGCGCCCCTTCGGCTTTCGCCAGCACGTGCCGGCACATTCTTAGATTCGCTGCATCGACCATTTTTCCGTCGATCGTGATGGCCCCGGTTCCCGCCGCCTCGGCTTCGGCGTAGGCGTCCATGACGCGTCGCGCATAGGCCAGTTCCGCCTCGCTTGGAGAGTAGACGGCGTCCACCGTCTCCGTTTGCCGCGGGTGGATGCACCACTTGCCGTCGAAGCCCATGGCGCGTCCGATACGGGCGAAACGCTCGAGGCCCTCTTGGTCTTGGATGTCCGCATAGGGACCGTCGATCGCCCGCAATCCGTTAAGCCGCGCAGCGACCGCGATCGATTGCAGCGTGAAATGCCAGCGATGCCCGGGATAGATTTCGTCATGCGCATCGGCGCCGCCGATCGTCTCGAGCGGCATATGCATGGAGGCCGCGAAATCGCCGGACCCAAAGATTAAGGACTCCAGACGCGGGTCAGCGGCGGCGATGTCCTGAATGCGCGCAACGCCGGCGACCGTTTCGATCAACGCGGCGATTCCGATCCGGCGCCGCAGACCGGTCGCTTGCTCGATTTGGTCAAGCAAAGTCGCGACGAAACGGATGTCCTCCGCGCCGCCGGCCTTCGGCAGCACCACAAGATCGAGCGCGGCCCCCGCCACTTCGACGATCTCCACGAGATCGCGATAGGCGTAAGGCGTGTCGAGGCCGTTGATCCGCACCTGGCGGATCTTCCCCATGAAATCCAGCGTGTTGAGCGCCTCGATCACATGGCCGCGCGCCTCCGCCTTGCGGTCGGGCGCAACCGCGTCCTCCAGATCCATGCAAACGGCGTCAGCGTTCGCGGCCGCCGCCTTGGCGAGCATTTTCGGATTGGAGGCCGGCGCGATCAGGGTCGAGCGCTCCAGCCGAAAGGGTTGGGCGTGGCTCACCCCGACCATGTCAGCGTCGCTTTCATCGCAACGGCTCCCTCTCCATTGGAGGTGAACAGCTCGACCTCGCCGGTCTCGGTCTCGCGGGCGTTTAGATGCGCCTCGTCGAAATCGAAGAGCGGACGCACGCCGCGGAAGCGAAACGCGGCGGGCTTGTGGTTCGGATAGAGTCGGCGGCCGAACTCATAGAGCAGGATCGCCTGGAGCGGTCCTTGAACCACCAAACCTGGATACTTCTCCACATCCACCGAGTAGGGCCGATCGTAGTGGATCCGGTGCCCGTTGAAGGTGAGGGCTGAAAACCTGAACAGGAAAACCGGGTCGATGTCGACCGGTTCGGCATGTTCGCATGTCGGCAGCGTTTGCGCCTCGGGCGGACGGAACCGATCCGGAATGTCCATATAGACAAGATCTTGCTCCTCCCGCATGGCGAGGTCTCCGTCGGATTCGACGGCGTGGACCACCGTGACGAAGACCATCGGCCCGACGCGGCCCTCTTTCGCCGTCACGCTCTCGATCGTCGAGGTTCTGGACGCGGGGCGTCCCGCTTTTATGGGTCCGTGAAACGTGCAGCGGCTGCCGGCCCACATACGTCTAGGGTTTGGGATCGGCGGCAGGAAACCGCCGCGCTTGGGATGACCGTCCGGGCCTAGATCGTCCTTGCCGACCGGCTCGAGAAAATATGTCCAGATCCATGGATAGGGCAGCGCGTCGTCAGGCGCAGCGACAGGACAAGACGGCGAACCGAGCGTCGCCGCCAAGGCGCGCGCCGTTTTGATGTCGATTGTGTCGTCCGTCGTCCGCGTTCGCCCGACCCAATCGGCCCATTGTCCATCGGCCACGCGCGCTCCCTCCCTATTCTCGCCTCCGCGACTTGGGTCGCCGCCAGTTTGAATGGAACCATGGCATCTTCAAACGGAAAGAGCGATGATTCATCTTGTGGGCGCATTCACGTGCAAAATCACAGCGTCGTTCCGGTTTTCTTGAGGTGAAATTGTCGTTTTGTTGATTGAATCACTGCTCATGACCACGTTGCGCGTCACGACCTTTGAGGGCGCACGATCGCTGACAGGGGCCAGCGGCTTCCTTTTTGAACGGGACGAGCGGCTCTTCATCGTCACCTCGCGACACGTGTTTCGAGATCCGCCCAATGGCCACCATCCAGACCGGATTGAAATCGAAGTTCATACCGAGGCGACCAACCTTTGCGAGACCGCGTCATTTTCGATGCCGCTCTATCGAGCGGGCCAAAGCGTTTGGCGTGACGCGACGGACAGCGAAGGGTTGGTGGACGTGGCGGTGCTCGAAATCGATAAGCAGGCCTTTCCAGAAAGCGCCGCCTATGCGTGTTTCACCCCGGCCCATGTGCTGCCGGCGGATCGTCAAGTTGAAATCGGCGCGACACTGTTGGCCGTGGGCTATCCCCTCGGTTTTCTGGACTCGCTCCATCGCTTGCCCGTGGCGCGGCAAGCGGCGCTCGCCTCCTCGTTCGGACTGCGGTTCCAAGGGAATGGCTATTTTCTGGTGGACGCGCGCACCCACCGCGGCATCAGCGGAGCGCCGGTCGTGATGCGCGCCTCGAACGACGAGTTCGAAAGCCCGCTGCCATGGTGGCTGTTAGGCGTCCACGCCTCGCGACTTGAATCGAGCGCGCGCGATCATGTGCTTGACGAAACGCTTGGATTGAACGCGGCTTGGTACGCGGACGTGTTGCTGACCCTCACGGAAGCGCCGTGACATTCGCGAATTCAACCAAGGAAGCTTGACCCGCGGGCGGGAATAGATCACTGACCACGTGCGTTGCGCCGCCGCGTGAGCAGGCTGCGTCCGGCACGGACCATCAGCGCACAAACATCTCAGCTCCCCTTCACGCAGGGTTCTTGACGCGACGGCCGGATGGCGCGGGATTCGCTCGCCCGTTTGGAGGTCGGCGCGCCCCCTCGTCGACCGCCCTTTGTGCGGTCCTGTTCAATGGCCGCGCCGACGCGCCGCCAAAAGGAAACGCCGTGAACGAATTCGAAGCCCTCGGCCTCACGCCGACGCTCGCCGCCGCGCTGAAACGCGCGGGACTCACCCAACCGACCCCCATCCAAGCAGAGGCGATCCCCTTGGCTCTGGCGGGGCGAGACATCCTTGGCTTGGCCCAGACGGGCACGGGTAAAACACTGGCGTTCGGCCTGCCCCTGGTCGACGGCCTGCTCGCCCAACCGGGCAAGCCGCCGGCGAGAACCGCCAAGGCGCTGATCCTGTCACCAACCCGCGAACTGGCGAATCAAATCGCCGAAAGCCTGGGCATCCTTACGCAGGGCACGAAGCTTCGGATCGCCGTCGTGGTCGGCGGCCAATCCCTCGGCAAGCAGATCAACGTGATGGAGCGCGGGACCGACATTCTTGTCGCCACGCCGGGACGACTGATCGACCTGATGGAGCGGGGCGCCGTCGATCTCGCCCAGACCCGTCGCCTGGTGTTGGACGAAGCCGACCAGATGTTGGACATGGGCTTCATTCATGCGCTGCGTAAGATCGCGCCGCGTCTCGGCGCGCCGCGTCACACCATGCTGTTTTCGGCGACCATGCCGAAACCGATGGCGGAGCTTTCGCGCGCCTATCTGAACGATCCGGTGCGCGTGGAAGTGGCCCGGCCGGGCAAGGCGGCCGACAAGATCGCCCAATCCATCCACTTTCTGGAGAAGGGCGAGAAGCCGGCCCGTCTACGCGAAATCCTGTCCCAAGATCGCGACGCGCTCACCCTCGTCTTCGCCCGCACCAAGCATGGGGCGGAAAAGCTGATGAAGGGGCTGGTCGCAGACGGCTTTGAGGCGGCGTCGATCCATGGCAACAAAAGCCAAGGACAGAGGGACCGCGCCAGCAAGGCCTTTCGCGCAGGCAAGGTCAAAACCTTGGGCGCCACGGATGTGGCGGCGCGCGGCATCGACATTCCCGGCGTGGCCTATGTCATCAATTACGACCTGCCGGAAGTGCCTGACAATTACGTCCATCGCATCGGCCGCACGGCGCGCGCGGGACGCGAAGGCGAAGCCATTGCGTTTTGTGCGCCCGACGAGGCCAATCTGCTGCGGCAGATTCAACGATTGATGAAGATCGAGATTCCCGTGGCGCGCGGAGAAAAACCGCTTGCGGCGAACGACGAGTTGGGCGGCGGGCCGCGCGGACGCGCCTCGCGCGGGCGGGGCCGTCACGGCGACGCCGTGAAGCCGGCGGCGCAGAACAAACGCCGCCGTCCGCGTCGCCGTCCCGCCGCCTAACCCGCGGCCGAAGGGCTGTCGCCCGCCGCCGATCAAAACGTTCCGGACACTTCCAGGAAGAACCTGCGCGATCGGCGGCTGTCCCGCACCTCTCGGAATGCGAGCGGCGCGACGTCTCGCGACCCGTCGAAGACCTGCCGATCGCGGTCTTCGGAGCCCCGAAACACGTCATCAACGCCGAGCCGTATTCGAACGCCTTCGATCCACCGGCCCTCAATGAAGGCGTCGATGTCGGCGCGCCGCCCACGGACGTCAATTTCATCAATGCCGAAGGCCGGAAAGTCGTCGCACGCGAACGCGGTCACGCTCCAGGCAAGCTTCGCGCGCCGAAGATCCTGACGGATGGTCGCGGCGACCCTCCAACCACGTTCGTTCGAAAGCGCCCGGTCCGCGCCCGTGAGCGGATCGCTGACGCTGGAGGTTTGCCAGGACCCGTTGGCGTCGATGCGCGCGTTTTTGAGCCAAAGCTGGTCGAGCGGCACGGTGACTTCACCGCGCAAGCCGGTTCGCCGTCCTGATCCGATATTCCCAGGGATCTCCAAAACGCCCTCGAGCGGCAACAAATCTTCGACGTCGGAAATGCGATCATGGAACCCGGTCAAGCTCACCGCGCCGATGGATCCGAAACGCTTCTCCACCGTCATGTCAAAGGTGACCGTCGACTCCGGCGCCAGGTCCGGATTGCCGAGCGACAACTCCACATCGCCCAAATCCGCGGCGCTGACGAAATCGAAAAAGTCGAGCTGCCCTATCTCCCGCAAGGCGCGGGCACGCAATTGAAGGGTGGACGACGGCGCGTATGTCAATGTCAGATTCGGGGTCCAGAAGAAAAACCGACGGGTTTCCGAGAAGCCGCCTTCCTGCAGGATTTCCGACGCTTCTCCCCCAAGAATGGCGTCAATGCTGATCGGGCCGAGGCGAAACGAATCGGACACGGAAAAGTCGATGCGCCGCTCTTCCACGGCCGTGTCGGCTCCAGGAACGTCTTGGGGGGTCAAGACCCCGTTCACGTTCTGGCGCAAAACGAAGGCGCTCTCCAGTCGGTTGATCGCGCCCTCCAAGGTCGCTTCCAGAACGTGACCCTTCACGCCGCGATAATCGAGCTCCACACGCGCGATCTTCTCCGTCTCGAGGGTTTCTTGATCCGTTTCCGTCTCCGTGACGCCGGCCTCGTCGACCGGGCCATTGACCAATGAACCGCCTTCAAATGCGTCCGTGCGTCGGTAAAGCCCGATGAGCTTGGCGTCCCAATCGGGGCCGAAGCTCCGTTCCACGTCAGCTCCGATTTCAAGCGAATCCCGCTCGTCCACATCGCCTTGGAACAGGCGGAAGTCCGGTGCGGCGACGGGGCTGCGGATCGACGTTTCGCCGCCCGCTTCGTCAAAGTGCTCAAACGCGGCGTTCAAGGACATCTTGATTTTTTCGCGTTTGAGAACGCCGTTGAACGACACGCCATAACGCTCCCCGGTTTCGCTGAAGATCTCATCGCGCCGCTCCAACACCGCCGCGGCCGCATCAATGACCGTCTCTTCATTGGTGTTGAGGCGCTGATACTTCGACCCGTCGAGCCCGACGACGATGCGCAAGGGGCCTTGCGCCCGCGCGTAAGTCAGCTCGCCAAAGGGCAGGACACGATCATCCGGGCGTTCCGTACGAAGACCGACCGCCCACGTTCCCGACGCCGCGTTGGGCTTCAGGATGACGTCGGCGACGACGGTTTGGCCGCGCAGGTCCAGACCGCCCGTCTGTCCGCGTATCAGGTTGATCCGCACCACGTCCGCAGCGGGAATCCGCGCCAGAATGTCGGACGGCGTTTCGCTCTTCGAGGAGACTCGCTCTCCGTTGATCAAAACGTTGCCGGCGGCGCCGCCGAAGCCGCGGGACTGATCGCCGTTGTCGAGGACGAAACCGGGCAGATTGCTGACCATATCTCCCGCGGTGACCGGCGCGTAACGGGCGAAGAAACCCGGCTCAAATGTGACCGTGCAGGTTCCGCCTTCGCAGGCGTCGCTGGCCTGGGCGTAAACCGCTTCTGAGGTGAGCGGCGCATAGACGAGCAATGACAAGCCGCCGAGCAGAAGCCGTGTTCTCACTTACGCCTCATGTTATGGGAGAGCCTCGTGCATCGACGCGCACAGGATGCGAAGAGGGATTCCAGAAACGATCGGCCCGCAAAGACCGGTGAACCACGGCGTAGAGATGTGGCGCGCGATCCGTCAACACATTTGATGCTGCTCGAAATCAAACTGTCGGCGCCCGCAAGCATCGAAAATCCGGGGCCCGTCGGAAACACGACCCAAGCCGCCGATGAAGGCTCGCAGGACGCAGGATTCGGGGTATGTTCGATCCCTTGTCTGAAGCGCCGGAACTCTCCATGCCCACTCTTAATTTTGAGATGCCGCCCAGCGGGCGTTTGCAGCTCATCCGCGGCCAACCGGCTCGGCTGGTCAATCGGCATCCCTTTGGACGTTTGGTGGCCAGCGCTGGGAAAGATGCCGACGCCTTCCTCAAGGACGCGGGCTTGGACGTGAACATCCGCAAGGGCGGGTCGTGGGCGTTCGCCTCGGCCGTCTATGAAGCTTTGGTTGGGGGCGAGCGGGCGGCCACCTTCCGGGTCGTGGTGTCCAGTTCGACCGTCGAAGGCGTGGTGATCGAAACGCGCGGCTATCAGCGCCGTCTCTATTTGGACGCCGACGGGTTGGCGACGCGCGAAGACCTGTTCGCGAAGCACAAATATCGCAATCGGCGAACTCCAAATATCAGCTTTAAAATTGGGCCGTTTGAAAGCGATGTGGTCTTGCAAGCGGGCGTCAAACCGCTGGTTCACGCGGCGCACACCATTGGCCTCAACGCGCTTGTGCGACGGCATTTGGACAATGAACTGTTGCGCGCCACGCTTTCTCGGGACGACGGCGCCTAGGCGGCGAGCGATCCGCGACGTTCGTGCCGCCCCAGGAGTCTAAGGATCAATCGGAGCGCGAATGTCGAACACGTAATCGTCAATCGCATCCTCCGGCGTCGAGCTTGCACGCGCGAAGCCGATGGAGGGTCCCTTTTCATAGGCGCGCAGATAAGCGTTCAGCGCCTGCCGGGCTGCAGCGGTGTCCACGTCGTCCGCCGCAAAAACGGCGACAGCGCGGGCGATGATTGCGCGTTGGGTTTCCGAAAGCGGCCAGTCGCGCGACAGGGTGAAGTTCTGCATCAGCGTGTCGGCGGCACGCTCAGCATCCAGAGCGCCCTCCATGGCGAAGGCGTCGGCCAAGGCGCGCAAATCCTCTGCGAGGGCCGCGTCATGTCGGCCGCCCGACCCCGCCGGCTGGGTCAGGACACGCCTAAGAAGACAGTCAAGCGCGAGGACGATGGCGTCCGTTCGATGGACAGTCCGTGGGCCACGAGCGGCGGACATGCGTGCGTTCCTTGTGATATGAAGACGCAACCTTAGACGACCCACGCGTCGTTTTCACGACAAATGTAAGTTGCGGATCCTTAAACGCGCATGGCCTGCAGACGCTGTTCCCACGCCAATGCGGACCGGCATATCTCATCCAGATCTGCGAGCTTCGGCGTCCAATCAAAAGTCGTTTTCAACCGCCGTGGATCCGCCACCAGCTCCGCCGGATCGCCGGGCCTTCGGTTCCCTATGCGATACGGAATAGCCCGGCCAAGAACACGCTCCATCGCCCGGAGCACGTCGAAGACAGATGCGCCGCGCCCATAACCGCAGTTGAGCGTGACGCCAGCGCCGCCGGCGCGCAGATGATCCAAAGCCGCCACATGCGCATCGACCAAATCGGACACGTGAACGTAATCTCGTATGCAGGTGCCGTCCGCCGTCGAATAGTCGTCGCCAAAAACAGTGAGTTCCGGGCGCAAGCCGATGGCCGTTTCACATGCGATCTTAACAAGGTGCGTAGCCTGCTTCGACCACTGACCGGAACGGCCCTGCGGGTCCGCCCCAGCGACGTTGAAGTAACGAAGTTTTACCGACCGAAAGCCATAGGCTTTTTCGGCGTCGTTTAGCATTTGCTCGGTCATGAGCTTGGATCGCCCATAGGGGGAAATTGGCGACGTTGGCGCGCTTTCGGGCACAGGGGAGAAGTCGGGCGCGCCATAAACGGCAGCGGTGGAAGAAAAGATGAAATGTTCGACGCCCGCTTTGATGCATGCGTCTATCAATGCGCTGGAAGCCGCCGTATTCCGAACGTAGTATAATATTGGGTTTTCAACTGATTCTGGAACGACGATGTAACCTGCAAAATGCACCACCGCATCGACGCTTTCGCGCTTGCATAGATCCGCCATCAGATCTCGATCGGCAACCGACGCTTCGACAAACCGCAGTCCGTCCGGAACGAGGCGCGGATTTCCCCGCGAAAAATCATCGATGGCCAAAACGTCGTCGCCCCGATCCATTAGTGCGAGCGCCATGTGCGAACCAATGTAACCTGCAGCTCCGGTCACCAACACGCGCATGCCGTCTCTCCGAAAACGTTTAGAACGACAGCGCAGGTTCTAGCAGCCGGCCCTGTGCGCGCCCAATCTGATTTTAGAAGGATTGCGATGATAATGCACGACTCCACATTAAAATTCACGCGCAAGTTCATCTTGGGCGTGATGCAATACCTACAGTGTGACGCTTCATCCGATATTTGTGCGTTTTCAAATGGGGCATCCATCTCATCAAGGTTACGGCGTGCACAGCGATTTGCGCTTCACCTCGCATTCGCCTTGGATGCAACTGCATGAAACGCACGTTGGTCACAGGAGGCGGTGGTTTCATAGGCTCGCACCTTTGCAAGGCCTTGCTTGAGCAATCGCAAGACGTAATTTGCGTCGATAACTTTTTTACAGGCTCCGAAAGTAATGTTGCCAACTATCTGCAAAACTCACGATTTGAACTCATTCGACACGACGTTGTATCACCTCTAGAGCTTGAGGTTGATCAAATTTTCAATCTAGCATGCCCTGCATCGCCCATTCACCATCAAACAGACCCCATCCAAACAATAAAAACCTCGGTGTATGGCGCGATCAATGTCTTGGAATTGGCAAAACATACAAAATCTCAAATTCTTCAGGCGTCAACATCGGAAGTCTACGGTGATCCAGACGTGCATCCGCAGGATGAATCTTATTGGGGACGGGTCAATTCTATCGGACCACGCGCTTGTTATGACGAAAGCAAAAGATGCGCAGAAACCTTATTTTTCAATTATCATCGTGAGCACCACCTCGATGTAAAAGTCGCAAGGATCTTCAATACCTATGGCCCCTTGATGCCCTTCAATGACGGGCGAGTCGTGTCCAATTTCATTGTTCAAGCGCTTCAAGGGCGACCGCTCACAGTCTATGGCGATGGCGCGCAAACTCGGTCTTTTTGCTTTGTATCAGATCTTGTTGGCGGACTTATGTGTTTGATGGAGTCTGGCCCCACTTTCATCGGTCCGGTCAATTTGGGGAACCCTCAAGAAATCACTGTGTTGGAGTTGGCGGAAACCATCCGCATGCTGACAGGCTCGAAGTCTGGGATCGAACGCCGACCAAGGCCTCAAGATGACCCCCAACGTCGATGCCCCGACATCAGCTTGGCGCAACGCGAACTCGGATGGTCGCCCACCACGGCTTTGAAAGAGGGCCTTTCCAGAACGATCGCGGATTTCGATCGGCGCATGCGTGCAGCGTTTTAAGAAACGCGGAACGCCTCGGAACGCGCTCCAGGCTGCAATGGGAACTCCGCTTGACCGTGCCTGTGCGGCGCAGCACCAAACATTTCAAACATATTTTTAACGATTCATAAAAACGCCATAGAATACAAGATGGCGCACACAAGCTTTAGAATGATTCAACGTCGTTCAAGCCGGCAAAAATTTTAGAGTGTATTTTCTCAAAATTGACTTAGATTTTACTGCATTTTGTTTTTATAGGCGCCGATCAACTATTCGTTTATCTTCACCCTTTAAACCACTCGATATGGCGTTACGTGATTGTCCCGGTGAGGGAAGTTTTGACGCTTATCGGTACGTTAATGCGCGTTGGCGCAAGAAACGTGGCTGCGGCTTCAAAGGAGCGACGACAACATGCGAAGCGGTAACCAGGGTGCAGCAATCATGGATCTTCGCTTGTCGGCGCGAGCGGATGGCGTCAGCGCATCGACGTTTCAGAGTGCGGAAGCCTTTGGCAAGGCAGTCTCTGATCGCCGCAAGCCGATCGCCCGGACGGCGAAAAGAGCCTTTGACGTGATTTCCGCCCTCACGGCCTTGGTCGTGTTGAGCCCTTTCTTTGTTGTGATTGCGCTGATCGGCAAGCTCGACGGCGGTCCCGCGTTTTTTGTGCAGGACCGTTATGGGCTTAACGGCAAAACCTTTCGCATGATCAAGTTCCGCAGCATGAGGGTCAACGCCGAGGCGCACCTCAAAAAGTTGTTGGCGGAGGATCCGATCGCGGCGGCTGAGTGGCGAAGCTACCAAAAATTGAAGTGTGATCCCCGGATCACGCCTCTCGGCGCCATTCTTCGAAAGACGAGCATCGACGAGTTGCCGCAGCTTGTGAACGTGTTGCGCGGTGATATGAGCTTGGTCGGACCACGACCCATGTTGCCCGACCAGATTGCAGCGTATGGCCCAGCGATCAGCGTGTATGTTAATGTGCGTCCAGGCATCACCGGCAAATGGCAGGTCGGCGGCCGAAACGAAACCACCTTCCGCGAGCGCGCTTCGATCGACGCGAGCTACGTGAAGTCTTGGACGTTTTGGGGCGATATCGTCATTATCCTTAAGACGATTCCTGCGCTGTTGAACTCGAAGAACGCCTATTGACGGAGATTAGCGGTGCGCCCGGGACACGGAGCCGCCCATTCGAAGCGATGTTGCGGCTGCGCGGTTTCAGGCCGTCGCGACGGATCGACAGCTTTCGAATGAGGGTCTAGTTTTCGCAAGTGCGAAGACGTGACCGACCCGACGACCCCTGTTCCTCCGCCGTTTGGACGCGCCGGCGTTTCATCGCCCGCGTCGGCATGGCCGGCGGCGTCGCCGCGGCGGCCCATGCCCCAACCCCCTTGGGTTTGATGGAGCCGGGCGGTTCCAGCGCGTTTCGCATGCCGGACGCGCCGAATGCGCGACGCACTCCCCATATTGCGATCCTTGGCGCGGGGATCGCCGGCCTTGCGGCAGCCTATGAACTGGAGCGCGCGGGATATCGCTGCACGATCCTAGAAGCGTCCCATCGCATAGGCGGGCGCTGTTTCACGGTCCGTCGCGGAACCGTCATCGACGAAATCGGCGCGCGCCAGACCTGCGAATTCGATGACGCGCCGCACCTCTATTTCAACGCAGGCCCGGCCCGGATTCCCGGCGCGCATCGCAGGCTTTTGGGCTACTGCCGTGCGCTTGGCGTGCCATTGGAGCCCTTCGTCAACGTCAATTACAATGCCTGGATCCAAAGCGAGGCGGTGAATGGCGGCCGCCCGGTTCGGCACCGCCAGGTGAAGGCGGACATTCACGGCTTTCTGGCGGAGATCGCCGCGAAAGCCTTGCGGCCCGCGTCCCTGGACGCGCCCCTGACCGAAATCGATCGGGAGCGCCTGCAATTCTATCTTCAGACTTATGGCGATCTGGACGACGCCCTGCGTTACGACGGGTCCGGGCGCGCCGGGCGACGGGTGGACGACATGCTCGCCGCGCGTCCCCATCGTAAGTCGCTCGCGTTTCGTGACATCGTGTCGTCAGACACGTCCCTGTTCGGCGTGATCTTCGGCGAGGACGAGTTCCAAGCTCCGCCTTTGATGCAGCCCGTGGGCGGCATGGATCGGATCGTCGACGCCTTCGCAGCGCGCATCTCCGGCCCCATCCGCACCCGCGCCATGGCCACCGCGATTCAGAACCGGCCCGACGGCGTCACCATCCGGTACGAACACAAAGGCGACCCGCGCACTTTGGAGGCGAACTACGTCCTCAACAGCATTCCAGGGCCGATCCTCCAAGGTTTGGACGTCGATTTTGACGCCGCCTTCCGGCGGGATTTGGCGCGCATGGAGCGCGGCAAACTCTCCAAGCTCGGCATCCAATTTGCCGAGCGTTTCTGGGAGCGCGAAGGCATTTACGGAGGCATATCTTGGACGGACCACGACGTTCTTCAGCTTTGGTACCCATCCCACGGCGCGCATGAAGACAAAGGCGTCATGTTGGGGGCGTATATTTTCTTCCTCGACGCGAATGACCGCTTTGCGCGCATGTCGCACGACGCACGATTCGCGCATGGGCTGGACGCCGGAGAGGCCATCCATCCTGGAGCGTATCGCGCTTTGGCGGAAACCAGCGTGAGCATCGCCTGGCAGCGCATGAACCACCTTTTGGGCTGCGCCACCGGCGTCTTTGACGATGACGAGACCCTCGCACGCCTGCGCGCGCCCCAAGGTCGGCACTATCTTATCGGGGACCAGGTCAGCCGCCATCCCGGGTGGCAAGAAGGTGCGCTCGCCTCCGCGCATGCGGCCCTCGTCTCCATCGCCGAGAGAGAGCGCGCCCTGCATGGCTAAACGGTTGGTCCTGACCGCCGCCTGCGCATGGGCGGCTTTCGCCACGGACGCAGGCGCAAAATCCTCCAAATTCGCGTCGGACGACTTAAGCCACTGCGTGGTCTGTCATGGGACCGAAGGGCGCGGCAACGCGGCTCTTCAAGCGCCGCGTATCGCGGGCCTGTCCGAATGGTATGTGCGCCGTCAATTGACGGGATTTCGCGTCGGATGGCGCGGCGCGCATCCCGAGGATATTTGGGGCATGGAGATGGCTGCGGCCGCGCGCATGCTCACCGACGTGGATGTTACGGACAAAGCGGTGGATTACGCGGTGTCCTTCACCGCCGCGCCGGCGGCGCCTCAGCTGGCGGGGCGCCGGGATGTTGGCCGCGCGCTTTATGAGCCTTGCGCGGCCTGTCACGGCCCATGGGGGGACGGCGACCAAACGCTCGGTTCGCCGCGCCTCGCCGGGCAGAACGACTGGTATGTCGTCCGGCAACTGACTCACTTTCGAGACGGCGTGCGCGGCGCGCATCCGAACGACGCCACGGGCGCCGTCATGGCGGAACAGGCCGCCGATTTGAGTGACGAGGCCATTCTTGACCTCGCCGCCTACATCTCGAGCTTCGAAGAGCCCGGCGACAATTAGGGCGTGCGCGCCGCCATCACCTCAATCTCCACATACCAACTCGGCCGCGCCAAACCCGCGATTTGGATCGCCGAACGGGATGGAAGATTGGGCTGGGCCTCCGTGCCGAAAAACTGCGTGTAGCCGCGCATAAAGCCCGCAAAGTCCATTCGGCCATCGGTCTCGGGCGCGCCGACCAAATAAGCGCGCATCATGACGACGTCGCCCAAACCGAGCCCCAACCGTTCCAGACGCGCTTGGATCTCCCGCAACACCGTGACGGTCTGGGCCTCCGTGTCACCGAAGGTCGCCGGATCATTCGGATCACCCCCCTCGACGATCGGACGTGGCACGGCCCCGCTGACGAAGACGAGATCCGTGCCGGCCTTGACCTCCACCGATTGGGAAATCGGAAAGTCCGACCCCGGGATCGGATTGCGGACGACGTTCTGCGCATGCGCAGCGCTCACCGCCAAGCCGGCCAAGACTGCGAACCTCAAACCAAAAACCATCTTGCGTGCCCCTCTTCCCCTAAGACGTCTTTACGGTGACGTCGTGCGCGCCGTTCGTCCAGATGTTGACGTCAATGCGGTTCGACGTAACCGACCGTCCCGACATCCGTGCCGAACCAAATGCGGTTCGATGGATGATGGGCGTGCATATGGCGAACCGTTCCGCCGCCCGACGGAATGTCGAGTCCCGCGATGAAGGCTTCGGACCGCGGGTCGAAGCCCACGAAACGGTTCGGCGAGGGGCCTGTCTCCACGAACCAGATGCGATCCTGCGCGTCCACCGCCATGCCGTAGGGATAGGCGCCGGCGGCGGATGGCGTGCGCCACTCACGCACCGCACCCGTCCCCGGGTCCATCGCGCCGAGATACCCCTCCGCATAGTCCACATACCAAACGCGGCCATCTGCGGTTTCGGCGAGCCGGCGGGGGCGTGCGGCGTCGCGCGGCAACGCGTGGGTCGCCAGAACCATGGTTTCCGGATCGACGGACGCCAACATGTTTAAGCCGAAAAGCGTCGCCCACACGGTTCCGTCTTGCGCGACGATGATCCCATAGGGCCGCGCCCCGGACACTGGGACTTCGATCAACTGAACCTTTCCGTCCGCCAAGGTCAGCTTTCCCAGGACGTTGCCCCCTTGAACCGTGAACCAAATATCGCCGTTCGCATCGAAAACCAAGGTATGCGGATCGCGCGCGTCGGGATCGGGCATCGCGATCCGCCCCATATCCTCCGTCTGCGGATCATACCGCCCGATATAGGCGTTTCTGTTGCCTGCGAACCAAACCGCGCCGCTCTCATCCACGATCAAATTGTGAGGACCTGACCCCTCCGGAAGCTTCTTGCGCGTGATCGCGCCAGTTGCGCCGTCCAGACGAAGAAGCGCACCATTGACCTGATCCACGAACCAAACGACATCCGCGTCGACCGCGAAGGGGTCGCGTGCGCGTCCGGCGTTCGGCACGCGCCATTCCTTAACGACCAAGGTTTCAGACTGGGCGTCGAAATCCTGGCTTTGAGCGGCGGCGGCAAATCCGAAAGCGGCGGCGAGAGCGGCGATGCGGCGCATGATGGCGTGTCCCTGTTTTCTCGCACGCGAACATAGCGCCAGGGAGATCCTGCAGCCAGAGCGTCTTTACGCGTCCAGCGGCGGTCGGGTGACGGCGATGAGGATCCGCTTGGGAAAAGGTTGGCGCGCAATGATGTCGAGGGCCCGGCCATAAGCGGCCTTAGGCGTGAAGTCGGGTTTGCGTTTGAGAAGCGCCTTGGCGTGGACGATTTCCGCGCCCGGCGGCGCAGCGCGGCGGCGGCGCTGCACTCCCGATCC
>CAYPOX010000038.1:0-19955 GCA_964412525.1 uncultured Caulobacterales bacterium
GGAGGACGGGGGCACCGCGTTTGACGGCGCTTTGCCGATGAACCCCTCCGGCGGATTGATCGGGCTTGGCCATCCGGTGGGCGCCACCGGCGTCCGCATGGTTTATGACGCGTTTCGGCAGACCACGGACCAAGCTGGCGACATGCAGGTGGAGGGGGCCAAGACGGTCGCGACTTACAATGTGGGCGGTTCCGCGACCGCCAATGTCTCCTTCGTGATCGGGACCTAGATCCGCTCGATCACCATGGCGGAGCCGACGCCGGAACCGCCATGGGCCACGACGAGCCCCAGCGTCCCGCCCGCGCGCTCCAATTCGTGGACCAGGGTCGCGAGCAGGACCGCGCCCGTGGCCCCCATGGGATGGCCCATCGCCAAATGGCCGCCATTGACGTTCACCTTGTCCAGGTCCGGTTCGTAGTCTTTTTCAAACTTGGCGGGCACGGCGGCGAAGGCCTCCATGAATTCAATCCGATCCATGGAGTCGAGCGTCAGACCGGTCTCCTCCAGCACGCGATCCATCGCGGCGAAGCCGGCGGTCAGTTGGTCGACGGGATCGCCCGTGGCCTCCACATGGGCGCGGATACGCGCGCGCGGTTGGAGATCGCACGCGTCGCCTGCGGCTTTCGAACCCACGACCGCCAAAGCGGCCCCATCGGCCATACCCGGACAATCGGCGACCGAATGCACATGGGCGATGGCGTCGAGTTCCGGATTTTCTTTCAGCATCATCGCATCGAAGCCTTGGGCGCCCATCTCGGCGAAGGCCGGCGGCAACTTTCTCAATGAGTCCATGGTGAGATCGCCGCGGACCAACTCGTCCTTGTCCAAGGCCACCGCGCCGTCCTCGGCCTTGATCGGAATGACGGAGGCGCCGTAACGCCCCTCCGCCCAGGCGCGCGCCGCGCGCTGGTGAGAGCGCAAAACGATCGCGTCGAGCGCGTCTTTGTCGAACCCTTCTTTGGTCGCCATGAGGTCGGCGGAAAGGGCCACCGGCGCGAAACGCAAGGCCGCCGCCGTTTTCGGGTCGGCGTAATAGGACGCCTTGTCGCCCATAAAGGGCACTTGGCTCATCATTTCGACGCCGCCGGCCAGCATAAGCCGGTCGTCGCCGGCGGCTGCGGCTTGGCCGGCGAGCCCGGCGGCCGTGAGGCCCGACACACAGAAATTGTTCAGCGACATGGCGGTCATTTCCGGGGGCAGGCCCGCATGCAGCCGCGAGACGAGGGCGATATTGCCGCCCTGGGATTTCACCTGGCCGACGCAGCCAAGCGTCAGGCCGCCAGCTCCGCGCACCGCCTGGGCGGAGAGACGATCCTCAAGCGCCGCGATCAATTGGCGGATCAATTCATGGGGCGGGATCGTGCTCAGGCTTCCGCCCTCTTTGCCCTTGCCGCGCGGCGTCCGGACGGCGTCGTAGAGATAGGCGTCGGCGAGCTTCATCATTCTCTCCCCAAAGTCCGCGCGCGGTCGCATGGCGCGCTTGCCGGACCATCCCGCAGAGAGTACGGTTATGCAAGTCACGATCGGCGACCGAGGATCCGCGCGTATGGCCGACGATGTTCAAAACCGTTGGCGCGCCTTGAAAGCGCGCATGCGTTTGCCGATCGCGGCGGCGCCGATGTTTCTCGTGTCTGGGCCGGATTTGGTGATGGCGGCGCGCCGCGCGGGGCTGTTGGCCTCGTTTCCTTTTCCCAACGCCCGCGAGCTGGAGACGCTGGACGCTTGGTTGGGAAAATGCTGCGCGCCTGGTCTGTCCGCGCCCTTCGCGGCCAATATGGTCACCCATTCCACCTATGGTCGCTTCGACGCGGAGTTGGCGCTCATCGCCAAACATCGTCCGGAAATCGTCATCACCGCTTTAGGCGGGCCGCGCCGGGTGGTGGAGACGGTGCACGCCTATGGCGGCCTGGTGTTCGCCGACGTCAACAGCATCGTCTTCGCCAAGAAAGCGCTCGACGCCGGCGCGGATGGGCTGGTGCTGGTGTCGGCGGGCGCGGGCGGACACACGGGCGACATGGCGGGGTTCGCCTTCGTCGCGGAGGTGCGCCGTTTTTTTGACGGCCCGATCATGCTGGGGGGCGCGATCGGAGACGGCCGCGCCGCCCGCGCGGCGGAAGTGCTTGGCGCCGACATCGCCTATCTGGGCACGCGGTTCATCACGGCGACGGAGAGCCTGGCGTCCGATCTCTATCGCGAGATGGTGGTGGCGGCGGAGTTCGCCGATCTCGTCCGTTCCAAGAAATTGACCGGAGCGGACGCTTACTACCTTCGGGCGAGCCTGGAACGCATGGGCCTCCTCGACGCGGCCTCCGGCAAAGAGGCCCCCGATTTCGGAGACGGCGACGAGGTGAAAGCTTGGCGGGACGTATGGTCAGCCGGGCACGGGGTGGGCGGCGTCACCTCGATCGAGCCGACGGCGGCGATCGTCGACAGGCTGGAACGCGACTATCGGGCGGCCTGCGCAGCGCCGTCTTTCGACACCCAATGGACAGCGAATGACGGCGCGGCGGCTGCGACAGCCGCGCAATAGCTATGAAAGGACAAGTCCATGGACATGATGGAAACCGAGTTTGAGACCAAAGAGTTGCATGGCCTTAACGAGCGTAATCCTTACTTGCGCGGCGTCTATGCGCCGGTGCGCGAGGAGCTCACGGCGCTCAACCTTAAAGTGGAAGGGGAGATTCCGAAGGACCTCCACGGACTTTACGCGCGCAACGGCCCCAATCCCTTGAAGGCTCCGAACGACCTTCATCACTGGTTCGACGGGGACGGCATGCTGCACGGTCTGTATATTGAAAACGGCAAGGCGGAGTATCGCAACCGCTATATCCGCACCGCGGACTATGAGGCCGACCGCGAAGGCGAATTGAACAAGAACGGCATCCTCCTTCCGGCGAATCGCGAAGCCCATCCGACCACCTATAAAGACACCGCCAACACGGATGTCGTCGTCCATAACGGCACGCTGATGGCGCTTTGGTATGTGAGCGGACAGCCCGTGCGCGTGGACCCGCGCACTTTGGACACCATCCGCACCGAGACTTTTTCGGGGGCTCTGCCGAAAAATGTCTCGGCCCATTCGAAAGTTGATCCGGAGACGGGAGACTTTCTCTTCTTCGACTACGAACTTTATCGCCCGGCGATGTCGGCGGGCGTCGTTTCGGCGGATAACGAACTCAAATGGTTCCGGGAGATCGAGCTTCCGGGTCCGCGCCTGCCCCACGATATGGCGATCACCGAAAACTACATGATCCTCATGGACTTGCCGGTGGTGTTCACCGAGGGCGGATTGCGCGAGGGCATGTGGCAAATCAGTCAGCCTAAGGATCTTCCGACCCGCTTCGGCGTGGTGCGGCGGGACGGGTCCGGGCCGGTCCGCTGGTTCGAAACCGACCCGTGCTACATCTATCACGGCGTCAACGCCTGGGAGGAAGGCGACGAGATCGTCTTTGCGGCGTGCAAGATGGTCGGCAACGGCCATTCGCCGAACCCGGATTTCGGACCCTATGGCCCGATGGTGAACGTGCTCGCCCTGCGCGCCGTGCTGTGCCGCTGGCGTTTGAATTTGACGACGGGCGAGGTGCGTGAAGAGCAACTCGACGATCGGATCACGGAATTTCCGGTCGTGAATCTGGATCGGCTGGGCCGCAAGACGCGCAGCTCCTATCACGTCTCCATTCCGGACACGGAAACCCAAGTCTTCGACGGTTTGGTGAAGTACGATCTCGACAGCGGCCGTTCGGACGCGTGGATGTTCGGCGACGGCGTTTTTGGCTCCGAGCCTGCTTTCGCGCCACGGATCAATGCGCAAGACGAGGACGACGGCTACGTATTGACCTTCGTGACCGACAGCGCTTCGGGAAAATCTGAGGCCTTGATCTTCGACGCGCAGGATTTCGCGGCGGGTCCGCGCGCGCGGGTGAAGCTGCCGGGCCGCGTGCCGGCGGGTTTTCACGGCGTGTGGGCGCGCGGCGACCAGATCGCGGCGTAGGCGGATCGGCGGCGCGGGCGCTCATCCCGCGTCGTCTGCGGCCTGCTTGGGCGGCCAAGGCACAAAGCCGCTGGTGCGCGCCATATAGGCCCGGTAGCCGGGCTTTTCCTTCGCCATTTTTTTGTCGAGCGTCGCGACGCCGGTGACGTTGACGAGGAAGTGGGTCATCAGGATTGGACCGATGACGGTCGGCGCGGCCCAGAAGTTCGCGCTGGCGGCGATCCAGATTCCCCACCACATGAGGGCGTCGCCGAAATAATTGGGGTGGCGGCTGTAGCGCCAGAGGCCGCGGTCGAGCACCAAGCCTCGGTTGGACGGGTCCCGTTTGAAGGCTTTCAATTGGGCGTCGGCGACCGCCTCGATCCCGACGCCGGCCGCCCAGACCGCCGCGCCAAGATACAGCAAAGCCGGCATGTGCATGGGACCGTCCAACGCCATGGCGACGATCACCGGGCTGGCGATGGCGACCATCACATGACCTTGCAACAAGAAGACCTGTTTAAGGGAGAACCATGCGAAGGCGCGGCCTTCCGGAACCCATTTGCGGAGCTTCGCATAGCGCGGATCTTCGCCCTTGCCCCAATTGCGCGGGAAGATGTGGGAACTGTAGCGCGCGGCCCAGAGCGTCGGCATGGCGGCGACCGCCAGGGCGTAGAGGGAAGCCGGCCGCAAGGCCGCGAAGACAACCGCCGCGATCACGACAAAGCCGAGACCCCAGAACAGGTCGATGATGCTGATGTCGCGAATCCGCAGGCTGACCGCCCAAAGCGCCGTCACACAGATCATGATCGCCGCGTAGGCGACGGCATAGGCGACCAGAACGTCCTGGATCATCGATTTGACCCGAAATGCGCGGCGAAGTCGGCGAAAGCCTCGCCGGCGTGTTTGAAGGTTCGCGGCGCGTCAAACGGGGCCAGCGCGTCGATCGCCTCCGATCCGTCGAAACTCAGCGGCAACGGTCCGCCCTGAGCCTCCATCATCGCAGCCGGTCGGGCGGCCCCCGCTCCGCAGACCCACACATCGCCTGTGCGCGGACAATCCTCGGACGCCAGCCAGGCGGCGAACGGCGCAACGGAATCCGCGGAAAAGACTTCGGCCGTTTCACCGCTCAACGCATCGGCGGTCATGCGCGTCGCCGCATAGGGCGCGATGACATTGACGCGCAGCGGCGCTTTGGCGTGTTCCGCCGCCAGGCTGCGCGCAAACGCCGTCAGCGCCGCTTTGGACGCGGCGTAAGCGGAGCGGCCTTTGAGCCCGTGCAATCCGGCGACCGACGCGACGACCACAAGCCGGCCTTGCGGGGACGCCTCAACCATCGGGAGCAGCGCGCGCACCAGGCGGATCTGGGCGTGGAAATTGGTTTCAAGGACGGCGTCGAAGTCCGAGGCGGCGAGATCGTCGAAACGGGCCGCCGGGCCGTCGATCCCTGCATTGAGGATCGCAGCGTCCAGACCGCCGAACGCGTTTTGCGCCGCGGCGGCGATCGCTTCAGGCGCGCCCGGATCGGTCACGTCGCTGCGCTCCGCGGCCGCAACGCCGCCCGACGCTTGAATCGCGGCGACCGTCTCCGCCGCGCTGTCGGACGCGCCCGGCCGTTGGCGGTTGTTCACAAGGACCGCGTCTCCGCGCGCGGCGCAGGCGATTGCGAAGGCGCGGCCGAGGCCTTTGCCGGCTCCGGTGACGAGGACGGCGCGTCGGCGGGACGCCGAGTGGGCAAGCATGGGATCTCCGTCGGATCAGGTCGGTACGTTTATGCAAGCGTAGCACGCATGCGCGCGTCGTCGACGGTGAAACGCACGTCTTCCGGCGCCAGCGGCGCGCCGCATGCGGGACACGCCATAACCGGGTCCAGGGGCGCGCCCGTCGCCCGGTCGAAGAGAAGAAGCGGCGCGCCCTCGGGCGATTGGTGCCAGCGATCGCCCCAGGTCATCAGCATCACAAGCACCGGATAGTAGTCCAACCCAGGCTCCGTAAGCCGATACTCATGCCGCGGCGGCGCGTTGGAATAGAGGCGCTTCTCGATCAGCGCCATGTCGATCAACCATTGCAACCGTTCGGCCAAAATGTTTGTCGCCGCGCCGGAGTCCTTTTGGATTTCGTCATAGCGTCGGAAACCCGTGAAGATCGACCGGAGAACCAGAGACGCCCAGCGGTCGCCCAAGACCTGGACGATCGTGTCCAACAGGTTCGAGTCCGGGCGATTGAGCCCGTCTTGGCCGCGCTGGCGGCGACGTCGACTCGGCTGCGGCACGATCCAGCCGAGGCCCGGTCCCGTGCGCCAGGATACGTCCCGCGCCGTGAAGGGTCGCCCCGTCGAGCGGCTATAGGGGGTGGGTTCGATGTCCGATGCGCCGCATAGGGTGTGATCCAATCGGACCCGCAATTTCGCGTCGTTCGGTCCCCAACGCGTCTCCCATCGCAGCATGGCGAGCGCGACGTGATACAGGTCGCGTCCCTTCGCCGTGAGGCGGTATTGGTGCCGAACCGGGCGCTCGCAATAGGGACGCTTCTCCATCAACCCTGCGGACACCATGTGCTTGAGCCGTTGGCTCAAAAGCGCCTTCAGCAAGCCGGTGCGGCGACGAAAGCCGTCAAAGGTGCGTTCCCCCAACCATGCAGCTTCGAGGATCAGCATCACCGGTACGTCGCCGACGTCCTCCAGCGCGCGCCAAATCGAGCAGCATCGGACCAGCTTCGTCTCGCTGGATGGGGGTTCGAGGACGGCCTTCATCGTCTTTGCGCAAATCCTTCGCCGTCGCTCAGGTCCATAAGGCACCACAAGCGACCTTTCCCGACATTTGACTTGCCGCGGGCCGAGACACAAGGTTTGATTATGAAAGTCACAAAAAGTCTTAGGGAGGGCGCGGTTGACCATGGCCACAGACTCGGCTGCGGAAGCACGACGCGAAGACTATCGGTCCAAAGGTTGGTGGGACGGGCGCACGCTTCACGGGGTCTTTGACGCCGCCCGTGCGGCCCATCCGGAGCGCTTCGCGCTGGTCGATCCGCCGGACACCGACGCGTTGATCGGGCGCGATCCGTTGCGCTTGGATTATGAGGCGGTCGGCGTGATGGCCGACAATCTCGCGCTCGCCTTGGATCGGGAAGGCATCCAACGCGGCGACGCCGTCTTGGCGCAATTGCCGAACACGGCGGAGCTGGCGATCCTCTATCTCGCATTGTCGCGGCTCGGCGTCGTGCTCAGCCCGGTCCCGATGCAATATGGCCGGCATGAATTGGCCGACGCCTGCAAACAACTGAAACCCCGCGCGTTTCTCACCGTCGGCGCCTTTAAGGGCGAAGCCTTCGCCGGGCCGCGCGACGAGGCGATTCCAGACGGCGTGCGGCGGTTCGCGTTTGGTGACGAGGCCTCTGGCTATGGGGCCATGACGCTGGACGCGTCGGCTCCCGCCGTGCGGCCGCACGCCGCCGGACAACCGGAAGACATACTGACGGTCTGTTGGACATCTGGGACCACCGGCACCCCGAAGGGCGTGCCGCGCCATCACGGCCATTGGTTCGCGCAAACCATCGCGGTGCAAGACGCTGTGCCGCTCGGCGAGCCGGCGGCGATGCTGAACCCGTTTCCGCTCACCAATATGGCGGCGCTGTCGGGTTTCCTTTTCTTCTGGCCCCAAAATGGCGGGACCTTAGTGCTGCACCATCCCTTCGATCTGCCGACCTATTTGCGCCAGATCGCGGAGGAAGCGGTCCAGTACACGATCGCCCCGCCGGCGGTCCTGAACATCTTCATGAAGACCGAAGCGCTTCATAAACAAGCGGACCTATCGCGGGTGAGATACATCGCGTCCGGCAGCGCGCCCTTGGATCCGTGGATGGTGCGCGGATTCAAAGACAAGTTCGGCATTGAGGTGATCAACTTCTTTGGCTCGAATGAGGGCGTCGGTCTTGTGGGCGGCCCCTTGGAGGTGCCCGACCCGGAGCGCCGCGCCGCCGTGTTCCCCCGTTTCGGGGTGTCGGAGTTCACCTGGACCAATCGCTTCGGATCGCGCTGTGAGACGAAGCTCGTTGATTGGCGGGACGGCGACCGCGTGATCACGCGCCCGGGCGAGAGCGGCGAGCTTTTGATCCGTGGTCCGAACGTCTTTGACGGCTATCTCAACCGCGCCGCCCAAGACGAGGTGTTCGATCAGGATGGGTTCTTCCGCACGGGCGATTTGTTCCAAATCGCAGGCGATGGGGAAGAGGCGGCCTATTATCGGTTCGTCGGTCGACGGAAGGCCTTGATCATCCGTGGCGGCATGAACATCTCGCCCGAGGAATTGGACATGATCCTTTCGGCCCATCCGGCGATTCTCGAATGCGCCGTGTGCGCCTATGAGGACGCGATGATGGGCGAAAAGGTCTGCCTGGTCGCGACGCCGAAGCCCGGCGCAAGCCTCGACCTTGAATCGGTCAAGGCGTTTCTGGAGGCGGAAGGCGTCGCCAAGTTCAAATGGCCGGAACGCCTGGCGTTCGCCGAGTCTTTGCCGCGCAACGCGCTTGGCAAGGTCATGCGCGATCGCTTGATGGACGTCGCGGTCGAAGCTGACGCCTCGTCCGCCGCCGCACAATGAGCCGGCCGGTCATCGCCGGGTCCGCGATGACCCGGATGGGCAAGCACCTGACCCGTTCGGTGAAGGATCTGACGGCGGAAGCCGTGGCCGTCGCGTTGCAGGACGCGGGTTTCGGGCCAGGACGGATCGAGGCGGCGTTTTTCGCCAACACACGCCAACCGATGCTCGAAGGCCAAAACACCGTACGCGGACAGATCGCCTTGCGCGCGGCTGGTGTCCACGGCGTCCCCATCGTCAATGTGGAGAACGCCTGCGCCAGCGGGTCGACCGCCGTGATGCTGGCGGCTACGGCCATCCGCGCAGGTCTCTACGAGGTGGTGTTGGCGGTCGGTGCGGAGAAGATGGTTTTTCCCGACAAACCGGACGCCATGCAGGCTGCGTTCCGCGGCGGCACGGATATCGAGACGATCGAACGCGCCCATGGGGACGTCATGCGTTGGGGCATGGCGATGGCGCCGGAGGCCGCCCAGGACGACGTGGCCACGACCCGAAGCTTCTTCATGGACAGCTATGCGGGGCAAGCGCGGCTCCATATGGAGCGCTTCGGCACGACCCAGCGCCAGATGGCGGCGGCGGCGGCGAAGAATCATGATCATTCGGCCCACAATCCTATGTCCCAATACCGAACGCCCATGACGGTGGATGAGGTGCTCGCGGACAAGCCGATCGTCTGGCCGTTCACAAGGTCCATGTGCGCGCCGATGAGCGACGGCGCTGCAGCGATCGTCCTATGCGCGCCGAGCGCGCTTATGGATCGTTCGCGAGCGATCGTTGTGAGGGCTGTGGAGCTGGTCTCCGCATCGCCGCGCGGTCCGCGCAACTTTGAAAGCCATATCGGGGCCTGCGCCGCGCGCCGCGCCTATGAAGCCGCTGCGATCGGTCCGGACGATGTGGATGTGGCCGAAGTGCATGACGCCACCGCCTATGCGGAGATCCAACAGATCGAGAATCTCGGCTTTTGTCGGCCCGGCGAGGGCGGGCCCTATACGGAGTCCGGCGCGACGCGGTTGGGGGGCCGCATCCCCGTGAATCCATCGGGCGGCTTGGTCTCCAAAGGTCATCCCGTCGGCGCCACCGGTTTGGCGCAGATCCATGAGCTTTGCCTCCATCTTCGCGGCGAGGCGGGCGCGCGGCAGGTGGAGAACGCCCGCATCGCGGCGGCGGAGAATGGCGGCGGTTTCTTGGACGTGGAGGAGGCGGCGACCGTGGTGACGATTTTGGAGCGTCCCTCCGCGTGAAACCCAGCCTCCCGCGCCGTTTTCTGGAGGTCGCGGCGCGCCGGCCCGATGCGGTCGCTTTGGTCGATGATGCCGGCGCGACGCTCACCTATGCCGAGTTGGCGGCGCGGGCGAGCGCGCTGGGGGTCGGCCTGGCCAAGCGGATCGCGTCAGCGAAACCGCGCTTGGTGGCCACGCTTTCGGCCAATCACGCCGAGCATGTGGTCGCCATGTTGGGCGTCTTTCTGTCCGGTCATGTTTGGGCGCCGTTGAACGCGAAGGCCGCGAGGGCGTTCAACATGGCGGTTTTGAGTCGGTTGGAGCCGGCCCTTTTGCTGCTCGACCAGGCCTGTGCCGACGCAGTCGATCCGGGAAAACCATGTCCGGTCGCCGAATTTCGAGGCGGCGATCCCACGGGCTTGGACGCGCTCGCCGCGCCATCCGCATCCGCCCCGCCTTTGATCGACGATCCGACGGCGCCCATGTCCGTAAAACTCACCGGCGGAACGACCGGCCGGTCGAAAGCGGTGGTGCAAACCCAAGGCATGCTCACGACGGCGGCGGATGATCTCCAAGCCGTGTTTCGGTTCGACGCGGACGATGTGAACCTCGCGGTCGCGCCCTTGTCCCACGGCGCGTTTCATTTGCTGTTTCCGATCCTGCTCGCGGGCGGGCGCCATGAGATTTTGGCGCATGCCGACGCTGACGCCGCGCTCGACCTTATGGCGGATCGGAAAGTTTCGGTCGCCTTCATGCCGCCGACCCTCATTGTGAAACTCATGGCGCGACCTGGAGCTCGGCCCAGCCGGTTCCCGATGCTCCGTGAGCTGATTTACTCGGCTGCGCCGATGTCGACCCATCAGATCGCGCAAGCCGAGGCCGCCTTCGGAAACAAGATCGGCGTCATGTATGGGCAGGTCGAAGCGCCCGTGGCCATCGCTGCCATGGCCGCCGCCGAAATGGCTGAGACCGGCAAAAGCGGCAGCGTGGGTCGGCCATGTCCGACGACGGAGGTTCGTATTGACGGCGCGGTGAGGCCGGGCGACGTCGGCGAGATTCTCGCCAAGGGGCCGCTCGTCGCCGACCGCTATCTGACCGGCGAGCCGTTTCCGATGAAGGAGGGTTGGTTGCGCACCGGCGATCTTGGATCGCTGGACGCGGATGGCCATTTGTTCATCCGCGGGCGCGCCAAGGAGATGATCATTTCGGGCGGCTTTAACGTGTATCCCGCGGAGGTGGAGGCGGCTTTGCTCGCCGTCGACGGGGTTCGCGAGGTTTGCGCCTTTGGCGTGGACGACGCCTATTGGGGCGAGCGGGTGGAGGCGGCGGTGATCGCCGACCCCGGCGTGGGGAACGAAACCTTGATCGCGGCCGCCAAGGACGCCATCGGCGCCGCCGCCGCGCCGAAGCGCATCCATCGGGTGGCTTCGCTTCCACGCAATCCGGTCGGCAAGGTCGTGCGCCGCGAGGTGCGGGCGGCCCTCGTCGACGTCAGCTCGACCGCTTGATCACCATGGAAGCTGACGCGCGCGCGTAAAGCGTATCCGAGTCGCCCGCGTCCAGCACGCGGCCCTCTGCGATGGCCAGGGTGCGGCCCTCTGCGATGGCCAGGGTGCGGCCCTTGCGGATGACCTCCGCGTGCGCGGCCAGTTCCCGTCCGTCCGCCGGCGCGCCGCCGAGATAGCGGATATGCAGGTCCGCGGTGGCGAAACGTTCCTCCGGTCCCAGCAAGGAGAGCAGCGCGCAACCGGTGGCCGCGTCCATCAAACCGGCAAACACGCCGCCATGGACGGCGCCCATCAGATTGGCGTGGCCGGCCGTCGCAGTGCAGAGAAGGCGCACCTTTCCGGGCTCGAACGATTCGATCCGCAGGCCGATCAAATCCGGATAGCCGCCCATGACGCCGCCGTCCTGACGGCGCCAAGCCTCGAGGATTTCCGTCCCGGGCTGATCGAGGAGCGGCCGGGCGTTCGTCATGCCGCCGCGGCTGGAACCGGCTCGCGGAACTGCACGATCCGAAACCGGTCCGCCACGAAAGCGAGGTCCGCAAGGCAGGCGTTGCCCGCCGGATTGAGCCCCGTGACGTGATAGTCGCTGTAGGCCGCGGCGAAATTGATCGGCATCCGGTCGTCCATATTGATCCAAAGCGACGCGCCGGCCTCCGCGAACGCGTCCTGGGCGTCGGCTTTGAATTCGGGGTCCGCCGAGTAAAGATAGGACGCGATGGCGCCGCGGGTCTTGGCGATCGTTGCGGCGTTGGTAAGCGCCGCCTCCGCGCTCGGTTCCCGGATGAGGAAACAGACAGGTCCGAACACCTCTTCGCCGTAGAGGTCGAGCTGGTCGGGCGTCACCTCGATCACCATCGGCGTCGCGGTCTGTGCGTCCGGGAAATTCGGATGCGGGTAGGGGCGGCTGTCCAACAGAACCTTCGCGCCCGCCGCGTTCGCCTTTTCGCGCATGGTTTCGATAAGGGTCAGCGTGTCTGCGGCCTGAACCGTGGCGCATAGGCCGGCCGCCTTCGCCGGATCGGCGACACGCCGTTCGATCGCGTCGACGAACCGGGCGGCGAAGGCGTCGAAGTCCAGCATTTCGGCCCCATCGCGGACGCCGCTCGCGGGCGCATGAACGTTTTGCGGGCTGGTGCACATCTGGCTGGAGAAACCGCACACGCCATTCGCAAGACCGCCGATCGCGGCGTTGAGATTGTCGGAGGACTCCACGACGGCGGCGTTGCAGCCGGCGGTTTCAGTATAGACGAGCTTGTCGGCGCAATGCTCCTCGATCCAGAGGCCGAAGCGCTGGCTTCCGGTGTAATCAATGATCGCGCAGTCCGGATGCTTGAGCAGCGGAATCGTGACTGGTTCCTCTCGCTCATCGGCGGCGAGCAAAACCATGTTCGGATCCAGTCCCGCACGAATGAGCGTTTCCCGCATCCGTTTCACCGCCATGGCGACGGGCAGGACGCCGTTTGGATGGGGTTTTAGAATTGCGGCGTTCCCGGTCATCAGATTGGCGAACACCGCCGGATAGGCGTTCCAGAGGGGAAAGGTCGCGCAGCACACGACCACCGCCACGCCGCGCGGCCGCGTGACATAGCTCTTTTTGAGCGTCACCATCCCGGTGCGGCCGAAGTCTTTCTCCCATTGCGCATTCTGGGGCACGTCTTTCAGCGCTTTGTAGGCGTAGGCGAGCGCCTCGACTCCGCGATCGAGCGCGTTGGCCCCGCTTCCGGAAAAGGCCATCAGATAGGATTGGCCGGCCGTGTGCATGGTGGCGTGGGCGTTGGCGAAGGTCTGTTCTTCAAGATCGAAGCACATTTCCAAGCAGACGCCGGCGCGCTCCTCCGCCGTCAAACGGTTCCACGGTTTCATCGCGGCCTTGGCGGCGGCGAACAATTGGTCCGGATCTGATTTCGGATAGCGCACGCCCAAGGGACGGCGCGTGTAGGGGGAGATTTCATGCCCGATCTCGCCCACCGTGCCCGGTTGATCGAGATCGAACGGCTTGCCGAGCATGGCGTTGAAGCGCGCTTCGCCTTCCACCGGGCGTTCTTCGCCGTGAAGTTTCCGGCTTGGCGACTCCTTGAACGGGCTGAAAAACGCCCGTGTCGCGCAGGCTTGGAGCGCGCGCTCAAGAACGGCTCGGTGGGTGTCGTAAAGCGCCGTGGGCACGGCTTGGGGCGTCGCCATTGTCGACCTCCTCCCATTGCGTTCGAATAAGGTCCTCTTGTCTCCGATCTGGGTATGGTTGTGCAAGTTTGGGACGGTCGCTAGCGTCAAAAAACCAAGCGCCACGAAAGGCCTTTACCGCTATGTCGAAAGCGCTGAATTTTTACGGTCGGTTTCTGATCCCCTTCACCCAGATCGGCTATCGCCTGCGCGGGCTGCCGAGCCGGCCGCATTTTGATGCTCTGAAGGGCAAGAAAATCCTGATCACAGGGGCGACGGACGGGATCGGGGCGGCGATCGCCCAATTGGCCTGCGAAAGCGGGGCCTCAGTCCACGTCGTCGGCCGCAGTGAAGACAAGTTGAAGGCCATGCGCGCGGCGGCCGCCAACCTGCCAGGCTCCATCCGACCCTGGCGCGCCGATCTCGCTCTGGCGTCCGACACCCTCGCTTTGATCGACGGTCTTGTGGAGGAAGGCGTCGTTCTCGACGCGCTCGTCAACAATGTGGGCGTGTTGGATCACGCGTTCTCCGCCACAAAGGAGGGGATCGATCGGATGTATGCGATCAACATTCTGTGCCCCTATATCCTTGCGGAGACGCTGTTCACCGAAGGGCGCTTCGCATCCGACGCGACAATCCTCAACATGGCGTCCGGCGGGCTCTACAACGCGCCGCAAAACCTCAATTTCATGGAGCAAGGCGCGGAAGGCTTCAACGGCTTCGCCGCTTACGCCACCCACAAGCGCGCGCAGATCGTCTTGTCCGACGCCTGGACGCGGGAACGCGCGCCGGCGCGGGCCTATACGTTGCATCCCGGTTGGGTCGATACGCCCGGCGTCCAGCGGTCGCTTCCGGTCTTTCGCAAGAATTTGAGACGGATCTTGCGCACGCCCGAACAGGGCGCGGATACGGCGCTTTGGTTGCTCGCCCAGCGTCCCGATCCGGTCGAAGGCGCGCTGTGGTTCGACCGCAAGCCGCGTTCCGCTCACGCCTATCAACGGACCCGAACGCCGCTCGCCTCAGCGGAGAGCGTGCGCGCCAAGCTGGCGGACGACGCCGGTCGTCTGAAAACGGAAAGCGCCCATGCGGCGGCGGCCGCCGGCCTGCGCGCCGTGGGGGAAGGGTGACGCATATGGCGAAGATCGATCTGTTTCTTGACCTGATCGCCGATTGGAAACGCGGAGACTTGGACGGGGTCGCCGCTAGGCTGACGCCCGATGTGGTCTGGCACTTCTCGGCGACGACCAAGCCGCCTGCGATCGGACGTGAGGCGGCGGTGGCGTTTCTCAAAGCGTATGGGCAGGTCTGCATCCACAGTCGGCTTCGCGTGTTCGACCATGCGGAGACCGCGACGACGCTGTTTTACGAGGCGACGGAGGATTTCGACACGCCGGACGGAAAGCGCATCCTTGTGCCCTATGCGGGCGTGGTGGACTTCCGCGGGGAGTTGATCTCCGGTTGGCGGGATTACTTCGACCGCGGCGTGATCGACGGGCAAATCGCCGGGACCTCGGCCTTGCCGGACTACGCCGAGACGTTGATTCATCGCCCGGCCATCGGATCTCAGGACGGATGACAAAGCCCCGGCGCGCCGCGCCGGGGCCTTCTCTTAGAACCTGAAGGACACCTGTCCGCCAATGGTCCGCGGCGGCAGCGGCACCGCATATTGGGTGTTCGCCCCCGCATTGCTGGCGAAGGGCACATTGGCCGCAAAGGTCAGGATCTCTTCGTCCAAAAGGTTTCGCCCGAGGAACGCCACTTCCCAGAAGTCGCCGACAAGCGCGAGCCGCGCGTCGAGGATGACATAGGCGTCCACATCGCCGAGCGGATCCAAATTGTCGTGGATGTTGTGAGAACCTGTGTAGCCGAGGTCCAAGCCCGCGGCGAGGCCAAGCCAGTCATTCAAGGGACGCGCATAATCAAGCGACGCATAGGCCGTGAACTCAGGCGTGTAGCGCCCGCGTTGGCCCGTATAGTCGCAGAGCGGCACGCCGTTGATCACGTCGCCGTCAGGCTCGCGACCGAAATGGCAATTGCCGCGCGTGAAATCCGTGAACTCGAAGTCCAGGAACGAGACGGCCGCGCTCATCTGAAGATTCTCGGTGATCGCGAAGCGTCCGTCCACCTCAACGCCAAGGACTTCCGTTTCGCCCGCATTGCCCACATTGAAGCCGATCGTGCCGTCGAATTGGCTGATCTGGAGGTCTTGATACTGGGCGAAATAGCCGGTGGCGTTGATCTGCCCGCGACCGTTTAAGAAGCCCGCCCGGAAGCCGCCTTCGAACGAGTCGACGATCTCCTCTTCGAACTCGAAGAAGGCGCTGCTGTTGCCGCGCACGTCGAAACCGCCGCCTTTGAAGCCTTCGCTGTAGGAGGCGAAGAGTAGGATGTCCTCGGTGACGTCGAACTCCAAACGCACGGACGGCGTGAGACGGTCTTCCTCGCGCGTTTGGTCAAGGTTGTGCCCGGCGGCCCCCGGATTGTTGAGATCCACGCCCAACGGGCCCGAAATGATGCCGATGGCCACGGGATCCGCCGTCAGAGACGCGCCGAAACGCAACGGATCGGTGGTCGCCGTGATGATGCGGGTCGCGTCTTTCTCTTCATAGGTGTAGCGCAGTCCGACCACGAGGCGCAGGGGCTCGATGATGTTCCAAGTCGCTTCGCCGAACGCGGCGATTGCGAAGGCGTCCTGCTCGTATTGCCGTTCTATGCCGACATTGGCGAGAGGCGCGAAGCCCAAATTGGCGATGTCCGGGCCGAAGCCGGTGATGTCGCCATTCCTCAACTCGCTCGATTGCAGATAGGCCCCCACGGTCCAGCTGACGCGTCGATCGAGCGTCGAACTGAAGCGGACTTCCTGGCTGAACTGGTCATATTCCTCGTCGATGAGACCGGTCAGGATGAAGACATTGGTGAAATCCAGATCCGCCAGCTCGTCGCGCTCATAGGTGAGGTAACCCGTCACCGTGGTCAGCGTGCCCAATTCAAAGCGGGTGTCCGTGGTGAAATTGACCGTGAGGAGATCGTTGTCGGAGATTTCTTCGGAATTGGCGTCGCGGATGAAATCGAACTCCGTGTTCGTCAACGCCCCGGGAAGTCCCGCTCCCGCAAGCGCCAATTGATAGGTCAGCGGAGTGCCGTCAGGCAGGGCGACGGTCGCGTCGTCTCTGACCACTTCGATCTCCCGGCCCGCCGTGTCGAACCGATTGTGTTCGATCTTGAGGGTCGCTTGGAAGCGTTCAACCGGATCGAACACGGCCGTGATCCGCGTGGCGCGTTCTTGCCGCTCCGGTTCGTCGCGGCCTTGGAAGGGGTTTTCGACAAAGCCGTCGCTCTCGAAAAAGCGGCCGGCGACCCGCACGCTCAGGGACTCCACGACCGGAATGTCGAGGGCGGCGTCGATTTGATACTGGCCGAATTCAGGCACGAAGGTCGTGTTGACGTATCCGCCAAGTTCTTCGCCCGGCGTGGCCGTCACCAAATTCAGGGCGCCGGCGGTGGTGTTCTTGCCGAAAAGGACCGACTGGGGCCCGCGCAGCACCTCGACCCGCGCCAGGTCGAAAAACGGCGCGCGGGTCAGGCGGCCGCGGCCATAGCTGACGCCGTCGACGAATTGCGCGACCGATTGTTCGAAGGCGGGATCATTGCCCGTGCCGATGCCGCGGATATACATCTGCGTACTGATACCCGTTTGCGTGACTTGAAAATTGGGGACCGACAACTGCAGATCGTCGAAACGATTGATGGTCCGGCCCTGCAATTCATCGCCCGAAAGAACGGAAAGCGAAATCGGCACGTCCTCCAGGGACTGTTCGCGCTTTTGCGCGGTCACCAAGATCTCTTCCAACTCTTGCGCGCCGGCCGGGCCGAACGCCGCGATCGACACCGCCAAGATGGCCGCGCCGCATTTCCAATCGGCTTTACGCATGATCCTCCCCTTTTCCCTTGGAAGCGCTTTTTCCTGCGCTCCTCAGAGCCGGATCGTGGCACACTTGGTATGGTAATGAAAGTCAGTCGGAAGGCCGTTTCGCGCGTATCCCCAAGCCCCCTGCCAGGCGGTCGAGACAGTAACTTTTCTCGCGGAGACTGGGATGACGGCGCGCTGCGGTCCGATGGCGGCGACCTGATGCGCCCGTCTCGTCCGTCGCTTGCACAGGCCTAAGCGGCGCTCGGATCTTCGGCCGCTTCGCCGTCCCGTTCGGATTCGGCATGCTCGACGGCCCAAACGCCCGCGGCCTCCACCGCGATTGGCGAGGCGGTCGGCAAGACGCTGATATAGCTTTCTGTTTCTTCGACCGGGACGACCTGCCTTTGAGTCATCCGATAACACGCATAAAGAACGATGATCGAAAAGGTGGCGCCGAGCGTCAACCAAAAGGCGAACGGTCCGGATCGCTGCATCGCCCAACCCGCCAATACGGGGCCGAGAATGGCGCCCAGCCCGAATGTGAAGACGAGACCGCCGGAGGCGGCGGGCATATCGTCCGCGTCAAGAAAATCGTTCGTATAGGCAAGGAGCAGGGCGTAGCGCGGCGTCGTCCCGCCGACGACCATGAACGCGCAGAGAAGCAAGACCGCCAGTTGCTCGCCGCCCACATAGCCGAGGATGCAGAAGCCGCCGCCCACGATCGCCGCCGCCAACAACAGCTTGCGTCGGTCGAGCCGATCGGACAGCCAGCCAATCGGGTATTGCAGAACCAATGCGCCCGCGAAAAGGGTCGCAATGAACAAGGAGACCTGGCCCACGGACATGCCGATCTGCGCCGCGAACACCGCGCCCATACCCGATTGGATCGCATAGGCGCTCCCGAGCAGAAAAATGCCGACGGTCCCGAGCGGAGAGTTGGCGAACAGGGTCCGAAGCGGCATCGGCCGCGCCACCTCGGTCGTGGGCGACGGCGCTGCGGAGAGGAGAATCGGCGCAAACGACACGGACACCAAAATCGACGCCACGATGAACAAATCCGAGGCGCCTGCATCGCCCAAGGCCAGGATCGCTTGGGCCCCGATGATGCCGAGCGTCTGGGCGATCATGTAGGCGGAGAGCACTTTGCCGCGCGTTTCATTGGTGGAGGCGGCGTTGAGCCAGCTTTCCGCGGCGACGTAGATTCCCGACATGCAGAAGCCAAGCAGAATCCGCAAAACGGTCCAAGAAACGGGCTCGGCGAGCAGCGGCAGGGCGATCACCCCCGCCGACGTGAAGCTGCCCAAAGCCGCGAAAACGCGCACATGGCCCACCCGGCGGATCAAGGCGGGCGTGGCGCGGGCGCCGGACAGGAAGCCCACGAAGTAACCGGACGTCACGATCGACAGTTCCGCGGCGGAAAAGCCTTCAATGCCGCCGCGCAGGCCGATCAGCGTGAAATGCATGCCGTTGCCCAGCATGATCAGGACGATGCCGGTGAGAAGGGCCCAGACTCGGATCAAGATAAAGCCCATGCCAAGTCCTTTCGGGCCGCGAACGGGCGCGGATTCCCAGGCGGTTTCGGGCCGCCGACCTCACCGCGTGCGCATTACATCAAACAATCATGAAAGGCGCGTCGATCTTTGCCGCGCGCGTCGCCGCCGGATAGGGTTTGCCTGACGCCCACGGATCCCGTCACAGCGACGGATCGACGCCGGAAGCGCGCGATCTAAGCCCGCCGCAAGTCCAGAGTTGCGGGGAAGGCTGGATGGGGCGCCGGACGCCGTATGTCGAACGGACCCGGCGTGTGGCCGATCGCTTCGAACCGGGCGAGGCGCCGACCTTGCGCTTCAAGCGCGTTGACGGGCCGCGTCTCCGGATTGCGACCTCCGGGATGTTCCGAGTAATAGGTCCCGCCGCCGCGCGAACGCCCGTTCCAAAGATCGACGATGTCGAAAACCAAGGGCCCGTGCGGCGGGATGGTGGGGTGCAGGCTGCTGGCCGGCAACCAGGTGCGGAACCGCACGCCCGCCACCCGCGCGTCGCGTCGATCGGTCGGTTGCAGCGGCAGGGCGTAGCCGTTGCAGGCGACCGTGTAACGGTCGGAAACCTCGCCGGTCACCTGCACTTGCAAGCGTTCGACCGAGGAATCGACGAAGCGCGTGGTGCCGCCGACGACGCCCTCCTCGCCCAAGACGTGCCAGGGTTCCAGGGCGGAACGCAGCTCCACCGATAGTTCCGCCGCTTGGAAGTCGCCGACCTTTGGGAAACGAAACTCGAAATGCGGCTTGTACCACGCGGGTTCGAGCGTGACGCCCGTCGCTTCTGAGGTTTCGGCCAGCACCTCGACGAAATCCGCCCACACATAGTGCGGCAGCATGAACCGGTCGTGCAGCGCCGTGCCGAACGGCCGGAAGCTCGCCGTGTAGGGATGGTTCCAAAACCGCGCGATCAGCGCCCGCATCAACAGGCTCTGCGCCAAGCTCATCTCGGCGTGCGGCGGCATTTCGAAACCGCGAAATTCGACCAGGCCGAGCCGCCCCGCCGGCCCGTCGGGCGAGTAGAGCTTGTCGATGCAGATCTCGGCGCGGTGGG